>JAKAPE010000254.1 GCA_021811945.1 Pseudomonadota bacterium | reverse complement strand
CACCGGCGGCAACGGCTTCGGCAAATCCGCCGCCAGATTGTACCAAGTCTTCGGTATCTGCGTTTCGTCGAGAACGAACTTGGTCTGGTCGCTCATGTTAATCCTCCCTTGATAGCAAGGCGCGCCGGCTTGGCGCGCTCTACATCAGACACGCGATCGCAAGAGACCGTTGGGGCAGAAAACTCAGCTTGCAGCGGCAAGTGTCGTGTGCGGTTTGTTTTTGGTGCGGGCAGTGGTCGCCGGCGATGACGCTGATCGCAAACGCACCGTTGTGGCGGAGATGCCGCGCTGTTTGCGTCAACACCGTTCGTCACGGCCGGCACAGCGCAGCCTCGCATGCCCGGCGTAAAAGGGGTCGCTTCCATCCCGTCCAAGCGCCCGCCACGGGCCGCTTCCGCTTGTTTGAAAAACCAATTATTTTGAATTATGCTGACGCCAAGGAACGCGCGTTTCTATCCGGATTGCGAAGCGGGCTATCCAAATTGCGAATCAAAACGGGTGAGACGCTGGCGGAGGATGAGCCATGCCGATTCACAACGTGCCTCTCACGCGGCATGTCCTTGTTGACACTCGATCGCCCGAGGAGGCGCGAGAGCAGGTCGGCCGCATTTTTTGTCCTCACTTCCTCACCCCCAAAGAGCGAAGACCTGAGACTTTCCATACGCGTCACCATAGTGCTCCGCAGCTCGGCTACTCGGTGAACTACGTCGCCTACGGCGCAGAAGTGGAGATCGATCCAGGTCAACTGACCGGTTTTTTTCTGTTGCAATGGCCTCTGCGCGGCGCGGCGACAGTCAAGTGCGGGTCAACGCGCGCGGAGGCTGTGGCTTCGGCAACCGCCTCGTTGTTGTCGCCCACCTTGCCAACTCTCATGACGTGGCACGAGGGATGCGAGAAACTCATCATTCTGGTGCGGCGCGAGGCACTGCAGAAGCAGTGCGAGGCGCTTTTGGGCGAGCCCGCTCGTCCCGTCGAATTCGACGTCGACGTTGCCATGAAGTCGCCGACGGGCGAGTTGCTGTTGCGGCATCTGCAGCTCATGCGCGCCAGCGTCGAGGGCGAAGTCTGCGCGCCCGAGCCCTATCAGGTTCTGTTGTGCGACGCGCTGACGACGCTGCTGCTCTGCAGCCTCAGACACAATCAGTCGGCTCTTCTGGAGATCCCCGCGCGCGCCCCGGCGCCAAAGGCCGTCCGCCGCGCCGAAGAGTACATAGACGCCCATCTCGACGGATCGATCGCGGTGGCCGAAGTCGCCGCGGCGGCCGGGGCGAATTTGCGCTCGCTCCAAACCGCCTTCAAAAGCACCCGCGGGAGCAGCATGAGTCAAAGCATTCACAACAAACGCCTCGACCGGTTTCGCGCCGCGCTGATCGACCCGGACGGATTGGATTCGGTCACTGCAATCGCCTACACCGTGGGTCTAGGTCATCTCGGGCGCGCCGCGGCAGCCTACCGCGCGCGCTACGGGGAGACACCGCAGCAGACGCTGCGGCGTCGCCGTTAGACCGATTTCCGAGAAGAGCGTGGCTGCGTTGGTTTGTGGGGCGGGGTTGATCCGACAGGGTTGATCCACACCGTCGAAACTCGCGCCGAAAAGTCTGACGAGCAATGCGCGGGTGGCGGCCGTTGGATATTCGCATTTCTTTGCCAACCATGCCTTTGCAAAGCGGGGGCGCGGGCTCAAAGGCGTTGCATGTCTTGTTGGTCGGAGGACTCCAGCCTGACCCGGCCTTCTGCCAGCGCGCGGAGAGCCCGCGGGTAGATGCGGTGCTCGGTCTCCAAGACACGGGCCGCCAGGGTCTGTTCGGTATCCCCCGCGAGGACCGGCACCCGCTCCTGCGCGATGATCGGCCCCGAATCCAATTCAGGCACGACGAGATGGACGGTCGCGCCGTGTTCCTTGACGCCGGCTTCGAGCGCCCGGCGGTGGGTGTCGAGCCCCTTGAATTGCGGCAGCAGCGAAGGATGAATGTTGAGCATGCGGCCGCGCCAGCGGCCGACCAGCCAGGGCGACAGACGCCGCATGAATCCGGCCAGACATACGAGTTCGATACGGTAAGTCGCGAGCACCGCATCGAGCGCGCGTTCGAAGGTCTCGCGGTTTTCGCCAAACAACGTGTGATCGACGACGGCGGTCGCAATGTCGGCGTCACGGGCGCGGGAAAGCCCCGGCGCTTGCGGACGGTTCGACACGACAAGCACGATCTCGGCCGGATAATCAGGCGCTTTCGCCGCTTCAATCAACGCCGCCATGTTCGATCCGCGGCCGGAAATCAGCACGGCGACGCGTTTTTTGGCCATGGATTGTACCGAGACCTCACCAGGCGAGGTCGAGCCTTCCGCGAAAGTCTACGCGCTGCTCGCCATTTGCAGCGACGATTTCGCCGAGCCGCACTGGGGTTTCGCCCAGCGCAGCGAACTTTTCGCATGCGCTCTCGGCGCCATGTTTGTCCAGCACCGCGATCATGCCGATCCCGCAATTGAATGTCCGCAGCATCTCCCGCTCGCTGATCTTGCCCGCGGCGGCAAGCCATTTGAACACCGGATGGACGCTGATACGGTCGAGGTTCAACAAAACGGCAAGGTCCGGCGGCAGCACACGCGGAATGTTGTCGACAAAACCGCCGCCGGTGATGTGGGCGAGGGCCTTGACAGCTTTCGTCCTGCGGATCGCAGTGAGGCACGATTGCACATAGAGCCGCGTCGGCGTGAGCAGGGCGTCGCCGAGAGTGTGCGCCGGCGCAAAGGGCGCCGGTGCATCCCAGGAAAGGCCCAACACGGCGACGACGCGGCGCACCAAGGAAAAACCGTTCGCATGCACGCCGCTCGAGGAGAGCCCGATCACAACGTCGCCCGGGGCGATATCGGCGCGCGGCAGCAAATTCTCGCGCGCGACGGCGCCGACAGCGAAACCGGCAAGATCATAATCGCCCGTCCCGTAGACTCCCGGCATTTCGGCCGTCTCCCCGCCGATCAGAGCGCAGCCCGCCTCGCGGCAGGCAGCGGCAATGCCAGCGACCACCGCGCTCCCGACCGCGGGATCGAGCGTGCCGCAGGCAAAATAGTCGAGAAAGAACAAAGGCTCGGCGCCCTGCACCACCAGGTCATTCACTACCATGGCAACGAGATCGATGCCGATCGTGTCGTGACGCGAGGTCTCGACCGCAAGTTTGATCTTGGTGCCGACGCCGTCGGTAGCCGCGACCAGGAGCGGGTCGGAGAATCCGGCCGCCTTCAGGTCGAAAAGTCCTCCGAAACCACCGATCTCGGCCGTGGCGCCTGCCCGCACGGTCGTGCGCACCAGCGGCTTGATTAATTCGACCATGCGGTTGCCGGCGTCGATATCGACGCCGGCCGCGGCGTAGCGCGCTTGGTCCACGGAATCCACCGAACCCTTCGGACAAATCATGCCTTCCTGCGGCAGAGAAGGCATCGCTCGTTGCGGCCTCCTACGTGGGAATCGCGGGGCGTGCAAGCGTGCCGGCTCCGTTATGTTATTATGTTATATAGGGGGCGCGAGAGGCACGCCCGAAGTCGGATGTTCGCTTCGGCAGTTTTTTGGCTGCCGGACCTGCGGCCGAGAGCGGGCGTGCCGGAAGCCGGGGCGCAGTTTGAATATCCCGAACGTCATCACGCTGGGGCGCATCATCCTGGTGCCGGTCGTGGTCTGGGCGATCACCTCGGGACAGATGCGCGCCGCCTTCTTCCTTTTCCTGGCGGCGGGGATCAGCGATGCGGTCGACGGCTTCCTCGCCAAGCGCTTCCACATGGCAAGCGAGCTCGGCGCCTATCTTGATCCACTGGCCGACAAGGCGCTGATCGTCTCGATCTACGTCGCGCTGGGCATTGCCGACAAATTGCCGATTTCGCTCGTCATTCTCGTCGTCTCGCGCGACATCATGATCATCAGCGGCTTTATTCTGTCGTGGCTGGTGGGCCGGCCGATGCCGGTCAAGCCATTGCCGGTCTCGAAGCTGAACACCGCGGCGCAAATCTTTCTTGCCACGCTGGTCCTGGCCGAACAAAGCTTCGGCTTTGATGTCGCATTGTTGACGACGATCGCCATAGCGCTCGTCGCCATGTTGACCCTGCTCTCGATCGCTTTCTATCTCGCCGCGTGGTTCCACCACATGAACTCGTTCGGGGCGGGATACTGATGCCGGGACGTGCCGACTCGACCCGGTCAGACACGGCCCTGGGCGCCACGCCCTTTCGTCCGCGCCAGCTTGCGCTCGCACTTGATCATCCCGAAAGCTATGCGCGGGAGGATTTCTTGTCGGGGTCGTGCAACGAAGATGCGTTGGCGCTCCTCGACTCTTGGCCGGATTGGCCGGCGAACGCCGTCGCCGTAATCGGGCCCGCGGGATCCGGCAAGACCCACCTGGCCACGATGTGGGCGGCGGTTGCCGGCGCACGGGTCGTTTCTACCCATGCGCTCGACCAGGCCGCGCTTCCCGCCGCGCTCGCCACCGGTGCGTTGGTCGTCGAGAATGCGGCCGCCGTGCCGGACGGGCGAACCCTGTTCCACCTCATAAATCTCGCCCGCGAGGAGAACTCATTTCTGCTGCTCACCGCGCACGCGCCGCCGGCCGCCTGGCCGTTCGCGATTCCCGATCTCCTCTCGCGGCTGCGGGCGCTGCCGGTCGTGGCGCTCAAGGCGCCGGACGACGCGATGCTGCGCGCGGTGATCGTCAAGCTCGCGGCCGACCGTCAGCTCGCGGTCGATGCGAACGTGGTGCGCTATCTCTCTGCCCGCATCGAACGCTCGTTCGCCGCCGCAAAGGCCGCGGTGACTGCGCTCGACAGGGAGGCGCTACGGCAACGACGCCCGGCGACGCGGGCGCTCGCGGCGGAGGTTCTTCGCGGCCGGGGCTCGTGACGGGGCGGATGCGACAAGCGTCCGCGTGAGGATTTCGCCGAGCGCGGCGAAATCCTGCTTGCGCGGCGAGGTGCGGCGCCAAGCAAGCCCAATTGTGCGTGTGGGCTCGGGTGCGACGAAGCGCAGGAGCTTCACCCGCCTGTCGCGAACCTCGACGCCAACCGCAACTTCCGGCAAAAGTGTCACGCCGTAATTGTTGGCAACCATCTGCATCACGGTGGTAAGCGACGTGGCGCCGAGTCCGGTGGGCGCTTCGTCCCGGGCCGGGGCACAGAACGCCAGCGCCTGGTCGCGCAGGCAATGTCCTTCTTCGAGCAAAATGAGGCGCCGGCGGTCCACGTCCGCGCTCGTGACGCGGCCGTGCGTCGGCAGCGGCTCGGCGGCCGGGACCGCAAGCAGGAACGGATCGACGAACAGAGGCCGCGTCTCGACCTCGGCGTCGACCGGCAGCGCCAGCAGCACGGCATCCAGGTCGCCGGCGACGAGCTCTGTGAGCAGCGTTTTGGTCTGCGTCTCGCGCATATCCAGGCGCAATTGCGGATAAGCGGTCTGCAGCCGCGGCAGCACGCGCGGCAGAATATAGGGCGCAAGCGTCGGAATGATGCCGAGGCGAAGCTCGCCGCTGAGTATTTCGCGATGACGGGCGAAGTCGACGAGATCACGGGCAGCGGCGAGGATATGCTCGGCGCGCCGCGCGACTTCGAGGCCGGTCTCGGTCAAAGCAATCTCCCCCCGCCGGCGCTCGACCAGCACGGCGCCGATCTCGCGCTCGAGTTCGCGCACCTGCATCGACAAGGCCGGTTGAGTAACCGCGCACGCCTCCGCCGCCCGACCGAAATGCCGGTGGCGGGCGAGCGAGGCCAAATAACGCAACTGCCGCAGGGTGATCATGCCGATAAGATATGCTTATCGGCATCCCCAATCAATACGATTAGACCTGATGGACGGCACGGCCTACGTTTCGTCAACCCTGTCAGCGCCTGCAATCAAGGGAACTTGCAAAACCCGAACGGAGAGAGACATGGACGCAAAGACTGATAACAGCACGGGCAAGTGCCCCGTGATGCACACGACTGTTGGAGCGAAGTCTAACCGCGACTGGTGGCCGAACCATCTCAACCTGAAGATCCTGCACCAGAACTCTTCGCTGTCCAATCCCATGGGCGAGGCGTTCAACTACGCGGAAGAATTCAAGAAGCTCGACTTCAAGGCCCTGAAGAACGACCTCACCGCGCTGATGACGGACAGCCAAGACTGGTGGCCGGCGGATTTCGGCCACTACGGCGGACTCTTCATTCGCATGGCATGGCATGCAGCGGGCACGTACCGCATCGGCGACGGCCGCGGCGGTGCCGGCACTGCCCAACAGCGCTTCGCGCCGCTCGACTCTTGGCCGGACAATGCGAGTCTCGACAAGGCACGGCGCCTGTTGTGGCCGATCAAGCAGAAATACGGCAGCAAGATCTCCTGGGGCGACCTGATGATCCTCGCCGGCAATGTCGCGCTCGAGTCGATGGGCTTTAAGACCTTCGGCTTCGGCGGCGGGCGCCGCGATGTCTTTGAGCCGGACGAATCCGTCTACTGGGGCAAGGAGAAGGCCTGGTTCCCTGCTCCTGCTAGCGACGAGCGCCACACCGGCGACCGGAACCTGGAGAATCCATTGGCCGCCGTGCAAATGGGTCTCATCTATGTCAATCCGGAAGGTCCGAACGGCAAGCCGGATCCCGTAGCGGCCGCCGTCGACATTCGCGAGACCTTCAAGCGCATGGCGATGAACGACGAGGAGACGGTCGCGCTCATCGCCGGCGGACACACCTT
>JAKAPE010000253.1 GCA_021811945.1 Pseudomonadota bacterium | reverse complement strand
CACACTAGATTCATAAAGTTGCTAGTGTCCCTTTGCTTCCGACGTTCGTAATAGGGCATGCGGCAAAGTGATACGAACGTCGGAAGCGGGACACTAGATTCGCCTTGCAAAAGCGATCGTTCCGCTGAACAAGACGCAATTCTTGGCTGAGAGGGGCGCAGGCGCCGCGATACGGCAATGCCGGCGCAAGCCATCGAAATGTCGTCTGTCGCCTATCCAACCGACGCGCAGGGGATTTGGTGCGACGTGCGGCCTGACGCGCGGCGCGGAGGACCCGCGCTGTTTCTCGATCGTGACGGCGTCGTGGTGGTGGAAACACGATATCTCTGCCGCGCCGAGGATGTCGTGCTCATATCGGAGGCCGGCGCGGTAATAGGCGCGGCCAACCGGCGCGGCATTGCCGTCGTTCTCGTGACGAATCAAGCAGGCATCGGTCGTGGCTATTACGGCTGGAATGCGTTCGCTGCTGTGCAGCAAGCGATTTCTTCGCGTCTTCAGGCGTGCGGCGCGCGGCTCGATGCCGTCTACGCTTGCCCGCACCACCCTGCCGGAGAGGGCAGCTTCCTGCACCCCGATCACCCGGCGCGAAAACCCAACCCGGGCATGATCCTGCGCGCGGCCACCGATCTGGGTCTAGAGCTGCAAAAATCCTGGCTTGTCGGCGATAAGACTACCGACATCGAAGCCGCGAAGCGCGCCGCGTTGGCCGGCGCCATGTTGGTGATGACCGGCTACGGCGAGAGCCAACGCGCCGAATCTGCGGCCCTCGCTACGGCTCGCTTCTCGGTCCGCTTCGCGAAGTCGATCGCGGCGGCGATGACGCTACCGCTTCTCGCCTCGCTGCCCTCGCCGCCTTCGAGGGCCTCCCGAAAGTGGATATGATAATCATCTCTCGATCTGCGCCCGCACCTTGGCTCGCAGCGCGTCGATCACGGTTAGGCCCTGCGGTGTCTCGACGTGCCAAAAGGTCCAGCCGTTGCAGGCTTCGAGGCCTTGCGCCAGAGCGCCGATGCGATGGATCGACCCGACCGCTTCGCCGAGCGTGAGTGCGCCGTCGGCGCGCACGAGTGCACGATGCCGCTTCTTGGCATCGACGAGTTTGGTCCCCGGCGCGAGGAGGCCGCGTTCGATCAGCAGGGCGAACGGCACGCGCGGAGCCTCGCGCGCGGTCGTGAAACCGGCGAGAGTCGGCTGTGGCAAGGGTGTCGTCGCCGCGATGCGCCGCTCGGCTGCTGCTGCATACTGTAGCTCTCGTTCGATGCCGATAAAGCGCCGGCCAAGGCGGCGGGCGGCCGCGCCGGTAGTGCCCGTGCCGCAGAACGGGTCGAGCACGAGGTCGTCGGGCCGCGATGCAGCGAGGATGACGCGCGCGAGCAGCGCTTCCGGCTTTTGCGTCGGATGCAGCTTCTTGCCGTCGCGACCCTTGAGCCGCTCCTCGCCCGTGCACAGCGGGATGAACCAATCGGAACGCATCTGAACGTCGTCGTTGCCGGCCTTCAGCGCTTCGTAATTGAACGTATAATTTTTCTTGGCCGGATCGCGCGCTGCCCAGATCAACGTCTCGTGCGCATTGGTGAAGCGCCGGCCGCGGAAGTTCGGCATCGGGTTCGACTTGCGCCAAACGATGTCGTTCAATATCCAGAAGCCGAGGTCCTGCAGGATGGCGCCGACGCGGAAGATATTGTGATAGGAGCCGATGACCCAGAGCGTGGCGCTCGGCTTCATTACCCGGCGGCAGGCGAGAAGCCAGGCGCGGGTGAAATCGTCATAGGCTCCGAAGCTCGCGAACTTGTCCCAGTCATCGACGACGGCATCCACGCGCGAATCGTCGGGACGCTTGAGGTCGCCCTGGAGCTGCAGATTGTACGGCGGGTCAGCGAACACGATATCGACGCCGGCGGCCGGGAGCTTGGCCATCTCGGCCACGCAATCGCCGACGATGATGCGTGCGGATGCTGGGGACTGCTGGGACTCAGAACTCACGCGGGGCGTCCTTACGGACGCCCCGCGACGCGACACAACCATGACTCAGAACTCTGACTCAAGGACGACGCGATCGGCGACGCGGGACTTGCAACCGACAAGCTGGATCATGCCGGTCCAAAGTAAAGATCGACTTAATCACGACGGTTTTTGGCTAGGCAATAAATGCCGGGAAACACTTGGTTAATCGTCTTCGGCGGACAGGTGGTAAATTCGCACGGGTAATCTCACCAACGCCGAGACACCACCGGCGCTTGGCAGAAACCGGCCGGAAGGCCTAAGTTATGGACGGCGTGCGTAATGGTGAAGCCATGACTGGCCTTGACGAAAGCAAACAATTCGTGCCGCTGAAAATCGCGGTATTGACGATTTCCGACACGCGCGACCTCAAGGACGACAAGTCGGGTGCGTTCCTGGTGCAGCGCATTGTCGCCGCCGGCCACCTCGTCGCCGAGCGCAGCATCGTCACCGACGATATCGAGGCGATCCGCGCGCGGCTCAAAGCCTGGATCGCCGATCCGGTGATCGACGTGATCATCACCACCGGCGGCACCGGCTTTACCGGCCGCGATGTCACCCCCGAAGCTGTCGAGCCGTTGTTTGAGAAGAAGATGGACGCCTTCTCGGCGCTGTTCCTGGTGATCAGTTTTTCAAAGATCGGAACTTCGGCAATCCAGTCGCGCGCCACCGCCGGCGTGGCCGGGGGAACCCTTATTTTTTGCTTGCCCGGTTCGCCGGGCGCTTGCAAGGACGCCTGGGACGAAATTCTGGTGCACCAGCTCGATTACCGTTACGGCCCGTGCAACTTCGTCGAGATCATGCCGCGGCTCGACGAACACCTGCGGCGCCCGAAGGCGAAGGGAGCATCGGCGTAGCTTCGCAGATAAAAGCGCCCCGGACAACCGGGGCGCTGACTTCAGCCGTAGACGGTTGGTCGCGTCTGGCCCGCGTGCTCACGCGGCCTGCTTGTGCTCGACCACGCTGTCGTTGCTGATCGGGATCGTGCGCGGCTTCTTAGCCTCGGGGATTTCGCGCACCAGGTCGACATGCAGGAGGCCGTTCTCAAGCCTGGCGCCTTTGACGAGCACGTAGTCGGCGAGCTGGAACACGCGCTCGAAGGCTCGGGCCGCGATGCCCTGATAAAGCATCTCGTTGTGTTCGTCCTTGGCGTTCTTCTGGCCGCGGATAGTCAGGGTGTTCTCCTTCGCCACGACCGAAAGCTCGTCTTCACGGAAGCCGGCGACGGCCACCGTAACGCGGTATTCATTCGGGCTGATCTGCTCGATATTGTAGGGCGGGTAGCCCGGCGCGGCATCCTCGATGCTCTGATCGAGCAACGAGAACAGCCGATCGAAGCCGACCGTCGAACGATAAAGGGGTGCAAGATCGAAAGTTCGCATGGCATATCCTCCTTCTGAAGCGACATGCGGCGGTCCGCTCTTTTCGGAGCCGGACCTGGGTAAGCGCAGCCATCTCGGGCCTGCGCATCAATGACATGGGAATGCCGGTCGATTGTTGCAAGGGCTCTTCTCCACTTGCGGGCCTCGCGGTTGCCGCCGACGCTGCTATAAGCCGCAGATCCGTTTCGTTCGACCTTGCTCCGGTCTCAGACGCCTCAATGACGCTCGTCTCCATTCCCGCCAACCCTGTCCCCGAAAGCGCGGTCACTGGCATGCTGAAGACACCGGACGGGGTCCGGCTGCGGTTTACGCGTTTCCAGCCGCCGGCAGGTCGCCGCGGCACCGTCTGCATCTTTCCGGGCCGCACCGAGTGGATCGAAAAATATTTTGAGACCGTGCGCGACCTGCGCTCCCGCGGTTTCGCTGTCGCCCTTCTTGATTGGCGTGGCCAGGGCATGTCGGATCGCGCCTTGCCCGACCGCCGCAAAGGTCACGTGGGCGCCTTCTCCGAATACGACCTCGATCTCGAGACTTTTATGCGCGAGATCGTGCTGCCCGATTGTCCGCCGCCGATCTTCGCCATCGGCCATTCCATGGGCGCGAACGTGCTCATCCGCGCGGCGCACCGCGGCCACCGCTGGTTCGACCGTATCGTGCTGACGGCCCCGATGATTGGGCTCGGACAAGTGAATGCGACGGCGACTGCCGGCATCGTCGTCCGTGCCATGCGGCTCGCCGGCCTAGGCGGCCGGTATGTGCCCGGCCGCTATCGCGGCGTGATGGATTTGCACCCCTTTGCCGGCAATATTCTGACTACGGATCCGGTGCGCTATGCACGCAATGCAGCTATTCTCGAGAACGAGCCGATGCTCGGGCTCGGCGGGCCGACGGTCGCCTGGGTCGACGCGGCCTTCCGCGCCATGCGCGCACTCGCCGAGCCGAGCTATCCGTCGCACATCCGCCAGCCGATCCTCATCATCGCTGCAGGGCGCGATGCCATCGTGTCGAACACTGCGATCGAAGATTTCGCCGCGATGTTGCGCGCCGGCGCGCATCTCGTCGTGGCCGGCGCCCGGCATGAAATTCTCATGGAGCAGGACCGCTTCCGCGCCCAGTTCTGGGCCGCTTTTGACGCCTTCGTGCCGGGCACGCCGTTGTTCTGAAAGGTCATCATCTTCAGCCGCTCACGGCCTCAGCCTGCCGCGAGTTGAGCCTGAGAACAACGAAGGTATTGTCTCAAGTTGAACCGAGGATTTTCGTTCGAACGGATGGTGCGATCGACGACTTTCTCTGACCGCCTTAAATCCAAACTGAGACACCCCCGACATCACTCGAAATATCAAGCATGTTGCAACGCAACAAAATCCGGATCACAGTGCGGCCGTAAGAAATCGATGACTGAACAGCCGCCACGCGACAGCGTCATGCCCAACACAGCGAAGCGGGATAAGCCTTGGATTTTCCGGACCTACGCGGGGCATTCGACCGCGGCGGCATCGAATGCGCTGTACCGCAAGAATCTGGCCAAGGGGCAGACTGGGCTCTCGGTCGCCTTCGATCTGCCGACTCAGACCGGCTACGACAGCGACCACCCGCAAGCCAAGGGTGAAGTGGGACGAGTCGGCGTGCCGATTTCACACCTCGGCGATATGCGCATGCTGTTCGACGGCATTCCGCTCGGCGAGATGAACACGTCGATGACGATCAACGCCACTGCCGCGTGGCTGCTCGCGCTCTATGTTGCGCTCGCCGATGAAAAGGGCGTGCCGCGGGCAAAGCTCCAGGGAACGACGCAGAACGACATCATCAAGGAATATCTCTCCCGCGGCACCTATGTGTTTCCGCCCGCACCGTCGATGCGGCTCACCAAAGACGTGATTTTGTTCACGACCAGGCAGATGCCGAAATTCAATCCCATCAACGTGTGCTCCTACCATCTGCAGGAGGCGGGCGCGACCCCCGTGCAGGAAATCGCCTTTGCGCTCGCTACCGCCATGGCCGTGCTCGACGCGGTGAAGGCCTCGGGCGAGCTCGAGGCCGAAGCCGAAGCCGAAGCCGAAGCCGAAGCGTTCGGCGAGGTGGTTGGGCGCATTTCGTTTTTTGTCAATGCGGGGCTGCGTTTCGTCACCGAAGTCTGCAAGATGCGCGCCTTCACCGGGCTTTGGGATGAGATTGCGCGCGAACGCTACGGCGTAACCGACGCGCGGCAACGGCTGTTCCGCTACGGCGTCCAGGTCAACTCGCTGGGCTTGACCGAGCAGCAACCGGAGAACAACGTCGCCCGCATCCTCCTCGAAATGCTCGCGGTGACGCTGTCGAAAAGTTCGCGCGCGCGCGCCGTGCAGCTTCCGGCATGGAACGAGGCGCTCGGCCTGCCGCGGCCGTGGGACCAGCAATGGTCGTTGCGCATGCAGCAGATCCTTGCCTACGAGACCGACCTTCTCGAATACGGCGATATATTTGACGGCTCGCCGGTCATCGCGACGAAGGTCGCCGAACTCAAAAGCGCGGCGAAAGAGGAGCTCAAGCAGATCGAACAGATGGGCGGTACGGTCGCTGCGGTCGAATCGGGATATCTCAAGCGGCAACTCGTCGAATCGAACGCGCGCCGGGTAGAAGCGATCGAGCGCGGCGATGAGGTGGTGGTCGGCGTCAACCGCTTCGTCGAGACCGAGCCGTCGCCGCTTGCAGACGCTGGCGCCGTGCTCAGTATCTCCGCAGAAGCCGAAGCCGACCAGATTGCGCGGCTGAAGACTTGGCGTGCCGCGCGCGACGCCAAATCGGTGGCTGCCACGCTCGACGCGCTGCACCAGGCGGCGCGCCGTGGGGCCAATATCATGCCGGCTTCGATTGCCTGTGCGAAGGCGGGCGTCACCACTGGAGAGTGGGGTTTTGCGCTGCGCTCGGCCTTCGGCGAATACCGCGCGCCGACCGGCGTCGGCGCCGCCATGCGCAACGATGCGGAAGGTCTCGATGACATCCGCGCCGAGGTCGACCGGGTGTCGAGGAAACTCGGCCGGCGCATCAAATTCCTGGTCGGCAAACCCGGCCTCGACGGCCACTCGAACGGTGCCGAGCAGATTGCCGTTCGCGCCCGCGACGCCGGCATGGACGTGGTCTATGACGGCATCCGTCTCACCGCCGAGGCGATCACCGCTGCCGCCGCGGAGAAAGGGGTGCACGTGGTCGGTCTTTCCATTCTCTCCGGCTCGCACATGTCGCTGGTGAAGGATGTCATGGCGCGGATGAAGGAGGCGGGGATCAACAACGTGCCGGTTGTCGTCGGCGGCATCATCCCGCCACAGGACGCCGTCGCTCTAAAAAAGATCG
>JAKAPE010000252.1 GCA_021811945.1 Pseudomonadota bacterium | reverse complement strand
GATCGTGACAGCGACGGCGTCCATGATCGCGCTCCATGCCGAATCAGAGCGCCAACGGGATCACGATCCTCCAGTCAATACAAAATCACCCGAAATTGCCCGTTAACCTGACTTCCGAGCCGTGCCGAGCCGTGGGTTTGGCTTGACGCGCCTTGCCACAATGGCTTATAAACAGCAGTTCACGGTAGAAGGATAAGGTCGTGCGTCGTTTTCCGGCCACGTCGCTCATTCTCGTAGGAAGGCGCACCGCCGGGGGTGGATGATCCACCTGCGAAGTGAGGCGGTGCGCAAAAACAGGGGCTTCTTGAGCCCCTTTTTTATTTCCCGAATATCAGGCCCCTCCTTGCCGATCCCGCTTGCGGAAAAGAAAGGAAGGGGCGGTCGAGCAAGCGGAGCAAGCCATGAAAGAGATGACCGGCGCGGAAATGGTGATCGCGGCGCTTGCCGATCAGGGCGTCGAACACCTTTTCGGCTATCCCGGCGGCGCGGTGCTGCCGATCTACGATGCGCTGTTCAAACAGGACAAGGTGCGGCACATTCTGGTGCGCCACGAGCAAGGCGCGGTGCATGCCGCCGAAGGCTACGCGCGCTCCACCGGCAAGGTCGGCACGGTTCTGGTCACCTCCGGTCCCGGGGCCACCAATTCGGTGACCGGCTTGACCGACGCCCTCTGCGATTCGATACCGCTCGTCGTCATTACCGGGCAGGTGCCGACGCATCTGATCGGCAACGACGCCTTCCAGGAGTGCGATACCGTCGGCATCACGCGGCCGTGCACCAAATACAACTACCTCGTCAAGGATGTCGCCGATCTGCCGCGCGTGCTGCACGAGGCGTTCCATATCGCCGCCAGCGGACGGCCGGGCCCGGTCGTGATCGACATCCCCAAGGACGTGCAATTCGCCACGGGCGTCTATTCCAAGCCCAAGGACTTTGCGCACCGCGGCTATCATCCCAGGGTCAAGGGCGATCTCGACAAGATCAAGCAGGCCGTCGATATGATGGCGGCCGCCAGGCGCCCGCTGTTCTACACCGGCGGCGGCGTGATCAATTCCGGCCGGGCGGCGAGCGACCTCCTCCGCGAATTGGTCAAGCTCACCGGCTTTCCCATCACCTCGACGCTGATGGGCCTCGGCGCCTTTCCGGCCGCCGATCGGCAATGGCTGGGCATGCTCGGCATGCACGGCACTTGGGAGGCCAACTGGGCGATGCACGATTGCGACCTGATGATCGCCGTCGGCGCGCGCTTCGACGACCGCATCACCGGCCGGCTCGACGCCTTCTCGCCCGGCTCGAAGAAAATCCACATCGACATCGACCCCTCCTCGATCAACAAGAACGTCAAGGTCGATCTCGCCATCGTCGGCGACTGCGGCCATGTGCTCGAGGACATGGTGCGGCTGTGGCGCGCAAGCGCGCTCGCGCCGGACAAGAAGGCGCTTGCGGCGTGGTGGGATGAGATCGGGAAATGGCGGGCGAAAAACTCGCTCGCCTATCGCAATTCCAACGAGATCATCAAGCCGCAATACGCCATTCAGCGGCTTTACGAACACACCCGGAATCTCGATACCTACGTCACGACCGAAGTCGGCCAGCACCAGATGTGGGCGGCGCAGCTCTATCATTTTCAGGAACCGAACCGCCTGATGACCTCGGGCGGCCTCGGCACCATGGGCTATGGCCTGCCGGCGGCAGTCGGCGTGCAGCTCGCGCATCCGGATTCCCTCGTCGTCGACATCGCCGGCGAGGCTTCGGTGCTCATGACCATGCAGGAGATGTCGACCGCGGCGCAGTACGATTTGCCGATCAAGATTTTCATCCTCAACAACCAGTACATGGGCATGGTGCGGCAGTGGCAGGAATTGCTGCACGGCGGGCGCTACGCCCATTCCTACACCGAGGCGCTGCCCGATTTCGTCAAGCTCGCCGAGGCCTATCATGCCCACGGCATCCGCTGCGAACATCCCGGCGAACTCGACGAGAAAATTCGCGAGATGATCGAGGTGAAGAAGCCGGTGTTGTTCGATTGCGTGGTCGATCCGGCGGAAAACTGCTTCCCGATGATCCCGTCCGGCCGCGCCCACAACGAGATGCTGCTCGGCGACGCGGCGACCCGCGTCGAGGACGCCGTCACCGAGGAGGGCAAGGTGATGGTGTAAATTGCGGGAGGCCGTAAATATACCCTCTCCTCTTGTGGGAGAGGGTGGTGAGCGAAGCGAGCCAGGTTAGGGGTCCGAACTCGCGGCTGGTTTTACCCCTCACCCGGTCCTCGCAGCGCTACGCGCTGCTCGGACCACCCTCTCCCGCAAGAGGGAGAGGGTAGAGGGAGAGGGTAGAGGGAGAGGGTAGAGGGAGAGGCAACAGGAACAACATGGCAACCGTGAACACGATGACCGCCACGACCCACTATCCCGCCGCCGTCATCAGCGAGAGCATCGAGTCGCGCACGCTCTGCGTCCTCGTCGACAACGAGCCCGGCGTGCTGGCGCGCGTCATCGGGCTGTTTTCCGGGCGCGGCTACAACATCGAATCGCTCACCGTGTCGGAGACCGAGCACGAAAAACATCTCTCGCGCATCACCATCGTCACCCGTGGCACGCCGATGGTCATCGAGCAGATCAAGAATCAGCTCGACCGCCTGGTGCCGGTGCACCGCGTGGTCGACCTCACCAAAGCCGGCCCGGCGCTGCAGCGGGAACTGGCCATGGTCAAGGTGCGCGGCCAGGGCGAGCCGCGCGTGGAGGCGCTGCGGCTTGCCGACGCCTTCCGCGCCCGCGTCATTGACGCCAGCAACGAAAGCTTCGTGTTCGAAATCACCGGCGCCTCCGACAAGATCGACAGCTTCGTCAATCTGATGCTGCCGCTCGGCCTGGTCGAGGTCTCGCGCACCGGCGTCGCGGCCATTTCCCGCGGGCCGGAGGGGATGTAGCTCGTTGCGGGAGCGCGGCGACCTTACGCCGCCGAGCGCTCGGTTTGCGACTGCGACAGTCGCGTGATGAGGTCGGCGAAGCGATCGATAAAACCCGCCAGGAATTTGCGCGTGCTCTCGTCGCCGATATTGCCTTCCTCGTCGAGAAGGCTCGGCTTGAACGTGATATAGGCTTCGCCGCCGAGCAGGATCATGCCGAGCCCGGTCATCACCGAGCGCAGATGCTGCTGCGCCAAGGCGCTGCCGATGGCGCCCGGCGAGGTGCCGGTGATGAAAGCGGGCTTGCCGGCCCAGGAATTCCTGCCGTACGGCCGCGCGCCCCAGTCGACCGCGTTCTTCAGCACCGCCGGGATCGACCGATCGTGCTCCGGCGTGAGAATCAGAATGCCGTCGGCGCGCGTGATCTCGTTTTTGAAGCGCGCCACCTCGGCCGGCAGATTGCCCTCGAGGTCCTGGTTGTACATCGGCAGATCGTCGATGCGGGTGAAACCGGCATCGAATTTTTCGGCGCCGAGCCTGACCAGCGCGTCGGCGAGCTTGCGGTTGATCGAATCGCGGCGGTTTGAACCGACGATGACGGCGAGATGCGGCATTGTCATAGTGGATCCTCTGGTTAAAATTGATAACTGGGGCTAGATAAGTGCCCAACCGACGAGCGCACAAGAAGGCACAACGATGAAACCGAGACACATCCACTTGCCCGGCGACTGCCGCGCCGTCAGCGACGTGCTCGCCCGCATCGGCGACAAATGGTCCGTCCTGGTGATCACCCGGCTCGGGGAAGGGCCGTTGCGCTTTAACGAGCTGCGGCGCGCCATTGGCGGCATTTCGCAGCGCATGCTGACTCTTACGCTGCGCGGGCTCGAACGCGACGGGCTGATCACGCGGACGATGTTCCCGACCATTCCGCCGCGCGTCGATTATGCCCTCACCCCGCTGGGATGCGATCTCTTGCAGCCTGTTTCGGCGCTCGGTGCCTGGGCGATTCGCAACCAGGCGAAGATCGCGCTTGCGCGCGAGCAGTTCGACGCGAATGGAAAGTACGAAGTGACCGCGGCATAAACGCTATGGTTGAGGCTTGCTTGGCAGGTTGCGCTGAGCGGACAGCGGCTGGGACATCGGCAGGGGTTGGAATATACATTGTATATCCAAAGGAACGGGCGCAATGAAGATCAAAGTGGCAAAGTGGGGCAATAGCCTCGCGGTACGGTTACCCAAACCGGTGGCTGACGATCTTGGCTTGACGCCAGGTTGTGAGGTTGAGCTGCATCGAGACGGTAGCCGGCTCACCATGGAGACCGCGAACCGGCGCGCGATTCCGCGCTATCGTCTCGAGGACTTGTTGGCGCAGATCAAGCCTGGTCGCAAGCCGCCGCCCTTGAAGGATTGGTCCGCAGTCGAGGCGCCGTGGCCGGACGACGATTGGAGCGATATCGCTCCGAGCGACGAAGAATTTGAGGCGATGAAGCGACGGATCGGGGCAAACCGTGGCAGGCCAAGACGTCGCGCTTGATGCCGGCGACATCCTCTGGATCGATTTCGGTCAGCCGGTCGGCTACGAACAAGGCGGGCGGCGGCCGGCTGTTGTTCTGACGCAACGCGAATACAACATGCGCTCCTCAGTGCTCATCGTCTGTCCGATCACGCGCAAGCGCCGAAAGTGGCCCTTCGAGGTCAGCCTGCCTGCCGTCGGCCGATTGACGGGTGTCGTCCTCGTCGATCAGATCAAAGCCGTCGACCCGGCGGCGCGACCGGTCGGCTACGGTGGGCACTTGCCGGACGATGCGCTCGTCGAGGTGAAGGCCAAGCTCGCCGTGCTCCTTGGAATACCTGTTTCCTTCTGAGCGTTTTCCCGCTACAGCCACGTCGCCTAACGGAGAGAATACCATGCGCGTTTATTACGATCGTGACGCCGATTTGAACCTGATCAAGGGCAAGAAAGTCGCCGTCATCGGCTATGGCAGTCAGGGCCACGCCCATGCGCTCAATCTGCGCGATTCCGGCGTCAAGGAGGTCGCGGTGGCGCTGCGCAAGGGCTCGCCGGGGATCAAGAAGGCGGAGGCCGAGAAGCTCAAGGTCATGGACGCTGGCGAGGCCGCCAAATGGGCCGACGTGATCATGATGCTGACGCCCGACGAGCTGCAGGCCGACATCTACACCAATCACCTGCATGCCAACATGAAGCCGAACGCCGCGCTGATGTTCGCGCATGGCCTTAATATCCATTTCAACCTGATCGAGCCCAGGAGCGACCTCGACGTGATGATGATCGCGCCCAAGGGGCCCGGCCACACCGTGCGCGCCGAATATCTGCGCGGCGCCGGCGTGCCGGTGCTGATGGCGGTCCATCGCGACGCCTCCGGCAACGCCCACGATCTCTGCCTCTCCTACGGCGCCGCCATCGGCGGCGGCCGCGCCGGCATCATCGAGACGACGTTCCGCGAGGAATGCGAGACGGACCTTTTCGGCGAGCAGTCGGTACTTTGCGGCGGCCTCGTCGAACTGATGAAGGCCGGTTACGAGACCCTGGTCGAGGCCGGCTATGCGCCGGAGATGGCCTATTTCGAATGCGTGCACGAGGTCAAGCTGATCGTCGACCTCATCTACGAGGGCGGCATCGCCACCATGAACTATTCGGTCTCCAACACGGCGGAATACGGCGAATACGTCTCCGGCCCGCGCGTCATCGACGACAAGACCCGCGCGGAGATGAAACGCGTTCTTGCCGACATCCAGTCGGGCAAGTTCGTCAAGGACTGGATGCTGGAGAACAAGGTCAACCAGACCTCGTTCAAGGCCATGCGCGCCAAGTGCGCAAGCCATCCGATCGAGGAGATGGGCGCCAAGCTGCGGGCTATGATGCCTTGGATCAAGGAGCGGGCGCTGGTGGACCGCAGCCGGAACTGATTCCGTCGCGATGCCGACCGCCGAGATCATCGCGCTCGAGCGGGTGGAGATCGCGGTCGAGCCATGGTCGTGGCCGTTTGCCACGGCGCGACGCGAGGACATCGACCGGCATTTCGTCGGTCGGCGACGGCGGCAACCGGCGCTGTGGAACGGGCGTGTGCTCCTTCTCAGCCGCTACGTCATCGGCGGCCGCGTCTTGCGCGGCGCCTGTTTCGAGACGGACTACGCCAGCTTCATCGCCTGGCGCGACTGGGACTTTGCCGATCGCGGCGTCGCCAATATTTTCGCGGCCGCGGCCCTGCGCAGCGCCGACGGCGCCTATCTGCTCGGAGAGATGGCGTCGCACACGGCGGCCTCGGGACAGATCTATTTCCCTTGCGGCACGCCGGACCCCGACGACATCGGCACTGACGGCGCGCTCGATCTCGCGGGCAGCCTCAGCCGGGAACTATTGGAGGAGACCGGCCTCGACATCGGCACGCTCGACGCCGCGCCCGGCTGGTGCCTCATACGCGATCGCGGCTTTCTTGCCCTGCTGAAGCCGCTCTCTGCGCCCCAGAGCGCCGAGGCCCTTCGCTCGCAAATCTTGCGGCATCTGGCGCGCGAAAAGCGGCCGGAGTTCAGCGACATCCATATCGTGCGCGGGCGCGGCGACCTCCAAATCCGCATGCCGCGTTTCATCGTCGCGTTTCTGGAGAACGCGCTTCGGCCGTGATGCTTCGGCGTGACTTCCGATCCGGTGAAGCGGAGAGCCGGCGGTTTTCGGGGCGCTTGCTTCAGCCCGGTTTCTTCCGCTAGTGTCCCGCTTCCGACGTTCGTATCACTTTGCCGCATGCCCTATTACGAACGTCGGAAGCAAAGGGACACTAGCAACTTTATGAAT
>JAKAPE010000019.1 GCA_021811945.1 Pseudomonadota bacterium | reverse complement strand
CATTCTCCGCAAGCGCTACTGGGGCCAACATATGTGGGATGTGACCTAAGTCCGCCGGATGGCGGACCAAATCCGGCTTTAAGCCGTAATCCGAAGCCACCGCCTTTAGGCGGTGGAGTGTTCACATTTTTGCCGTTGCGAGCGAAGCGAAGCACTCGAGAATGTTGAGGCAAGGCGGCTTGGTTGGTCGCAGCCGCCGCTCGAAATGACGGGCGCTACTTCCGCCGCGAGATTGACTGATAGTCGCGGCGCGGCGAGCCGGTGTAAAGCTGGCGCGGGCGGGCAAGCTTCTGGTGCGGGTCCTCGATCATCTCCTTCCATTGCGCGATCCAGCCGACGGTACGCGCGAGCGCGAACAACACCGTAAACATGGTGGTCGGAAAGCCCATGGCGCGCAGCGTGATGCCGGAATAGAAATCGATATTCGGATAAAGCCGCTTCTGGATGAAATAATCATCGTTGAGCGCGATGCGTTCGAGCTCCAGTGCGACATCGAGCAGCGGATCGTTGATGCCAAGCTCTTGCAAGACCTCGTGACAGGTCTTCTGCATGACCCTGGCGCGTGGGTCATAGTGCTTGTAGACGCGATGGCCGAACCCCATCAGGCGGAACGAATCGTCAGGGTCCTTGGCGCGCTTGATGTATTCTGGGATGCGATCGACGCTGCCGATCTCTCCGAGCATCTTCAGCGCCGCCTCGTTGGCCCCGCCGTGGGCCGGGCCCCACAGACAGGCGATGCCCGCGGCGATGCAGGCAAAGGGGTTGGCGCCGGTCGAGCCGGCGAGCCGCACCGTCGAGGTGGAAGCGTTCTGCTCGTGGTCGGCGTGCAGGATGAAGATGCGGTCCATGGCGCGCGCGAGCACCGGATTGGGCCGGTATTCCTCGCACGGCACCGCGAAGCACATGCGCAGGAAGTTCGACGCGTAATCGAGCTTGTTGTCCGGGTACACGAACGGCTGGCCGATGAAGTATTTGTAGGCCATCGCGGCCAGCGTCGGCGTTTTCGCAATCATTCGAATGGAGGCGATCATCCGCTGGGTCGGATCGCTGATATCGGTAGAGTCGTGATAGAACGCTGAAAGCGCGCCGACACAACCGACCATCACCGCCATCGGGTGGGCGTCACGGCGGAAGCCCTGGAAGAAGCGGGTCATCTGCTCGTGGATCATCGTGTGATGAACGACGCGGTTGTCGAAATCCTCCTTCTGCGCCGCGGTCGGCAATTCGCCGTACAGCAGCACATAGCAGGTCTCGAGAAAATCTCCGTGTTCGGCGAGATCCTCGATCGGGTAGCCGCGATAGAGGAGGATGCCCTGGTCTCCATCGATGTAGGTAATCTTTGAATCGCAGCTCCCGGTCGAGGTGAAGCCGGGATCATAGGTGAAGATACCGACCTCGCTGTAGAGCTTGCTCACGTCGACCACGTCAGGGCCGATCGTTCCTTCGTAGATCGGGAGCGACCAGCTCTTGTCGCCGAGCGTCAGCTTGCCGGTCTTAAGGTTGGCGTTGGAGCCGCTTTTTGCGTCCATGAATCGCATCCTCCGCTGTCTGACAGCCTCAACAATGCAGTGCACGTGGTGCAGTGCGCCTGGTCTAGAACGGATACCGATCACATTGTTCCGTCATCGCGAGCCACGGGTCGGCCCGAAGCGGTCGGTTCGATGAAAAAACTCCGCGAAGCGATCCGGAGGCCGTTGCCCGGAATTCTGGATCGCTTCCATTGGCGCTCCTCGTAACGACGGCGCCGATTCAACCCGATCGGAAACCGCTCTAGCGGCTAGAAGGTTGAGGCGGCATTGATTAATCCGGCACCATCGACCTAGCGTAACCAGGTGTGCACTGCAAGATCGCACACTGTCACACAAACCATATGGGGCCGTGTAAGTTCACATAAACCATGAGAACCGGCGCGGGGCAGTTGACCAAGAGCCCCGTAGCAAGAACGCTCATCAGCCATGCGGTTGCACCGCAGTGAACCGGTCGGCGAGGCGGGCGAGGCTTTCGTCCTTGTCGAGCACGGCCAACACCGCAAAAATCCCGGGCGAAGTGACGCGGCCGGTGAGCGCCGCGCGCAAGGGCTGCGCAACGCTGCCGAGCTTCAGACCCCGCCGCTCGGCAAAGGCGCGCACAGCTCGTTCCGTGGTCTCCGCGGTCCACGGCTCGACCTGCGCAAGATCGGCCGCGACCTCGCGCAGCAGATTTTTCGTTTCCGGCGTGAGCAGAGCGACGGCTCGCTCGTCGAGCGGAATCGGCCGCTCAGCGAACAAGAAAGAAGCTCCGTCGATAAGATCGATCAGCGTCTTGGCACGTTCCTTCAAACTTGGCATGGCTGCCAAGAATTGGTTCTTGCGCCGCGGTGTCATCTTGGCGGCAAGTTCGCCGCCGTCGGCGAGATGCGGCAGCAAACGGGAGATCGCATCGATGAGCGCCTGGTCGGCGCTGTGGCGGATATAATGGCCGTTGAGGTTCTCCAGCTTGGCGAAATCGAACCGCGCCGGCGAGCGGCCGATCTGCGGCAGGTCGAAGGCGGCGATCATTTCTTCGGTTGAAAATATCTCCTGGTCGCCATGGCTCCATCCAAGCCGCACCAGATAGTTGCGCAAAGCGGGGGGTAGATAGCCCATGGCGCGGTAGGCGTCGACGCCGAGCGCGCCGTGACGCTTGGAAAGCTTGGCGCCGTCGGGGCCGTGGATCAGCGGGATGTGCGCCATCGTTGGTACGGGCCAGCCCAGCGCGTCGTAGATCTGCTTCTGCCGCGCTGCGTTGGTCAAATGGTCATCACCGCGAATGACATGAGTGATTCCCATGTCATGGTCGTCGACCACGACCGCGAGCATGTAGGTCGGCGTGCCATCGGAGCGCAGCAGCACCAGATCGTCGAGGTTTTCGTTCTGCCAGACGACGCGGCCCTGGACGCGGTCCTCGATGACCGTTTCGCCGGTGAGCGGCGCCTTGAGGCGGATCGCCGGCTTGACGCCGGGCGGCGCTTCGCTTGGACTTCGATCGCGCCAGCGGCCGTCGTAGAGTTTCGCCCGGCCTTGGCGCCGGGCTTCGTCGCGCATCTGCGCCAGCTCCCCGGCGCTCGCATAGCAGCGATAGGCGTGTCCCGCCGCCAAGAGCTGCTCCGCCACCTCCCGGTGCCGCGCCGAGCGGGCGAATTGATAAATGGGGTCGCCGTCCCAGGTGATGCCGAGCCAAGTAAGTCCATCGACGATGGCGTCGATCGCCGCCTGCGTCGAGCGCTCGCGGTCGGTGTCTTCGATCCGCAGCAGCATCTTTCCGCCGCGCCCGTGGGCGTAAAGCCAGTTGAACAGCGCGGTCCGGGCGCCGCCGATATGCAGAAAGCCGGTGGGCGAGGGGGCGAAGCGGGTAACGACGGTCATGGCGCGCGCCCTGTAGCACAGCCGGCAGCGAATGGAAGCAAGGATGCGCCGTCGAGATTAGAGCACGTTCCGCCGAAGTCGATCCAATCTCCGCTCATTCCCGCGCAAGCGGGAATCCGGGGCCACAACGTAAAGACCGCGATTTTCGCGCTGGGTCCGCGCTTTCGCGACGCTTTCGCGGGGACGAGCGGGTGATTCAATGCCAACGGAACATGCTCCAAGTGTTTCCTGGACGCGGTGCAGCGCAGTCACGATCGCGCCTTGGCCAGGGTTTTTGGATTCTTCGTCAGACACAGGCAGGCCGAAGACGGCGGAAAGGAATGCGCCAAGCGGAGGAACCCGTCCGCGTTTGTCGGTGCTTCTGCCACCATTCGGTCGCGCGCTTCATAAAGGGACTCATAGGGAATTGTGACCCAGCCGCGGTTTAAACAGTCAGCCTCATCGCCGCTGCACCGCCTGGTACTGCGGCAAGGCTTATAGCGGCAGTTCCGCCAGAACTCGAACATGTCACAGTACTTGCGAGCGACGATGGCGCAGGCGGCATCGAAACGCCTCTGCCATTCCGGCGGGCTGAGTTTTTCATCGGACTTCTTGCTCACCGCAATCGTTCTCCTTCTCGCGGCCTTTTTTTTGTTCCCGCCCCGCGAAGCGGGGCGGGGGATCGCGCGCGTCAGCGCGGTGGGAGGCGCGCGCCGGCCACGCCGCGCACTTCTCCTTCTCCCCGCACGCGGGGCGAGGAGCAAAAAAACTTGCTCTCGCGGTGCGTCTTCGCATCCGAGCTATGCCTAAGCCACGCTAAGCTAAAGGTCCTCCCACAAAGCGAGGGAGGCAGAGCGCCAAAAGGCGCATCCAACCAATTGCCGCATCAGGCCAACGAGCGTCGCCGCTTGTTGCCTCGGGTGCGGCCGCGCGTCCAGCGGGACGCGCACGCCTTTCGGCGCTCTACCGCGGCTCTCGCCAGAGGGTTCGCACCCGACTGGCTCAACTCCAGGCCATGCTTCCTGGGACTCGGATCTAGCGGGCGTTACCCGCCTTCGCCTGTCCCAGTCCAGGGAAAGCACCTCCCGCACCGGCCGTAGTACCGGCATGAGTGATACCCGGAGCCGCCCGGGAGCGGGTCGTAACTCCGCGCGCGGGGACCGCCCTCGTTCCACTTTCGAAAGTACCCTCGCGAAAGGTCCCTCGGGAGCGAGATGGGCGATCATGTAATCGATCCAGTGACGGATGTCAATGGCTGGTCTCTAAAAAAGTGATATGGCGTAGTGACACGGCGTAGCCGGGTTGAGCGGCAGCGAAATCCGAGCATTACGACATTACGGTGACATGGCATTACGGTGACAGTGCATTTAATTTACAAAAATTAAATGCACTGTCACCGTAATGCTCCTGTGATGCCGACACGTTCGTTACGGCGATGAACGCAACGGTGGCGATCGTTAGCAGATGCTTCAATTAAGTGCACTGTCACCGTAATGGCACTATACTCAGATTCCGTGAAAACCCGAAAAAGCGAGACTCGACTGAAAGGGCGAAAAGATTGAGATGTGGCCAATTCGGTTTTCGGGTTCTCATGTGAACAGAGTATAGCAGTGGAAACTGCTGAACGGCCAGTCGGGGACAGGCCCGACCGCCGGGGCTAGGTTGCGGCGTCGTGCCGGCGCAGGCCCTGCCGCCGGCGCAGCAACCTGTCGTCGGCGGTTATCAAAATCGCATCGTGCGCGATGGCGGTCGCCGCCGGAAAAGTGGCGGCCATCGCGATCGACGGCTCCGAGTGTTCGAGCGAAAAACGACGCTTCGGTTCAAACTGAGACACTACCCCCTCAATCCCGCACCTTCACGTAGCTCCCCGGCGCGTCCTCGATCGGCTTGAGCCTGCCGCCGCCTATGGCGCGGGCGGCGACTTCGCGCGGGTCCTGCTTCGTGAGCCAGGCGAGCCAGTCCGGCCACCACGAGCCGGGATGTTCCTTGGCCTTGGCGAGCCAGCCGTCGAGGTTGGCGTTGCGCGGCTTCGGTCCGGTCCAGTACTGGTATTTGTGCTTGCTGGGCGGATTGATGACGCCGGCGATGTGGCCGGAGCCGGAGAGCACGAACCGCACCGGCCCGCCGAAGAATTTCGAGCCGAGCAGCACCGATTTCGCCGGCGCGATATGGTCTTCGCGCGTAGCCAAATTGTAGATCGGCACCTTGATCGATCTGAGATTGATCGGCGTGCCGCCGAGTACCATTTCGCCCTTCGCCAGCTTGTTGTCGAGATAGCAGTTGCGCATGTAAAAGGAATGGTTGGCGGCGGGCAGCCGCGTGGAGTCGGAATTCCAGTACAGCAGGTCGAACGGGAACGGCGCCTTGCCCTTGAGGTAGTTGTTGATGACGTAGGGCCAGATAAGATCGTTCGAGCGCAGCAGATTGAAGACGATGACCATCGACATGCCGTGTAGATAGCCGCGCTCGGCCATGCGCCGCTCGATCGCCTTGACCTGTTCCTCGTCGATGAACACCTTGAGGTCGCCAGCATAGGTGAAATCGACCTGTGCAGCGAACAGCGTTGCCGAAACGATGCGCTCGTCGTGCCGCGCCGCCATTACCGCGAGAGTCGCGGCGAGCATGGTGCCGCCGACGCAGTAGCCGAGCGCGCGTACCTTGTCCTCGCCCGTCGCCTGTTTGATTACGTCGAGCGCCGCCAGCGGTCCCTCGCGCACGTAGTCAGCGAAGGTCTTGTGCGCAAGCCGCGCGTCCGGATTGACCCATGAGATGCAGAAGACGGTGAGGCCCTGATCGACGCACCATTTGATGAAGGATTTTTCCGGCGTGAGATCGAGCACGTAGTATTTATTGATCCAGGGCGGCACGATCAGCAGGGGGCGCTTGAGCACCTTCGCGGTCGTCGGCGTGTACTGGATGAGCTGCATCAGCTCGTTCTGGAAAACGACCTTGCCGGGCGTGATCGCCAGATTTCGGCCGACGGCGAACATCGAGGAGTCCGACTGCCGAATCTTCAAGTGCCCGCCGCCGGTCTTGACGTCCTCGGCGAGCATGCGCATGCCGCGCACCAGGTTGTCGGCGTTGGTGGTGAGCGTCTCGCGCAGCAGCTCCGGATTGGTCAGGACGAAGTTGGAGGGCGACAGGGCGTTGGTGATCTGCCGCATGTAGAACTCGGCCTTGTGTTTGGTATGCGGGTCGAGTTCGGCGTCGCTGACCAATTGGTTGGCCCAGTGGGCGGTGAGAAGGTAGACCTGCTTGAGGAAATCGTAGAACTGGTTCGACGTCCATTCGGGATCGGCGAATCGCTTGTCGTTGACCGCGGGCGCGGCGACGGCGGGCACCCGTTCACCGGCAAGCCGCTTTGCGGCGGTCGCCCACAGGTCAAGATAGGCCTTGCCCAGGCGCGTCTGCAGCTCCAGTGTGCGCCGCGGATCGGCCAGCCAATATTTTGCTACGTTGCCGAACGTCTTGGCGACTTCGGTTACCTCGTCGGCAAGTTCGCTGTCGCCCTCGCGGCCTTGTTCGCGCGGCTTGAGATAGGCAGCAAGCGCCCGCCCGCCTTCCTCGACGAGCCGCGCCAGGTTGCGCGAAAGTTCCTCGACGTCGACGGTGCCGATCTTCATCGGTTCTTGCGGTTCTTGCGGTACTGGCGCTGGAGCCCGCACGAGCGTTTCCTCAATTTCGGCAAGGGTGGCAGATCAGCTTCGGGCCAGAAATGGCCCGTGGCATTCGTCCGCGCAAGCTGCGTCTGCGGCCGAGCGCCGCATGGTCCTTGTTTCGTCATATTGCTGCGTTACCGGGCAATTCCATACGGGTTTTGACCTTATCTCTATAAACCGTTGAGACAATAATCATTTCGTAGCTACTTCTTCGCAGGGGTGACGAGGCGCTGCGGCAGCCGAGCAGCAGGCATCGGCGAACAGCGAAATGACGAAGGCCTCGGGCGAGCGTGGGGATAAGCGTGCGCAGCTTGGGAAGCGTCAAGGCACGCATGCGAGCAGGCTCATCGCGGGCTCTACGGGAGGGCCCGCTACAAGGGTTCGCGCCGGCTCTGGCGATTGCCGCCGCGCTGGGATTGCTCGTTGCCAGTTGCTCTTTCGATACGGACTATCCGGCCGTCCACGACATGCCGGCGCCACGCGCGGATACGCCACTCACGCCGGATCAGGTCAAAGAAGTCACGAGCGATCTCCTCTCCGAACGCAACCATTTGAGCACGCAAACGCCGGGCAGCGCGAGCGGCGACCAGGCGACCGTGAAGAAAGCGCCGTTGCCGCCACTGACGCCGGCGGCGGCGCAGGGGACTGTCTCCGCAGGCACGCAAAACGCTGGAACGGAGGCCAAACCGTGATAAGCAAGCTTCGATAGGACCACGAAGTCAGTGTTAACTAGACGCCGGCAACATCATGGAAGAGTTCTACCGCATCCGCCGACTGCCGCCCTACGTCTTCGAGCAGGTTAACCGCGCCAAGGCGGCGGCGCGCAATGCCGGCGCCGATATCATCGATCTGGGCATGGGCAATCCCGACCTGCCGGCGCCGGCGCACGTCGTGGAGAAGCTCAAGGAAACGGTCGGCAAGGCCCGTACCGACCGCTATTCGGCGTCGAAGGGAATACCCGGCCTGCGCCGCGCCCAGGCCGCCTATTATGCGCGCCGCTTCGGCGTCAAGCTCAATGTCGAAACCCAGATCGTCACCACGCTCGGCTCGAAAGAGGGCTTCGCCAATGTCGCGCAGGCGATCACCGCGCCCGGCGACATCGTCATCGTCCCGAACCCAACCTATCCGATCCACATCTTCGGCTTCCTCATGGCCGGCGGCGCCATCCGCGCGGTGCCGGTCGAGCCCGGCAGTGCCTTTTTCGGCGCGCTTGACCGGGCGGTGAAGCATTCCATTCCAAGACCGATCGCGGTTGTCGTCTGCTATCCTTCGAACCCCACGGCCTGCGTCGCCGATCTCGATTTCTATCGCGATCTTGTCGCCTTTGCGAGGAAGCATGGCCTGCTGGTGCTCTCGGATCTGGCCTATGCCGAGGTCTATCTCGACGGCAAGCCGCCGCCGTCGCTGTTGCAGGTGCCCGGCGCAATCGAGGTTGCCGTCGAGTTCACCTCGATGTCGAAGACCTATTCGATGCCCGGCTGGCGCATCGGCTTTGCCGTCGGCAACGAGCGCCTCATCGCCGCGCTGGCGCGGGTGAAGTCCTATCTCGACTACGGCGCCTTCACCCCGATCCAGGTGGCGGCAACGGCGGCGCTCAATGGCCCCGACGACTGCATCGATGAAATGCGCGAGACCTACCGGCGAAGGCGCGACGCATTGGTCGAATCTTTCGCCCGCGCCGGCTGGAATGTGCCGCCGCCGCGGGCTTCGATGTTCGCATGGGCGCCGATACCGGAACCGTTGCGTCCGCTCGGCAGTGTCGAGTTTTCCACTCTGCTCGTCGAAAAAGCCGGCGTCGCGGTGTCACCGGGCGCCGGATTCGGCGAATATGGCGAGGGCCACGTCCGCATCGCGCTCGTCGAGAACGAGCAGCGCATTCGTCAGGCGGCCCGCAACATCCGCCGCTTTCTTGAAACAGCCCCGGAAATGCTGCACAACGTGGTGCCCCTTGCGACGAGGCGCTAGCCGGCGTCGCTTTACGCTGGTTGCAAGCATTTATGGCCGAGCCGCTCAAAGTCGGTCTTGCCGGGCTGGGAACCGTCGGTACGGCTGTGGTTCACCTGTTGGAGCGTGGCCGCGACAAGCTTCTGGCGCGTTGCGGACGCCCGATCGAGGTTGTCGCGGTCAGCGCACGTGTGCGCGGCAAGAAGCGCGATATCGAGCTGCGGAAGTTCCGCTGGGTCGAAGATCCCTCGGTACTGGCGACCGATCCGGCGATCGACGTCCTCGTTGAGGTCATGGGTGGGGCCGGCGATCCCGCCCGCCGCGCCGTGGAAGCCGCGCTCGCCGTCGGCAAGCCGGTGGTTACGGCCAACAAGGCGCTTCTTGCCCGTCATGGCCACAAGCTCGCCGTGTTGGCGGAGCGGCATCAGGTCCAGCTCAATTTCGAGGCGGCGGCCGCCGGCGGCATTCCCATCGTGAAGACGCTGCGGGAGGGCCTGAACGGCGACGCGCTGACTCGCATCTACGGCATCCTCAACGGCACTTGCAATTACATCCTCTCGCGCATGGAGCAGGACCGGCTCGCCTTCGACGACTGTCTGCGCGAGGCCCAGCGCCTGGGCTATGCCGAGGCCGATCCCTCCTTCGACGTTGAAGGCCACGACACCGCGCAAAAGCTCGCCATTCTGGCAAGCCTCGCCTTCGGAACCAAAGTCGACCCCGGCGCGATTTATGTCGAGGGAATTTCCTCGATCACCCTTGCCGATCTCGACGCCGCCGGCGAGCTCGGCTATCGCGTAAAGCTGCTGGGCGTGGCGGTGAAGACCGAGGCGGGCATCGAGCAGCGCGTCCATCCGACCATGGTCCGCAAGGATGCCGCCATCGCCCAGGTCATGGGTGCGACCAACGCCGTCACCGTCGATGCGGACGGTCTTGCCCCGGTCACACTGGTTGGACCCGGCGCCGGCGGCAGGGCGACGGCCTCGGCCGTCGTCTCCGACCTCGCCGACATCGCTCGCGGCGTGCGCACGCCCCCGTTCGGCCGGCCGGCGGCGCGGATGACCGCTGTGCGCAAGGCGCCAATGCAGCGTCACGAAGGCGGCTACTACATCCGCCTCCTGGCGCGCGACCGCCCCGGTACCGCAGCCACCATCGCTCGGCGCTTGGCGCAACAGAAAATTTCGCTGGAATCGATCGTCCAACGCCACGAGACGGCGGCCTCAGGCGCCAGCCAGCCCGGCCGCAGCGGCGCGCCGGTACCCGTGATCCTGATCACCTACGCCACGAGCGAAGACGCGGTGCGCAAGGCGCTTGCTGCCGTGCGCCGCGATCGGGTCATTTCCGGACGGCCCCAGGTGATCCGCATCGAGAAAAATTGAGCCGGTCCGCTCTCGCACGGAGGTTTGCGTCATGTCGTCGTCCCCGACCGCCCCTTTACGCGAGGTGATCGACCGCATTCTTTCCCTCGAAATTGTCCGGGTGACCGAGCGCGCGGCGGTTTCTGCGGCCCGGATGCGTGGGCGCGGCGACGAAATGGCCGCCGACCAGGCGGCGGTCGACGCCATGCGGCGCGAGCTTGGCACCTTGCCGATCGCCGGCACTGTGGTGATCGGGGAAGGCGAGCGCGATGAGGCGCCGATGCTGTTCATCGGCGAGGCGCTGGGCACCGGGAACGGGCCGAAGGTCGACATCGCCGTCGATCCGCTGGAAGGCACCACGCTGTGCGCCAAGAACATGCCCGGCGCTATCGCTACGATGGCGATGGCGGAAGGCGGCACGCTGCTTTGCGCGCCGGACGTCTATATGGAAAAGATCGCCATCGGACCCGGCTATCCCAAGGGTATGATCGATCTCGACGCACCGCCTGGCGAAAACATTGCGGCGCTGGCGAGAGCCAAGGGCGTTAGCCCCGACGAGATCACCGCGCTCGTTCTTGAGCGTCCGCGCCATGCCGATCTTATCGCCGCCGTGCGCAAAGCGGGCGCCGCGGTGCGACTTATCACGGACGGCGATGTCGCCGGCGTCATTCATACCGCGGAGCCCGAGACGACCGGCATCGACATCTACCTCGGTATCGGCGGCGCGCCCGAAGGTGTTCTTGCCGCCGCGGCGCTGCGCTGCATCGGCGGCCAGATTCAATGCCGCCTCGTGCTCGATACCGAGGAGAAGCGCGCGCGCGCCGCCAGGATGGGCATCAAGGACCCGCGCAAGAAATACGCGCTGGAAGATATGGTGCGCGGCGATTGCATTTTCGCCGCGACCGGCGTCACCGACGGTGGGCTGTTGCGTGGGGTCAAATTCGGCCGCGGTATGATCGAGACTGAGACCGTGGTCATGCGCTCGGTCACCGGCACCGTGCGCCGGATCCGCGCCCAGCATCGGCAGGCGGAGAAGTTTTAAGTGCGAAGCGGCGAGCGCTCATGCCGCCGCGGGCTTCGACGCGCGCACAAATCCGCTCATGAACTTGCCGTCGACCTGCGGCGCGATGGCGTCGACGTCGATGCCCTTGCCGGTCAGGAATACGCGCGCATCGTCGAGGTGGTAAAGTCGGGTCGGTTCGATGCTGATAGCTGCAAAGCCGGCCTTTTCCAGCTTGGCGATGTACTCCGCATCGCTCAGCGCCCCGGCGATGCAGCCGACCCACAGCAGTATGTCGCGCCTTATCGGTTCTGGAACTTCTCCCCGCGTGATGACGTCGGAGACCGCCAGACGGCCGCCGGGTTTCAGTACGCGAAATGCTTCGCGCAACACCCGATCCTTGTCGCCCGACAGGTTGATGACGCAGTTCGAGATAATGACGTCGATCGAATTGTCCGGCAGCGGAATATTCTCGATTTCTCCCTTGAGAAATTCGACATTTGTCACTCCCGACTTGCGCTGGTTTTCACGGGCGAGCGCCAGCATCTCGTCGGTCATGTCAAGTCCATAGGCCTTACCGCCCGGCGCCACCCGCCGAGCCGACAACAAAACGTCGATCCCTCCGCCTGACCCGAGATCGAGGACGGTTTCGCCCGGTCTGAGCTGCGCCAAGGCCGTCGGATTACCGCAACCCAGCGACGCCAGCATCGCTTGCTGCGGTACCGATCCGGCCTCGGAGGCGTCGTAGAGGTTCGAACTGATGGGATCGCCGCAGCCGCCGGCCGATGATACCCCGCAGCACGAGGCTCCCGACCCGCGCACCCGCAAGGCGGCTTGACCGTATCTTTCCCTGACTGCGTCTTTAATATCGGTGGTGCTCATGGATGCCCTCCTGTGCACATCGGGTGATTTTTTGCGCCAGCTGCCATCAACCTCCGGCCTTCTCGTCCGCGATGCGCTGCCGGACCGTGGCGCCGGCCTCATACCAGCGACGGGTATTGTTCACGATCTTCACGACCGAGAACATCACCGGAACTTCGACGAGAACGCCGACCACGGTCGCGAGCGCTGCTCCCGAGTTGAAGCCGAACAGGCTGATCGCGGCGGCAACCGCCAATTCGAAGAAGTTGCTGGCGCCGATGAGCGCCGACGGCCCGGCGACACAGTGCGCCTCGCCGGCCGCGCGATTGAGGAGGTAGGCGAGGCCGGCGTTGAGATACACTTGGATCAGGATCGGCACGGCCAGCATGGCGATGATCAGCGGTTGGACCATAATCTGCTCGCCCTGAAAGCCGAACAGAAGCACCAGCGTGGCGAGCAGGGCCGCGAGCGAAATCGGCCGCAGCGCGGATAACAGTCGCCACAGCGCGAGGTTGCCGTCACCCGCCAGCGCGCTGCGCCGAACAATTTGCGCGATCGCGACCGGAACGACGATGTAGAGAACGACCGAGAGGAGCAAAGTCTGCCATGGCACGGTAATCGCCGATATGCCAAGCAACAGACCCACGATCGGAGCAAAGGCAAAGACCATGATCACGTCATTGAGCGCGACCTGAGTGAGCGTAAAATGCGGCTCGCCGTCGGCAAGGTTGCTCCAGACAAACACCATCGCCGTGCATGGTGCAGCCGCGAGCAGGATGAGACCGGCGACATAGCTGCTTATCTGATCCGCCGAGAGATGCGGCCTGAACAGCCAGCCGATGAAGAGCCAGCCCAGAAACGCCATGGAGAACGGTTTTACCGCCCAGTTGACAAAGAGCGTGACCCCGATGCCGCGCCAATGCTCCTTGACCCGCGACAACGCCGTGAAGTCGATCTTCACCAGCATGGGGATGATCATCAGCCAGATCAGGACCGCCACCGGCAGGTTGACTTTGGCGATCTCGGCCGCCCCGATGGTGTGGAACACGGTCGGGAAGAGGTGCCCAAGCGCAATTCCAAAGACGATGCAAAGAGCGACCCAGACGGTGAGGTAGCGTTCGAATGTGGACATGATTGGAGTTGCCGTCCTGCTGGAAAGAGAGGGACGAAGACCGTATGTTTATTGCGCTGCCTTAATCACGTTGGCGGCGGCGTCCTTCGTTTTGCCAATTGCATCGAGCTGCGTCTGCAATGTCAATTGATCAAGCGAGTGCAGCGGCAGGCTCACGAAAACGTTGATGCGATTCGCGAGCATCCGCAGCGAATCGGCGAACGCGAACCGCACTTCGGCCATCGTGCCCGTTGCGGCTGCCGGATCAGGGACGCCCCAATGCGCCGTCATCGGCTGACCCGGCCAAACCGGGCAGGTTTCTTTCGCGGCGCTGTCACAGACGGTGAAAACGAAATCCAGCCTGGGCGCGTCACGCCCCGAAAACTCTTTCCAGCTTTTGGACCGCAGCCCGTTCACGTCGTACTGGAGCTTTCCCAGCAAATCCAACGCGTAGGGATGCACCTGGCTTCTCGGGCGGCTTCCGGCCGAGAACGCCCGGAACCTGCCGCCTCCGGCGCGATTGAGAATCGCCTCGGCCATGATTGAGCGGGCGGAATTTCCGGTGCAAAGGAACAGCACGTTGAACGGCTCGCGGTCGATGTCATTGCGCACGGCGTCCTCCGATGCCACCTTTTTCCCGGTCGGCGTCCCAACGAGTTACGCTGTTTCCCGTTTACGCTTGCGCGCCGGCAGCGATGGCTCGCAGACGGCCGGACCGCAGGTCTGCGCGCCTCGGCAACAGTTCTCGGTCAGATAGGCGAGCAGCGCATTCATCGTTTCGTAGCGCGCCGCGTAGATCATCGAGCGGCCCTCCCGACGCACGGTCACGAGCCCCGCCATCCGCAGCCGATCGAAATGAAACGTCAGCGTGTTTGGCGCGAGATCAAGCGCCGCGGCCAGGCGGCCGGCGGCCAGTCCCGCCGGCCCGGCCGCCACCAGCAACCGGAAGACGTCGAGCCGGTTTTCCTGCGCGAGCGCTGCCAGGGCTGCGACGGCGCCTGATCTCTCCATATTTCAACGAATATAGAATTATATGCGGATGTCAAGAAGTATTTCGACAGATATTGAAATTGTATCGGGACGAGGCTTCCTTGAACCAGGCGGCCTGCCCTCACGCCGCCCTTAATGCGCTGAACACGCCGTCCAGCCAAACCTTCGTCAAATCGGCTAATGTGATTTCGATGGGATTCGAATCACGCCGATTCGCCAACGCCGTCTTCCTCGGTGTCGAAAGCTCGGCGACCGGGCGCGCGTGGCGCAGCCGCCTCGATGCGCGCGGCAGCGCGCGCGCGCTCGCGATCGCGCAGCGCCACGATCTTCCCGAACTCTTGGCGCGCATCCTTGCCGGCCGCGACGTAGAGGTCGATGCGGTTGAGGCGTTTCTTAACCCTACGATCAAACACTTGATGCCGGACCCCAACGTGCTCACCGCCATGCCGGAGGCAGCCGCGCGCATCGCCGACGCGATCATGCGCCGCGAAACCATCGCTATTTTCGGCGATTACGACGTTGACGGCGCAACTTCCGCGGCATTGCTCGTGCGCTTTCTGCGCCACGGCGGCGTCGAGCCCCTGATCCACATTCCCGACCGCCTGTTCGAAGGCTATGGCCCCAATGTCGAAGCGGTGCGCGCGCTCGCTGGGCGCGGCGCCACGTTGCTGATCACCGTCGATTGCGGCACGACCAGCTTCGAGCCGCTCGACGAAGCCCGCGCGCTCCGCGTCGATGTTGTCGTTATCGACCATCATCAGGCCGACGAAACGCTGCCGCCCGCGGCGGCCATCGTCAATCCCAACCGGCGCGACGACCTCTCCGGCCTCGGCCATCTCGCTGCCGTCGGCCTCGCTTTCATGACCGTGGTAGCGGTCAACCGCGTGCTACGCTTGCGCCGCTTCTGGACCGGCGATCGGCCCGAGCCGGATCTCATCTCTTTCCTCGACGACGTCGCGCTCGGCACCGTCGCCGATGTGGTGCCGCTCATCGGCCTCAACCGTGCTTTCGTCGCCAAGGGCCTGATCGCCTTAAAGCGGCGACAGCGCGTCGGCCCTGTGAGCCTGATGGACGTGGCGCGGCTTTCCGGTCCGCCCGAGTGCTGGCATCTAGGTTTTCTCCTGGGGCCGCGCATAAACGCCGGCGGGCGCATCGGTCGCGCCGATCTCGGCGTGCGGCTTTTGACCGAGGAGGATCCAGTCGAAGCGGTGCGGATTGCCGCCGAGCTTGACCGACTCAACCGCGAGCGCCAGGCGATGGAGCTCGAAACGTTGGCGCGGGCCGAGGTCGAGGCGATGGCCGCGCTCGGCCATGAGGCGCGCGGCGCGGTCGTGGTCACCGCTGCGGAAGGCTGGCACCCCGGCGTCGTCGGACTCGTGGCGGCGCGGCTCAAGGAAAAATTCGGCCGTCCGGCGTTCGCCATTGCGCTCGAACCCGGCGGTATCGGCACCGGCTCCGGCCGTTCCATCGCCGGCGTCGACATTGGCCGCGCGGTGCGGCGCGCTGTTGCCGAGGGCCTGTTGGTAAAGGGCGGCGGCCACGCAATGGCGGCGGGCGTGACACTGGGCAGGGGTGCGCTGGCGCCGTTTCGCGCTTTTCTGGAGACGGCGCTCGGTCCCGAAGTCGAAGCCGCGCACCTTGCCGAGGGACTCTCGATTGACGGCGCCGTGAGCGGGGCAGCCGTGAACGCCGAGCTCGTGGCGCTGATCGAGCGCGCAGGACCCTTCGGCACCGGCAATCCCGAGCCGGTGATCGCCCTTCCCGCGCACACGCTCGCCTATGTCGAGGAGGTCGGTCAGGCGCATGTGCGCGCGCGGTTGAAATCGGCCGACGGCGCCGCTGTCAACGCCATCGCCTTCCGCGCAGCCGGACAGAAACTCGGCGCCGCGCTTGTGCAAAACCGCGGCCGGCAGGTCCATGCCGCCGGTTCCTTCGCGTTCGATCGCTGGCAGGGCGAAGAGCGTGTGCTGTTTCGCATTGCCGACATCGCCCCGGGCGAGCCGTTTGCGGCCGGCGCGTGATGCACGACCGTGCTTGTTGAAACTGTGAAGCGGTCGCAAATAGCTCTTCAAAGATACATTTGAATTGAAATTCATTTACTGCGTCGTCGTCCAATCAGGAACCAACCTCACAAAAGTTTAACTTGCCTGCCGGGCTCAGCCTCCCTTTACTGCGCCACCTCGCAATCAGCGGAGGATGACAATGCTGAAATCTCTGGCCGCGGCGACGGCGGCGCTTGTCCTTGTCGCTGCTTCGGCCGCGTATGCGCAACAGCGCGTCGGCGGGCCGGACGGTTGCGGCGCCGCCCGCTTCGCGCGGCATTATCGGCCAAGCGCCGAGGACATCAAGGCCTTCGCCGACGCCCGCATCGCGGCGCTCAGAGCCGGCTTGGAGCTGACGCCGGACCAGCAGAAGAACTGGCCGCCGTTCGAACAGGCCTTGCGTGATTTGGTCAAGCTGCACGTTGCGCGCGTAAAGGCGCGCCAAGCTGCGGGCGGACAGCCGCCTTCGGCCGATCCTTTCGCGCGGCTGCAGCGGCGGGCCGGTGCCATGGCGCAGTTCAGCGCCGCGCTCAAGCGCGTCGCCGATGCCGGCGAGCCGCTTTATCAGAGCCTCAACGACGCGCAGAAACGTCGTTTGAAAGTGCTTGCGCACATGTTGCGGCCGCATGGGCTGGCCGGCGGCTGGTGGCGGGAGCACCGCTGGCACGGCATGATGGGCCCGAATTCCTGCCCACGCGGAATGCATGGCATGATGGGTCCGGATCGGGACAATGGCGGCCACGGCATGATGCGTCCCGACGTGGACCAGCGCTAAAAAGCGCTTCTCGCTGCGGCCCTCGCCGGCGCCCTCCCTCCTGGCGACGACCTCTTGCTGGCGGCGCCCTCTGGGCGCATGCCTTCTACCTGAGCACGCGGCCGTCCGGACTCCTGACAGTTACGGTAAACGGGATACCGGCGCGCACGCTCTGCGATACGGTGCAAAAGTCTTCGAATTGCGCCAGCGCCCGATCGAGATGGCCGAGCGCTTCCGGCGCGACGCCGAGGGTCATGGTGACCCTCATCGCAAGGATCCGCAGCCTGTTCCTTTCGTTGCGGCCGACCTCGCAGGTCACCGTGGTCGTGAGCTTTCCCGGGTCTTCCTTGAACTTGCCCTGGGCAAAGACCAGGCTCGACGAAAGGCAGTTGGCCACGGCGGCGGCAAGGAGCTGCGAGGGCGACGGACCGACACCCTCGCCGAGGGGCGGCGGTTCGTCGACCACGCTTGGGGCAAGGTGCGGGCCGAAATCGACCAGGAACTGATATTTGTCCTGGCGGGTGATCGTGACCGAAATTTCCTCGCTCATTGCATTGTGCTCCAGAGTTCGTGCGGTGACCGCCGCTGCAATCGCCGCAATCCAGGCCGGCTTGATACTTCCAACGAAGTCGGGCGCTTTGCGCCGTCGACGGCTTGTTCTGACCGCGCAGCCGCGCAGGCCGTAACCCGATGAAGCGCTTCCAATATGGCCGGTTGAGCCATTTCATTTTATGAGTCTTGACCCTCGTGTGGCGGTTCAGAAGTCCGCATCATTCTTGCCGCGGACTCGTCATGCGGACTTCTGAACCAAAGCCACACTAGATCAATAAGTTGCTCGTGTCCTTCGATTCCGAAGTTCGCAAACGAGCGAGCCGCAAAATGATGCGAACTTCGGAATCGGGACACTAGCCGCGCTCGACCGGAAGATCCGGGCGCGAGCCCCATTCGGCCCAGGATCCGTCATAGAGGCCTGTTGTTTCTTTGCCGATCGCGTCGAGCGCGAGGGTGAGGATCGCCGCGGTCACGCCGGAGCCGCAGGAGGTGATGATCGGCTGGTCGAGATCGACGCCGGCCTCCGCAAACGCCGCTTCGATGCGCGCGCGCGAGGCGAGCCGGCCGTTCTCGATGAGACGGTCGAACGGCACATTGAACGATCGAGGCATGTGACCCGAACGCAATCCCGGGCGCGGTTCCGGCGCCTTGCCGGTAAAGCGCTCGGCCGAGCGTGCGTCGACGATTTGGGCGCTGTCGGCGGCGAGTGCCATGCGCACATCGGCGAGCGTCGCCACGGCGGCGACGTTCATCTCGGCGCTGAATTTTCGCGCTGTCCGCGTCGCATCGCCCTTCTCGAGTGGTCGCCCATCGGCTTTCCATTGCGGCAGTCCGCCGTCGAGGATGTAGGCGTCCTTCGCTCCGAAAATGCGGAACGTCCACCAGACGCGTGCCGCCGAATAAAGGCCGGCGCTGTCGTAGACGACTACGGTGTCGCCGTCGCCGATGCCGAGCGCGCCGGCGGCCTGTGCGAATTGCGTGGGACCCGGCAGCATGTGCGGCAGTTCCGTCGACCGGTCGCAGATCGCTTCGATGTCAAAAAACGCCGCTCCGGGAATATGACCGGCGCGATACTCGGCGCGGGCGTCGCGCTGTTGCGTCGGCAGGAAATAGGAGCCGTCGACGACAACGAGATTGCGATCGCGGAGATGATCGGCAAGCCAGTCGGTTGATACGAGCCAGCGGCTCGGCAACGACGGGGCGGGAGCATTGTCGGTTCTCAGCATGGCGGTCCATATCTGCTCGTCAACGCGGGCGCGGCGGCGATGTTCACGCGTAGGGTGGCTTGATGTGCGATCGGCGTTCGAGCCAGGACGGAACCGGAAGCTTCTTCCCGCGCAGGAACTGCGGATTGAATAGCTTCGATTGGTAGCGGGTGCCGTAGTCGGCGAGAATGGTAACAATGACGTGCCCGGGGCCGAGCTCTTTCGCCAGACGCACGGCGCCGGCGACGTTGATGCCGGACGAGCCGCCAAGGCAGAGGCCTTCGTGCTCAAGGAGGTCGAAGATCAACGGCACCGCTTCCTCATCGGGAATGAGATAGGGCTTTTCCACCTTCAGCCCGTCTACGATGGGCGTGACGCGGCCGAGCCCGATACCTTCAGTGATCGAATTGCCCGACGAGGCCTTGGCGGCTCTATGCGCGAACAGCTCATACATCGCAGCGCCGGGCGGATCGGCGCAGCCGATCACCACGCCCTCTCGCTTTTCCCGCAGATATTGCGACACGCCGGCGAGCGTGCCGCCGGTGCCGACGGCGCAGATAAAGCCGTCGATCCTGCCGTCGGTCTGCCGCCAGATCTCCGGACCGGTGGTGAGATAATGCGCCAGGCGATTGTCGAGATTGTTCCACTGATCGGAATAGAGGACGCCGTTCGGCTCGTGCTCGCGCAGTTGTTCGGCCAACCGGCGGGCGACGTGCTGATAATTGTTCGGATTGCCGTACGGCACTGCCGGCACCTCGACGAGATCCGCGCCGGCGAGCCGCAGCATGTCCTTTTTTTCCTGGCTTTGTGTTTCGGGGACGACGATCACTGTGCGGTAGCCGCGCGCATTGGCAACGAGCGCGAGCCCGATGCCAGTGTTGCCCGCGGTGCCCTCGACGACGAGGCCTCCCGGCCGGATTTCGCCGCGTTTCTCCGCTTCGAGGATGATCTGGCGCGCCGCCCGGTCCTTCACCGACTGGCCCGGATTCATGAATTCCGCCTTGCCCAGAATGGTGCACCCGGTCGCCGTCGAAACGCGCATCAGCTTGATTAATGGCGTATTGCCGATCGCCTCGATGATTCCGTTGCAGAGCTGCATGTCGCCTGTCCCTGTCGCGACCCTACTAGAGGAGCAAGCCCTTGGGAACAAGGCCGGTTTGCCGCATTCGGCGGTTTCCGGCCGGGCCGGCGTGGAAATCCGCAGCAAGCCGACAAGCTTGTCGAAACCATAACGGGCCATCGGGTTCCCGCAGTTACGTATATTCACCGATTTTTTCCCGCCGCTGCCGTATGCCGGCGCCGGCGGTTTTCAGCGATTGCGCATATCCGCTGGGTCTGGTGAGGCGATGGGTCTCGACGTCAATACACTGTTTCTCGTGACCATCTACGTGGAAGCCATCCTCGGATTGCTCCTGCTGTTCGCCTGGGTTCAGAACACCGCCATCGCGGCGGTGGCCTGGTGGGGCTTCGGCAACCTGGTGCGGGCCAGCTCGGTGATGCTGTTCGGCCTTTACGGGTCGGTGCCCGACCTGATTTCGATCGATCTCGCCAATACGCTGCTGTTCACCGCTTTCGCTCTGACCTGGACCGGCGCGCGTGTGTTCGACCATCGCCGGCCGCAACCGATCCTCATCGTGGGCGGCGCCGCCTTGTGGCTCGTCGCAGCGCAGATACCGGTTTTCTCCGGCTCCTGGAATCTGCGCGTGCTTTTGAGCTGCGGCATCATCACCGCCTATACCTGGGCGACCGCCTACGAGTTCTGGCGCGGGCGCAGCGAGCCTCTGGTCTCACGCTGGCCGGCGATCTTCCTGCTGTTCGCGCACGGTTCGCTCTATCTGCTACGCACGCCGTTCGGCGCCGCGCTGCCGTGGTCGCCGACCGGCAACGAGGTATTCGAGAGCGTGTGGATGACGGTGCTCAGCTTCGAAGCCCTGTTGTTCACGATCGCGATCGCCTTCATCCTTCTGGCGATGGCGAAAGAACGCACCGAGCACCGCCACAAGACCGCCGCCCTGGTCGATCCGCTCACCGGAATCGCCAATCGCCGCGCCTTCATGCAGGACGGCAAAGCGCAGCTCAAGCGGCAGGCGACGGAGGGGCGTCCGACCGCGGTGATGCTGATCGATCTCGACAACTTCAAATCGGTCAATGACCGTTTCGGTCACGCCGTCGGCGATCGGACGCTGCAGATCTTCGCCGAGGTCGCGGGCGGCTGCCTGCGCCGCATCGACCTCTTGGGTCGGCTCGGCGGCGAGGAATTTGCTGCTCTCCTCGTCGACACCACGCGCGAGCGGGCGCTTGCTGTCGGCGAGCAGATCCGCGCAGGCTTTGCCGACGCCGCACGCGATATCGACGGCCGCCCGGTGCTCGCCACCCTGAGCATCGGCATCGTGATCAGCCACGACGCCGTGCTCGATCTCTCGGCGCTGTTGGCGCAGGCAGACCACGCGCTCTACCGCGCCAAGGATAGCGGCCGCAATCGGGTCGAGATTGCCTCGCTCGATCAGATCCTGGATCGCGCCAGGCGCGGCACCGCGGACATTTTGGCCGTTGCTACGAGGTCATCGGCAACCCAATCGACGAGATCGGCAGCGTAGTCGGCACTCGGACTCATCGCCGGGACTGCGGAATTACGGTGACAGTGCATTTATTTGATAGACCGAAGCAGAGACGCAGTTAAGTGCACTGTCACCGTAATTTTGTCACCGTAATTTCGTAATTTCAACCACAAGCAGAGACGCAGTTAAGTGCACTGTCACCGTAATTACCGAGTTAAGTGCACTGTCACCGTAATTGTAATTGCGTAATTGTAATTAGCCGTAATTAGCCGTAATTAGCGTAATTCTCATACGCGATCCGAGCGATTAGCTCACATCCGCCCGTCCCTTGCGAAAGCGGGGACTTAAGCTCTACCACATACCGGGTTCCCGCTTGCGCGGGTATGAGCAGAACGGATCAGCCGGATTTGGCATCACTTCTGGCATGCCGGACAATAGAACGTCGAGCGCCCGTTCTGCACGATGCGCTTGACGGTGCTGCGGCAGCCGGCGGTCGGGCACCTCTCGCCTTCGCGGTCATAGACGCGGAAACGATGCTGGAACATGCCCAGCTCGCCGTCGGTCCGCTTGTGGTTGCGCAGCGACGAGCCGCCGGCGGCGATCGCCTCCTTGAGCACCGCCCTGATGCCGCCGACCAGGCGTTCGGCGCGCTCATCAGGTTCGCCGGTCTTGCCGGCGATGGTCGCCGCCATGCGCTTGGGCGACAGGCGGGCGCGATAGAGCGCCTCGCAAACGTAAATATTGCCGAGGCCGGCGACGACTCTTTGATCGAGCAGCGCGGCTTTCAAGCTCGTCTTCCTGCCCCGGCACACGCGCGCCAGCGCGGCCGCGTCGAAGGCGTCGTCGAGCGGCTCGGGACCGAGCGCCGCGATGAGCGGCTCCGCTTCGAGATCGTTGCCGGCAACGACCTTCATGGTGCCGAAGCGGCGCGGATCGTTGAAAATCACGACCGCGCCCGAGGACATGTGGAAGATCACATGGTCGTGGGCGGTGCGCCGTTGGCGCTCGTGATAGTAGTTCGCGGGCACACGGCCATCGGAGTGGCAGCCGGTTTTGTGAAAGACGTAGAACGACCCCGACATGCCCAGGTGCATGATCAGCACATCGCCGGAGGAAAGGCCGACGAGAAGATATTTTCCGCGGCGGCCAAGGCCGGTCACGGCGCGGCCTTCGAGCCGTCGGGCGAAATCGCCCGGCAGCGGCCAGCGCAAGGCGCGGCAGCGAACCTCGACTTTGGCAAAGCGCGCATCCTCCATTGCCGGCGCGAGACCACGGCGCACCGTCTCGACCTCAGGCAGTTCAGGCATGGTTAACGAACCTTTCGCCGACACATAGCGCAGCCGCACCTGCCGCGCTATGTTGCTGCCGGAGAGGGGATGATCGATGGCGGTCACGACGCATTTCGGCGCGCGCGAGGTGCCACTTGCGGACAAGCAGGGGCTTGTCGACGACGTATTCCGCAACGTAGCGGGTCGCTACGACCTGATGAACGACTTGATGTCGTTCGGGCTGCATCGCGCATGGAAGGACGCCCTCGTCGCCGCGGTCGATCCGCCGAAAAACCGGCCGTTCGCGCTCCTCGACATTGCCGGTGGCACCGGCGACATCGCCTCGCGCGTACTCGCGGCCGGGAGCGAAAAGACGCGCGCGACGGTCTGCGACATCAACGGCGCCATGCTTGCCGTCGGCCGCGAGCGCGCGGCCGCGCGCGCCCCCTCCCTCCCCTCCGCCGCAAACGGGGGAGGGAGGGGGTGGGGGATTACCTTCGCCCAAGCCAACGCCGAGGCGCTGCCGTTCGCCGACCGCAGCTTCGATGCCGCCACCATCGCCTTCGGCATCCGCAATGTGCCGCGGATCGAGCAGGCGCTCGCCGAGGCGTTTCGCGTGCTCAAGATAGGCGGCAAATTCCTTTGCCTCGAATTCTCCGCCGTCGACGTGCCCGGCCTGGCCGCGCTCTACGATCTCTACTCGTTCAATGTCATCCCCGCGCTCGGGGGCGTGGTCGTCGGCGATGCCGAAGCCTATCGCTATCTGGTGGAGTCGATTCGTCGCTTCCCGCAGCCAGCGAAATTCGCCGCGCTGATGCGTTCCGCCGGTTTCGCCCGCGTCTCGTACCGCGTGTTGACCGGAGGGATCGTGGCGTTGCATTGCGGCTGGCGCTTGTGATCGCCGCTCCCGCGCATCTGTTCCGCCTCGGCCGCGCCGCCTTCGTGTTCGCCCGCGAAGGCGTTTTCGGGCTCGTCGATCCCGCGGTGCTGCCGGTTCCGGCACGCCCGGTGCTGCGCCTTGCGCACCTCCTCGAACGACCGTCGAGCGGAGCCGCAGAGACACGGTTATCGAGCGCGCTCACACAGCTCGGGCCGAGCTACGTGAAACTCGGCCAATTCCTGGCGACGCGGCCGGACGTGGTCGGCGTTGCTCTGGCTCGCGATCTCGAACGGTTGCAGGACCGCATGTCGCCGTTTCCGCAGGAGGAAGCGCAGGCGGCGGTCGCCGCGTCGATTGGCCGGCCTCTTGATTCGCTCTTTGCCAGCTTCGGCCCGCCGGTGGCGGCCGCCTCGATCGCCCAGGTGCATCGCGCCGAAGTGGCGACAGCAGCGGGCCGGCGTACGGTCGCGGTGAAGATCCTGCGGCCGGGGGTCGAACGGCGTTTCTACGCTGACCTTCGCTCCTTCACCTTGGTTGCCGGTTACGCCGAAAGCTTTTCCGCCGAGGCGCGGCGGCTGCGGCTCGTCGAGGTGGTCGATACGCTGCGGCGCTCCGTGGCGCTCGAAATGGATTTCCGCATGGAGGCGGCGGCGGCCTCGGAGATGGCCGAAAATACCAGGGCCGATCCGGATTTCCGGGTTCCCGCGGTCGACTGGGATCGCACGAGCAAGGAAGTCCTCACGCTCGAATGGATCGACGCAACGCCGCTGTCGGACCGCCGCGGTTTGCTGGCCAAAGGCTTCGATCTCCGGCAAATCGCCAAGGCGCTGATTCAGACTTTCCTGCGCCAGGCGTTGCGTGACGGCTTCTTTCACGCCGATATGCATCCGGGAAATCTGTTCGTCGACGACGAAGGCCGGCTCGTCGCGGTCGATTTCGGCATCATGGGCCGGCTCGGCGTCAAGGAGCGGCTGTTCCTTGCGGAAATCCTGCACGGCTTCATTACTCGCGACTATTACAGCGTGGCCAGGGTGCATTTCGAGGCCGGGTATGTGCCGCCCTACCACTCGGTCGACAGCTTCGCCCAGGCCGTCCGCGCGATCGGCGAGCCCATCCACAGCCGCACCGCGGAAGAGATTTCCATGGCACGGCTGCTCACCCTTTTGTTTGAGGTAACCGGCCTGTTCGACATGCGCACGCGGCCCGAACTGCTGCTGTTGCAGAAAACCATGGTGGTGGTCGAGGGCGTGGCGCGCGCGCTCGATCCCAAGCTCGACATGTGGTCTACTTCCGCGCCCGTGGTCCGCGAATGGCTGACGCGCCACCTCGGTCCCGCCGGTAAGCTCGAAGGCGCCGCGCTCGGCGCCGCCGAGGTCGGGCGTCTCATTGCCCAGACGCCGGCCCTGCTCGCGCGCGGCGCGCAACTCATCGGCCAGCTCGATGATGTTACCCGGGACGGACTCGTTCTGTCGCCTCAGACCATTGCCGATATCAACAAAGCCGACGTCCGCCGCCGCTGGGCCGCCGCCGCGCTATGGGTGATCGCGGCGCTGCTCTTGTGGCTTGTGCTGAGCCGGTGAGTGCTGATTGCATTGATTGCAGTGCAATCAGGACCTATTATTCGCACAAATCGCGATCAGCCGCGACCGAGGCGCTGTTCAATGGCAAGTTTGACAATTCGAAAACTGGACGAGGGTTTGAAGAAGCGGTTGCGCCTTCAGGCTGCGCGTCATGGCCATTCGATGGAGGAGGCGCGCCGCATTTTGCAGGCTGGGGTCAGGCCTGCGAACCCGCCAGCGAAACCGCCAGCGGACAACGTCGCGGACGCCATCAGACACATTTTCGATCCAATTGGAGGCGTCGAACTCGAGCCGTTGCCGCGCGGCACTTTGCGGGACATACCGCGCTTTGACGACGAGAACGAGTGGTGATTGTGCTCGACTGGTATCGAGGTCATCGATCCCTGGAACGATTGAGAGCCTATGCTGAAGTCCCGGCGCATCCTCCTCGTCATTGGCGGCGGCATTGCGGCTTACAAGTCGCTCGGTCTCATTCGGCGTCTGCGGGAATGCGGGGCGCACGTGCGCTGCATTCTCACCGCCGCCGCGCAGCACTTCGTGACGCCGCTCGCCGCCGGCGCGCTGTGCGGCGAGCGCGCCTTTACCGATTTGTTCGATGCAAAGAGCGAATTCGACGTGGGCCATGTCCGCCTGGCGCGCGATCCAGACCTGGTCGTCGTCGCGCCGGCGACGGCCGACCTCATCGCCAGGATGGCGGGCGGCCACGCCGATGACCTTGCCGCCGCTGCGCTGCTCGCGACCGACAAGCCGATCCTCATCGCGCCGGCGATGAACCCGCAGATGTGGGCGGCGAAAGCGACACAGCGCAATCTCGCGCAGCTCAAGGCCGACGGCGTTCACGTCGTCGGGCCCAATGCCGGAGAAATGGCGGAACGCGGCGAGGCCGGCATCGGCCGCATGGCCGAGCCGCTCGAAATCGTCGCCGCCGTCGAAGCGCTTCTGGGGCGCGCAGGACCGCTTTCCGGCAAGCGCGTGCTCGTCACGTCGGGGCCGACCTGCGAGCCGATCGATGCGGTGCGTTACATTGCCAACCGCTCTTCGGGAAAGCAGGGCCATGCCATCGCCGCCGCCGCGGCTGCGGCCGGCGCCGACGTGGTGCTGGTCAGCGGGCCGGTCAGTCTGCCTGATCCGCCCGCAGTGTCCGTGGTGCGGGTGGAAACGGCGCGGGAAATGCTCGCCGCGGTCGAGAAGGCGCTGCCGGTCGACGTCGCCGTGTTCGCCGCTGCCGTCGCCGACTGGCGCCCGGAGCGGCAGAGCGCCGGCAAGATCAAGAAGCGACAGCACGGCCAGCCGCCGACGCTCGCGCTGGTAGAGAATCCGGACATTTTGTCCACGATCGCCCACCGCAAATCCGGTCGCCCGCGCCTGGTCATCGGATTCGCCGCGGAGACCGATCATGTCCTCGCCAACGCCAAAGCGAAGCTCGCGGCGAAAAGCTGTGACTGGATCCTCGCCAATGACGTTTCCCCGGGGACCGGAATCATGGGCGGGGACACCAACACGATAACGCTCGTCACCACGGCCGGTATCGAGCCTTGGCCGCCGCAGTCGAAGGAAAATGTCGCACGTACGGTCGTGGAGCGCATCGCCGCGGCAATGGCGGATACGAACTCATGAGCGTCGAAGTGCGCGTCGTGCGGCTTTCGCACGGCGCTGACCTGCCCTTGCCGCAATATCAAAGTGCCCAAGCCGCCGGGCTCGACCTTGTCGCCGCTGTCCCCGCCGACGCACCGCTCGAACTCAAGCCGGGCGTCCGCGCGATGATCCCGACCGGCATCGTCATTGCCTTGCCCCCTGGCACGGAAGCCCAGATCAGGCCTCGCTCCGGCCTCGCGATCCATTACGGCGTCACCGTGCTCAACTCGCCCGGCACCGTCGATAGTGATTATCGCGGAGAATTACAGGTACTTCTTGTAAATCTCGGATCGCAACCCTTTGTAATTCGCCGCGGAATGCGCGTTGCGCAGCTGGTGATCGCACCGGTCTTGCACGCAAAGCTTGTTGAAGCAATCAAGCTGGACTCGACAGAGCGCGCCGCTTCCGGCTTCGGATCCACCGGCATCGACGCGGACATCCTTGGCAAGGATTAACCAACGAATCCCAACCCGTCGCGCGCAGCAACGGGAATCCGAGCTGAGCGGTCGGTGCGCGCACCTGGTCGGATCGCGTCGTCGTTCACGATCTGGACTCTTTCAGAGCAAATCCGCTTGAGAGTAAAGTCAAGTGATTCGCGGGTGCGCCCTCTTTCTTGCTCCTGTCGCCTGCCGCAGGACGGAAGGAAGGGGAGCTGGCGTAAAGGCGGTGACAGCCAGCAGAGGCCAAGGGGTATGCCGGACCAGCTCCGGACCAGCCGGAATCACGTTTATCCATGGCAAAGCGGATTGCTCGCAGCCATCGGCGTCGCTTCGCCCGTCATGTCGTCGAGTCCGGTCCCTGCCGATCATCGGCCCGCGCTTGCGCTGCACGAGCTTGTCACCGGTGCTGCGCGCAGCATCGACCGCCATGAGATTGCGGCGCTCGTGCTGGTCATTGGTCTTTTGACGTTCGCCGTCGTCACCGCGATCTTGCTAGTGCGCAGCCGCGCTCGTTCGGCGCGACTGGAAACTTCTGCGCAGGATGAAATTGCGGTGCTGCGCGCCAGTCTTGATCGTGCCAACGCCTTGTTGCAGTCGGAACCGCAGGTGGTCGTCGACTGGGCGGCGGCATCCGACCAACCGGAAATCGGCGGCGATCCGGCCGTCGTAGGCGTTGCGGCGCTGCATCGCGTGCTTGCCTTCGGCACTTGGCTCGATGCCGCCAAGGCGCAGGCGATGGAGCGTGCAGTCAGCGCCCTGCGCAGCGCCGGCGAAGCTTTTTCGATGACCTTGACGACAGCCGCCGGACGGACGATCGAGGCGCAGGGTCGCGCCATCGCCGGGCATGCGGTGCTCCGCTTCAAAGAGGCCAGTGGCGTCAAGCGCGAACTTCTCGAACTTGTCGGCCGCCACGAGACGTTGCTGCGCGAAGTAACATCTTTGCGCGCCTTGATCGAACGGCTACCGTCCCCGGTGTGGACGCGCGACACCGCGGGGCGCCTGACGCTCGTCAATACCGCCTATGCGCGCGCGGTGGAGGCGCGAAACGCCGCCGAGGTCGTCGAGCGGCAGTTGGAGCTGCTCGACAGGGCCGCCCGCGAAAATCTGGCGCGCGCGCGCAAAGCCAGCGGCGCCTTTGCCGGCCGCCTTTCGGCGATTGCCGCGGGAGCGCGGCGCAGCTTCGACATTCTCGATTTTGCCACCGAGACCGGCAGCATCGGCCTCGGCATCGACGCCACCGAAGCCGAGACGATGCGCAGCGCGCTCGCCCGCATGGTCGACGCCCACCGCCGCACCCTCGATCAGCTCTCCACCGGTGTCGCCATGTTCGACGCCGACCACAAGCTGACCTTCTATAATGCCGCTTTCCGCGCGCTGTGGGCTCTCGATGCCGGCCATCTCGATCAAGGGCCGACCGATTCGGCGCTGTTCGAAGAACTGCGAGCTGCGCGCAAGCTGCCCGAGCAACAGGACTTCCGGCAATGGAAGGCACAGTTGCTTACAGCTTATCGTGCCGTCGAGACGAAGGAGCACGCTTGGCATTTGCCGGACGGACGCACGCTACGCGTCGTCACCACCCCCAATCCCGACGGCGGAGTCACATACCTCTTTGACGATGTGACCGAGCGGCTCGACCTCGAACGGCGCTTCGAGGAACTGATCCGCGTCCAGGGTGAAACGCTCGACAACCTCGCCGAAGGCGTCGCGGTGTTCTCCAGCGACGGCCGCATCCGCCTCGCCAACCCGGCCTTCGCCCACATGTGGCGGCTCTCGCCACAGGCCTTGGCTGAGCGGCCGCACATCGAAACGATCACCGCCCTATGCCGGCCCTTGCATGGCGATGACCCCACCTGGCAGGCGTTGCGCGAGGTGGTGACCGCGATCGACAGCCGCGACGCGATATCCGGTCGGCTCGAGCGGCGCGACGGCAGCGTGATCGATTGCTCCACGGTGCCGCTTCCCGACGGCGCCACCCTGGTGACGTTTCCCGATGTCACCGACTCGGTCAATGTCGAGCGGGCGCTGCGCGAGCGCAACGAGGCGCTCGAGGACGCCGACAGAATCAAGATCGATTTCGTCCATCATGTATCCTACGAGCTGCGTTCGCCGCTTACCAACATCATCGGCTTCGTCCACCTGCTCGGCGACCCGGCGACCGGTCCGCTGGCTCCGAAGCAGCGCGAATATCTCGACTACATCACGGTATCGACCAACACGCTGCTCGCCCTCATCAACAACATTCTCGATCTCGCCACGATCGATGCCGGCCGCATGCAGCTCAATCTCGGCACGGTCGATATTAGCGCCGCCGTGGCAGCGGCTGCCGAAGGCGTGCAGGATCGCTTGGCCGGCGCCGGCCTGGGGCTCGACATCCGCGTGCCCAGCGACATCGGCACCTTCACTGCCGATGAACGCCGCGTGCGGCAGATCCTCTTCAATCTGCTCGCCAATGCCGTCAGCTTCTCGCCTGCCGGCGGAACGATCACGCTCAAGGCCGAGCGGCGGCCGGACGCGGTGGTGCTCTCTATCATCGACCAGGGGCCGGGCATTCCGCCGGAGGTCATGGAAAGGGTGTTCGATTGGTTCGAGACGCATTCCCTCGGCGCCCATCATCGTGGCACCGGCATCGGCTTGTCGCTGGTGCGCTCCTTCGTCGAGCTGCATGGCGGTATGGTGACGATCGCATCGGTTGTCGGACAAGGTACGACGGTAACGTGCACGTTCCCGTTCGGCGCAGCCGCCGGGGCGGCGACGGCGGCGTAGCATCATACATTGGCGTACTCCTGACAATGTCGTATCGACCGTCATGCCGGTCTTCCGCTTGACGCCCTACCTGCGCGGCATGCGTGATATGGGCATTGACGATGCTGGCATGGCCGAGATCGAAGCCCGGATTGTTGCCAATCCGAAGCACCCGATGATCTGCGGGCTTAAGGGCGTCCGCAAAGCGAGGATACGCCGGCCGGGAATGGGCAAGCGGGGCGACGGCCGCGTGGTCTATTATGTGGCGCTTGGAGCGGACCGTTTCACATGATGGCTGCTTATCCCAAGAGCGAGCGGGATGAGCTTTCCATGGAGCAGGGTCAGCAAATTCTGGCCGCGCTCGAAAGGATCAAGAAGCCTGGAAGCTAGCTAGCCCGGATATCTCACACATAATTGGCGCATCGGGGCGCCGAATCAGCGAAAGTTGTTTTGCGACAACTACTTTCGAGGGATTCGGAGAGCACCCCGATGC
>JAKAPE010000251.1 GCA_021811945.1 Pseudomonadota bacterium | reverse complement strand
CGGCGCGGTCGTCGAACTCGACCAACTGCCTCGGCTTGTTACCCGAAGAATTCACCGAGAGCTCGCCGTGGTAGTCAACATCGTACCCGACCGCATCGAGCTCATTCTCCGCGTCGTTGCGCTGCTTCACCGCGAGCTTGTAGCGCACGTACAGCTTCTTCGCTTCCGGCGACAGCGTGCGTTCGAGCTTCTCGACGAGCGCATCGCGCTCCTCTTTCGTAACCGCGTCGTAGCGGGAAGTCGCCGAGTCGATGTCGGCGATGAGCAGCTTCTCCAGCTTGCGCTTCTCCTCCATGTTCAGCTTGCGGCTCTCCGGCGCCTCGGCGTCCTTTGTCCGCTCCTGACTTGATGAGTTGTCCATAAGGCTATTTGTTATCGCTTCTAATCTCGACCACCGCAGCCCTCTCGCCGCAGCTAACCGGTGGGAGCGCGCGTCGCCGGCGCGGGGTCACGAGGCAGGCCCCAATGAGGACGAGCAAGAGGGCACTGAGCCCGTGGCGCACAATTGGAAAAGGGAAGAACGAGGTGCCTTGACGCCGCGCCGCGATGCGCGACCATAAAATAGCTGCGGCGAGAGGATTTGCATTTTGCGTTACCGGCGCCGTGCGGAGCGATGCGCAAAGGTCGCCTTTACTCCTGATGCTCGCTATTCCAAGAGCAAGCCTGGAATGGGCAGCGTATCGAGCGACGCCTCTCGGATCGCGTACATCTTGAACGGCCTCGCGTCGGGATACCGCTTCACGCCTATCACCATGATCGGCGCCCCGGCTTTTCTCAATTCCGCTATCCGGTTCGACGGGTAGGTCACGGAGGTATCGACGACAATATCGCGGGTAGTGCAGCCCGGATGGGCATTGATGTAATCGAGCACCGTTTCGCACTGCTTGCTTAGCTCCATACGGAAGCGTGAAGTGAGGGCTGATAAGAACGAGATGCTCGCGGAGGTTAGTACTCCTCCGCGAGCAGGACGGTAAGAACGCGCGTCGTCACCGCCTCGTCAGCCGGATCGGGCGAGCCGTATTCGAGCGCGCGATCGTAGGCGTCGATCTTCCAGAAGATCGTCTTGCCGGCGTGCTCGAAGCTGCCGAAATCGTGCTCGCCGTACGGATCGTTGTTCGGCGTGAACGCGGCGTAGGTAAAGACGCGCGTCATGATCTCGGCCTGCTCCCTGTCCGGGAGCGCGGCGATGCCGGCGGTGACGAAGATTTTGCCTTCGCCGGTAAGGTTTCTAAGCGCGTCGTTCAACGCGCGGATTTTCGCTGTGGAATTCATAAAGAGGGAAGTGAGGGAGTAACGGCGGCCGGCTCGCGCTTCGAACCGGCCGCAGCGCTCATGCACGGGAGCGCTTCTTCGGAATGCGCATCTGACGTGCGATCTTGGCAAGATCGCTCCAGTAGAGCTTGGCAACGTAGCCGTCCTCAAGCTTCGAGGCGATGCGCCGCATCGTCTTGTCCCTGACCCTCGACGCGTCGAAGCCGAGCGCGGCGAGGTCGGAGCGGTGAAGGTAGGTAACGGCAAAGTAGCCCTGAGACTCGTCGAACATGGTGAGATGGTAAGCGCCGGTCGGAGAGACCGGCGGTCTGATAAGAGCGCGGCGCCGCCTGAGCGAGACCGCGCGCATTGCACTCTCCGCCTATCGGCGGCCCCGCCCGATGAAAGGATTCACCGGCCCCGGCCGGTCGGTGAGAGGGGCATACCCTCCGCACCGGCAACCGGGCACGAGGCACGCCGCGCGTACCCGTCTCGGGTGTTGAAGGCGGCACTGGCACCGCGGCTTTGAGCACGGCGGAGCAATCCAATTGTGATCGGACCCGCGGTGGCTGCAGAAGAAGCAAGCAGGCATACATCTAATAGATGAGGGCTGATAAGCTCGACCTCGCGCGGGCGTTCGCTCCGCGACGCTCTCGGCAGGGCGACCGGCGAAGCGCGCAGTCAAGGGGAAAAAGCCCGCTCGAACGCGGCGGTGAGCCACCGGCGGACCTGCGACCCTTGACGGCGCGCCGCGGTCGCCAGAATGAAGAGAGCGGCGGAGCGAATCCGCAAACAGCCGAAGGGTGGATTTTGCCGCAGTCGGTGAGTTCGGGCGCACCTTTGGGCGGGCCGGCGTCTCGGCCGAGATGAGATTGCGGCGCTGGCGGAATAGATTGCGCGCCCGAACCTTTCTCGGCCCTTGCCGCGGACTCCCGCACGTGCAGCGGACGCGGGCGGGCGGAGCAGGCCCCGCCTTGGCGGGCCTGCACACCGGGGCATACCGGACGCCGGGCGAGGACTATCGGACAGCTCTGCTGTCCGATAGCCCGCAGCGCGGTGTCCGCTATGACCCGGTGGATGGAGATTGCGGGAGCGACCCGGACGCGAAGCCGGCCTGCCGAAGCCTCCGTTCTGGGAGTGGTGCGGCTTCGGCGGGCCGAGCGCAGCGCGGCTGGGTCGCTCCCTCCGGCGATACTCCCGGGGGCGGGGAGGAAGGTCCATCGAGGGCCTGACGACCTTTAGGTCGGCAGGCCCGAGGCACCAACACTCACTCAATCAAGCGAGCGCCAGCGACCGCGCCCAAAAAATCAACCGAAAATGTATTCAGTCGCGGCCGGAATTTGGCCGGCCTATTTTCTTAGGCCATTGATTGCGCGCGCAAATTTGTCGCCGCCTTGTGGTTGCTGGCTATGGATACGGTAACCAGGGGCGTATCCATAGCAGTAGGAATAGGCGTAACCATAAGCGGCTGGAGCCCTCGGTAGGCTCGTTCCAGCCTTCGTCCGCGTCGTGCCGCATCACAAGACCGCGTGGCGACGTGGTTGACGGAGGCGACGATAAATGTCCGATGTTGCGGATGAGGCCGACGTGAGCTGCACCTCGGCAAGACACGAAAGTGACCCATTTTGCCAGTCCCGAGGCTTTTTTCTGGGCTGCACAACTTGCCCATCGGTGTGCTAGGGTAAGATCGTCCGTCCAGAAAGATCTCGGTGAGACGGCGCAGCGCGATGAGCCGGTAAGCCAGCAAAGGTGCGGCATCGTAATCCAGCGAAGGGATCAACGTGCGCGCCGCGGCAAAACCCTCGGTCGGTGAGCTACAAGCACAGGTCAGCACGCTCAGTCGTCAGTTGGCGGAGTCGCAAGAGCAGCAGACGGCGACGTCCGAGGTGCTACAGGTCATATCGAGCGGCAAATGCTCTTTTTCAAGCCAATTCCAACACCCGCCGCCATGCCGTCATCGTCCTCGACGTCGTTCAACGAATCATCACAAAAACGAGGCTACAGTGCGCCACCGTCATGAGGACTCTCAAGCAAATTGACCAAAAACATGGAATCAGTCGTCTAGCTCGATTGTTCGATAAACCCTTTAGCTGGTACGCGCCAATGACAGCGACGATCTTTGAAAAACTGGCGAGCGGCGAGATCCCTTGCGCCAAGGTTTACGAGGACCACATCGCATTTGCATTTATGGATGCCGGCCAGGTCAATGACGGCCATGTGATCGTCGCCTCTAAACGGCCGGCGCCCACCATTCTCGATCTCACCGGAACGGAAGCAGCGCATCTTTTCGCAGTGACCCGCAACGTCGCTGCGGCGATTGACCGGGCTTTTGCGCCCGACGGCATCACGATCTTGCAAGCGAACAGGCCGGCAGGCTGGCAGACCGTGCCCCATTTTCATCTGCATGTCCTGCCGCGTTTCAAAGACGATAAGGTCACCCTCGGTTGGCCGCGGCGCGAGCCGGGCCTCGCCCGGCTCGGCGAATTGGCCGCACAAATCAAAGTCGAACCAGTCTTTTTTGCCTAATCTCCTCAGTAATCGTGAGCATGTGCGACCGCTAATTTCCACGGCTCCCGCTTTGATCAGCGTACTGAGATCGTGACGAAGCTCAACGGCGGCGTTCAGAAGATCGAAGCCGCGGATTAGATAAAGAGTCCACACCACGCTTCGAAAAGTCCTGGGACACTACCAAACCGGATCGGCACGCGCTTTAGCGCCAAGCGAAGACGGGCTGCTCCAGGTCCGCGACGCGCGTACTGCGGCCAGCCAGCACCTCGTGAAATTGATAAATCATGGCCGCCGTCGGCGCATGTATCAACAAACCATTCATGCGGATGCGAATGATCCGCCGGTCGCTTTCCGGAATAATGGTGAAGTCGATGGCGCCGGCGCGCGCGATCTCCGCAAGCGGAATGCGATACAATGAGGCGACCTCTTCGGGATTAGGAACTAGCGGCGGCGTTTGCGCCGCCCAGAACACTACCGGCGTAACCAGGTAGCCGGAGCGCGTTGGATAGTCATCGAGTATGCCGAGGACATCGTTTGCGCTGAGGCAGAGCCCGAGCTCCTCCTGAACCTCGCGCAGCCCTGCCGCAACAGCTGTCTCGCCTTCCTCGCAGCGCCCGCCCGGCAGCGCGTATTGACCTTTGTGGGTGCGCAAGTTGCGGCCGCGCCTCGTTAACACGAAAGCCGCCTCGCCTGATCCGTCCTCGCTCTCCACTAGTGTGACAGCGACGGCGGCCCGTTTGAGGCCGTGCGTCTTATCGATTGCAGGTATGCGCGTGAACGCCGCGCAGCGCCGGACCACCAGGTTACGGAAGGTCTTATCGAACCGGTAAAGCATTCGCATTGATACCGGAGAGTTTGGTGCAGCGCAATTCCGGCGTCCCGCGACCATGACCTAATCCGACTTCCGCAGTTTAGGTCGCCGGCGCGGCCACTGTGTGCTAAACTTGATCACGATCGTAAGCAATCCGATCAGTAATCGAACGCGGCCTCAAAAAATGAAGCTTGAATGAAGCTTGAATGTAAATCATACGAAACGGCCGGCCGGATTTAAGTCTCGGAGAAGGACTTGAGCGTCAAGGCAGCGCCGGATGAGGAATTTGCTGCGGGCGTGCCTGTCATCATTGTGGGCGCCGGTGCGGCAGGCTTTTGCGCAGCTTTGTCGGCGCACGAGAAACACGCCGACGTGCTGATGCTTGAGCGCGAGCCGCTGCCGCGGGGATCGACCGCGTTGTCGGCCGGGCTGATCCCGGCGGCCGGCACGCGGTTTCAACAATTGGTTGGCGTTGACGACACCCCGGCGCAGTTCGCAGCCGATATTCTGCGCAAGGCTAATGATGAGCCGGACGCCGCCATTGTTCACGCTATTGCCGAGCAAGCAGCCTTGACCGTCGAATGGCTGGCGAACACTCATGGCTTGCCGTTCACTCTGGTGAACAACTTCGATTACCCCGGTCACACGGCGCGCCGCATGCACGGCCTGCCGAGCCGCTCGGGCCTTGAATTGATCGACCGGCTGCGCGCAGCGGCTGAACGCGCGGGAATAACCGTTCTCCTTAATGCCAGCGTGACCGCTCTCTTTGCGGATGCCGAGCTCATTATCCGCGGCGTCGAAGTGACCCGGCCGGACGGAATGCAGGACAGCATCGGCTGTCAGGCCTTGGTGCTCGCGTGCAACGGCTATGGCGGTGCCCCCGACCTTGTTGCGCGTTACATCCCGGACATGCGTGGCGCGCCTTACTTCGGACATCCCGGCAATCGCGGCGATGCGGTGCAATGGGGAGAATTGCTCGGAGCTAAACTGCTGCACATGTCCGGCTATCAGGGCCATGGCTCGGTCGCGCATCCGCATGGCGTGCTCATCACTTGGGCCGTCATCATGGAAGGAGGCTTTCAGGTCAACGCGAATGGGCTGCGCTTTTCGGACGAAAGCCGTGGTTACTCTGAGCAGGCGGCGACAGTCCTTGCCCAACCCGGAGGAACAGTATTCGACATATTCGATGAACGGATTGCCGGCATTGCCCGACAATTTGAGGACTTTCGGCAGGCAGAAGCCGTCGGCGCGGTCATCGAGGCGTCGACGGTGATGCAGCTTGCGGAACGGTTGAAAGTACCGTTCTCCAGCCTGGCGGAAACTTTCGCTGAGGTCGAGCGCGCTAAGCGTACAGGCAGCGTGGACGCCTTCGGCCGCTCCTTTGCCGGCCAGCACGCATTGTCACCCCCTTTTAAAGCCGTAAAGGTCACTGGCGCGCTGTTCCATACGCAAGGAGGCCTCGCCATCGACAAACATGCGTGCGTTTTGAGGCCCGAAGGCGCGGCCCTGCCGAACCTGTTTGCTGCGGGAGGTGCGGCCGCGGGCGTTTCCGGTTCGTCACCGAGCGGATATTTATCGGGAAATGGATTGCTGACGGCGACGGTCCTCGGCCGTATTGCCGGCCTTAGCGCTGCAAAGGTGGCAACGGGCCGAGGATGAGCATACCGCCTTAATTCCAAAATGATATTTCGCGACTTGAAACCACTGCCAGGACTGCTCCGCTCCGGCCAAAGGCCTCAGCAGGAGGAGCGGCCATTGCCGCACACCTATCTCGCAATGAAAGCAAGTACGGTATGCGCCGCTAACGCCGTTGCAATGTTCCGCACGGCGCGTTTGGCGTTGACGCGTCGCCGACGCTATCTAATAACGGCCCGATGATTGAAGGAAGTGCCGGGGTATCGTTTTGTGTGCACGCAGCGTGAAGCCAGGATATTCAGAGCCGAGGTCGCTCTTAGGGCTACGCCGACATGCCACGGAATTGGCCAATCGGTCGGTCCTGACCCAGCTCATGGCACGAAGCGCGGTTTCGCTGTGGCGCGCAATCAGTCGCTATCCGCGTGAAGGCCGACATGCTCGGGTATCGAAAACGACGCGGTTGACCCTTCCGAACTCGAAACGGAAGATCTTGCTGCGCGAGGTCGCGCATAAGGACCAGGGGCGTATCCATAGCAGTAGGAATAGACGTAACCACAAGGACCGGACCGCAGCTCAGGCCTACGGCGGGACGGTGATCGCGCTGAACGGCACCGACGGCGTCCCGTCGATCATGAGCTTCAGGTAGACGCGGTAGTTCGGCAACTGCACGAGGTCGCTTTCGTCGAACACCTCGCTGAACTCGCGTGCGAAGTAGGGCGCGTCCTCCACGCCGACGCG
>JAKAPE010000250.1 GCA_021811945.1 Pseudomonadota bacterium | reverse complement strand
CCGCCTGCGGCATCGGCTTGAACACGACGCTGAAAAGCCCCGATGCGCCGGCGAAATCGCGCTTCCACAGTACGTGACCCGGATGGCTGTCCAGCGCCGGGTGGAGGAGATGCGATACTTCCGGCCGCCGCTCGAGCCAGCGCGCGACCGCGAGCCCCGACTTGTGGTGACGTTCAAGCCGCACCGCCAGGGTGCGCAAACCCCGCAGGCCGAGATAGACATCGTCGGGGCCGACGCACCAGCCGCTCAAGAACACTGTGTTCTTGAGGCGCTGTGCGGTCGCGCTGTTGGCCGAAACGGTGCCGAGCATCACGTCGGAATGGCCGCCGATATATTTTGTGCCGGCCTGGATCGAGAGGTCGACGCCGTGATCGAGCGCGCGGAAATAGAGCGGGCTCGCCCAGGTATTGTCCATGAGCACGACCGCGTCCTTTTCATGCGCTGCGGCGGCAATGGCAGCGACATCCTGCATCTCAAAACTCAGCGACCCCGGCGATTCGAGAAAAACGGCGCGCGTGTTCGGCTTCAGCAGCTTGGCGACGGCGCCGCCCACGAGCGGATCGTAATAGGTGGTGGCGACGCCGAGCCGGCTGAGAACCTGGTTGCAGAAGTTGCGCGTCGGCCCGTAGACGCTGTCGCTGACGAGCAAATGGTCGCCTGCCTGCACGACGCTCAGCAACGCCGCCGAGATCGCGGCAAGCCCCGACGGCAGCAGCGCGACGCCGGCGCACTGCGGTCCTTCCAGCTCGCACAAGGCGAGCTCCAGCGCTTCGGTTGTCGGCGTACCGCGGCGGCCGTACTGATAGCGCGCGCGATGCGCCAAATAATCTTCGGCGTCGGGATAAAGCACGGTCGAAGCGTGATAAACCGGCGGATTGACGAATCCGTAGTAGGAGGCGGGATCGCGCCCGGCGGTGACCACGCGAGTGTCCGCGTGCCGGGCAGGCGAATGGTCGTGTTTGACGTCCTTGTTCATGATTGTCCGCGGGAAATGACGGCTCAGCGGGCGCCGTCTGTGCCCGCGTCGCCACTTGCGGGGAATTCGAATACCTTGCGCAGGATCCCCGGAGCCAATGCCGAAATCGGGTTGATGCGCAGCACCGGAGCGCCCGGCTGGCCGACGACTTCGTAGGTGATGCCGACGAGACCCTCGTTCTCGCCGCCGAGGAACAGCCCGACGAGCGGCAACAGTCCGAGCAGGTTGTTGGGACCGTAGAGCGGAACCAACGTGCCGCGCAGGTGCACTTCATCGCGCGCATAATCGACCACACCATCGATGGTGCCGCCCAGCAGCGGTCCGCGCACGACGCCGTCGCGCAAGCTCACTCGACCGGGCATGCGGCTGAATTCGACGCGCATGGTGGAAAAGGCGATGGCATTGCTGCCTTGGGTCTGCGGCGCCTGCGGGCCGGCGGCGACGGCGCGCTCGAGCTGCGCTTCGTCATGGATGGCAAAACCGCGGACGCTGAGGATGCCTTGTTGCACCGGATTTCCTGCAGTCGGCGGATCCATCAGGATCGACATCTGCCCGCCGGTCATGCGCGCGTAGATGTCGGCAAAGCGGAAGAAGGCGCCGGCGTCGTTGCTGTTGAAAACGATCGTCTGGCGGCTGCCGGGCCGGCCGTGCAGGGAGCCGGTCAGGCTTGCTTTGCGTCCGATCTTGGCGGTTAGGCCGAAGCTGCGGATCTCGCCGGCGCGCCGCGTCATTTTCAGATCAACGCCGCGCAGCGCCTCGCCGTTGAAGCCGACGACGGCGCCAAGCTGGATATCGAGATCGACATCCCTCGGATGCTCGGCGGGCCCCTTCGACGCGGCACCGGTCGCGGATTTGACGAAGCCGCGCCCGTCATAGACATCGCCGCGCATGATCACGCGCAACGCCTTATCAGGAGTTCGCTCGATTTTGAGGCTGGTGCGGTCGCCATCGGAGAAGCCGTAGATCGGGAAGTTGGCCGATTGCAATTCACCGGAGCCGTTGAACGAGATCGTTCCCCGCACGCCGCCGCCGGCGCCTTCGATCAAGAGGTTGTCGATGCGGATGGATTGCGATTCGGTGGTCGCTGTGAAGGTTGCACGCGCGGGCTTGCCGGCCGGTTTCACCCATCCCGGCAGCAGGCCGTCGATCTGCACGGGGGTGAGATCGGCCTCGACCGCGAAACGACCCTCGCGACCGGAGCCGGAGGCAACGTGGCCGCTGAGGCGGAAGGGAATGGCACCGCTGATGCTGTCGGTGTCGAGGCCCAGATTGTTGCGCGCGGTCTCGTCGAGCATTCCCTTGATGCGGACTTCGGCGTCGGGCTGGTCACGCATCTTGCGGTATTCGAGACTGGCCGGCGTGCCGCCGATCTTCACGTCGCCTTTGAGCACAAAGCCGCGCGGATTGGCGTTCGCCCGCAGCGTCGCGGCCTCGACCTTTTGTCCCATGATGAGATGATCGGCGGAAAAATTCGCGGCCTCGGCCGCGATGGCGTAATCGATCGATGCCGACGATAGATCGGGTTTCAGCGGCATGCCGAGCGTCACATGGGCCGTTATCGTTCCGCGGCTCGTCGTCGGGTCGAGAGGCAAATCGGAAACGTCGCGCAGGCGGTCCATTTGCAAAAGCTCGACGGCGGCCGGCACCGAGCCCTCAAGCCTGAAGCGGACCCGCGCTGGCGGCTCGTGCGGCGCCGTGTCGGGTACCTCGAAGGTGCCCGATGAGAACGTGAGTTTGCGCCCGGAAGGTAAATCGGCGAAGGCCTTGCCGACCGAGACGACAGCATCACGGCCCACGATATGAACGGTAAGGTCCGCGTCGCGCAGCGCCGGCAGCCCCTCGACGGGACGTACGACGCAGTCGCTACCGAAGAGGTCGATGGACAGTCCATCCTCCGGAATCGGCGGACCGTTGTTTTTCAGCGTTTCGAACGGCGCATTGACCGCGATGACGATACGCTCGACGGTGCCGTCGATCACGTGGCGGTCGAACCAGTCGCGCACCTTCGTGGCAACGAAGACCGGCCACAGTCTTTTCAAGGCATCGGCCGACATGCGGGTGCCGGCAAAGCCCCCGCGCAAACGCATGTCGCCGCCGGAAAAATCCATGCTGCCGGACGCGGCGACGCCGACTTCGGTATTGCCGAGGTCGCCCTCGTCGACGACGAAGCGGCGCATAGCTACGTCATAAATGCCGGATATGGAGATGCGGTTAAGGATCAGCGGGTCGCTCGTCGCGCCAGAAGTCAGCACGATGGTGCCGCCCCCAATCTTGAACTGCCACGCTCCGCCGGGACCCTCGGGCGCCTCGACCTGCCCGAGCATCGTCATGCGGTTGCCGCCGGAAAGTATCCGGAAAGGTACCGTCAGCATGCGGCTCGACGCATCCCAGGTGAACTTGAGCTCGGCGCGGTCGATGGTGAGGCGTCCGTCCTTGTCGGCAGGGTCGCCGATCGAGCCGGCGTCGGCGACGATACGGCCGGACAGGGTCTGCGGCTCGCCGTCAGGGCCGATTTCGCCGCTTATGCTGGCGGAGAGCGGCAAATCCGCCGTCAGGCCGCTGTTGTCGAACTGGAACCGGGCGGCCAAAAGCAGGTCGCTTGCCAGCACCCGACGCGCTTCCACTGCAATCTTTTGAAGGCCGTTTCCGCTCGGCGTGATCGAGGCGGCGAGCGCCCACGGCCGCTCGCGATTGCTGGAACCGACGGCCAGCTCGACTCCCCCGCGATGCAGGCGCTGGACGCTAAGGCTGATATCCCGAAAATTCCAACGCTTGCCGGTGCGCTCATCGTCGACGGTGAGGTTCCCGTTCTTCAATCCGAGTTCGCGCAAGTCGTGACCGTCGAGTCCGGTCTTGCCGATGCCGTTGATCCAGGACAAGAGCGCAGCGAGGATATCGCGTGCGCGGTGCGGCGCTGCCGGCGGTATCTCCGCCGATCGAACCGCGGCGAGAGTTCCCGCCGCAGGCGTCGCGCCCGCGGCTGCGCTGCGTGCAATTCCTTCGAGTCGTCGCTGGCGCGAGAGGAGTGTCGCGGCGGGAACTGCGGTCGCGATCGGGCGCTTGTTGGCGCCGGCGAAGATGGTCACGCTGCCTTCGCGCTCGATGCGCACCGCCATTTCGGCGCCGACCAGATTGAGGCTTTCGGCGCGCATATGGCCGCTCAACAGGCTCAATGTGGAGACATGGACCTCGGCCTTCGGCGCACTCGCTACGATCGTGCCGTCGGCATCGCGCACGACGATGTCGCGAATACGCAGGCCAATGCCGCCGTTTTCGGTGCGCTCGATCTGGGTGCCGCCGACTTCGACGCGGCGGTGAGTGCCGAAGTTCTCCTCGATCGCGGCCGCGAGCCAAGGGGTTAGAACGTCGACCTGAATAGGTCCGCTCGCCAAGCGCCACCACAGCGCAAGAAATCCTACGAGGACCGCGGCGGCGAGCGCGGCCACGCCAATGCCGACGCGCCGGATCGAGCCGCGGTAGCGAATGAAGAAGTGCAGATAAAGAGCGGCGAGGGCGGAATTTTTGCCGCGCTCGCCAGCGAGGTCGGCGGCAGCCGGCTGCAGCGGCGGTCGCAGGTGGACAACCGATCCGTCTTTTGCGCGCGCGGCGCTGTTTTTGTCCCGGATGCCCATGCCCTCGGGCGTCCCCTCGTCCGTGGCGGGATCAGTACCTACGATCTTCGATCGATACCTGCGGAAAAAACGATCTCAACGCATCGACCCCCACCCGCTCTTGCGCGTAATCTGGCAAATGAGAATGCTGTCGTGAAAGCGTCGAAAGGAAGGCGCACGCCGGAGAAGGGCGTGTTGAAGGGAGGGATTGTGACCCACATAGCCGCTCTGAGCAGCAAAGCGTTGAGCCCGTGGATGGGAGACCCAAATGTGTAGAGGGATTGTGACCCACATAGCCGCTCTGAGCAGCAAAGCCCCCGCGTTCGCACTCGCCCGCGACGGCGGCGGGACCGTGTCGCTCGCTGATTTCGCCGGGCGCAAGCTTGTACTTTATTTTTATCCGCGGGCCGACACGCCCGGCTGCACAAATGAGGCGATCGACTTTTCCCGGCTCAAGGACGCCTTCGCCGCAGTGGGGACAGACATTCTCGGGATCTCCGCCGACCCGATACCGGCGCAGGACCGATTCAAGGCCAAGCATAAGCTTACGATAGCGCTCGCCTCGGACGAAACCCACCGCATGCTCCAGGCCTACGGAGCATGGCAGGAAAAATCGATGTACGGCCGCAAGTTCCTGGGCATCGTGCGCATGACTTTCCTGATCGCCCGCGACGGCCGCATCGCCAAGGTTTGGCCGAAGGTCAAAGTGAGCGGACATGCCGCAGAGGTTCTGGCCGCCGCGAAGGCCTTATGACGTTTTGCCCACGGCGGTCTTTGCCGAAAGCCGGTCCCGCTGCAGATCTAAGGCCACTCGGTGCGGAAGAATTTACCTCGAAAGGAAAAATGGCACCCACGGTTTCCCGAAAATTAACCATATCCGGCTCAAATCCGCTCCCGGCGCGGCGGGGCCTGTTGGCCCTTGGGGAGGGTCGATGTCGGGAAAAGCTTGGCAACCGCGACAGGTCACCCATCGCACGGCGCGGCTTGCGCTTGCGCGCGAGCGAGGCTGCGGGCGCGCGCCAGCCGCCGCCGGCTACACTCTCGCGCATGCGGGACGACAAATCCGGTTCGGACCGGTCGCCTTCTGGATCGTTGTCGGCACCGTGGTGATCATGGCCGGATGGTCGGCAGTGACCGCGACCTATTTCGCTTTCCGCGACGACGTCGTCAAAGGCTTGCTGGCGCGCCAGGCCGAGCGGCAATTCGCCTACGAAGACCGCATCGCCTTTTTACGCGCGCAGATCGATCGCATCTCCAGTCGGAAATTACTGGATCAGGAAGAATTCGAACAAAAGCTCGGCGAGATTGCCCGCCGGCAGGCGCGGTTAGAGTCGCGCGAGGCGTCGCTGAGCGCTCTCGCCGACCCGATGCCCACTGGCTCGATCAAATCTCGCCATCGCGGAAGCATGCGCGCGCGCAGGCGACTGTCGACTATCGGCCGCCGTGCCTCGCTCGAACCTGTTCAGGTGACGACGCAGCGCCCTGCAGCGCCGGATACGGCGCTCGCGAAGGCTTCGGGTATCGACGCCAATCTCGCGCGCCTGGAGGTCTCCCTCGATCGCGTCGAACAGCAGCAGGCTGCGACACTCCGCGCGGTGACGGAGAGCTATGAAGACAAGGCGCGCCGGATGCGCACGGTTCTTGCCGACCTGGGCCTGCGGCATGTCACGCCTGCGCCCGCGAGCGGCGGCCCCTTCGTTCCCGTAACGCTTCCCCGCCTCGGCAAAGGCGCCGGCTTTGCGCGCGCGCTCACCCGCGCAAGTGTCGCACGAGCGCAGGCCGATGAGCTCAGTCACCGGCTCCTTACGGTGCCGCTGCGCCATCCGGTCGGCGGTGCGCTCGACGTCAGCTCGCCCTTCGGCGTGCGCATGGATCCGTTTCTGCACGTTCCGGCGATGCATACCGGCGTCGATTTCCGTGGTGACGTCGGCGAAGCGGTCCGCGCCACGGCCCCCGGCAAGGTCACCGTCGCCGGCTGGAGCGGCGGCTATGGCAAGATGGTGGAGATCGACCACGGCGACGGCCTCTCCACCCGTTACGGCCACTTTTCCGAGATCGACGTGAGCGTCGGCGAGAAGATCCGCCTCGGTCAGATCATCGGCCGCATGGGCTCGACCGGGCGTTCGACCGGCCCGCACCTGCACTATGAGACGCGCGTCGAGGGCCGGCCGGTCGATCCGCAGAAATTCCTCCGCGCCGGAGCCGAGTTGTTCGGGAACTAGATCAATACGTTGCTAGTGTGGTGGATTTGACGCTCCGATCATCATTGCGGCAACTCGTCATCGGCGCGTCAAATCCAAAACCACACTAGATTCATAAAGTTGCTAGTGTCCCTTTGCTTCCGACGTTCGTAATAGGGCATGC
>JAKAPE010000249.1 GCA_021811945.1 Pseudomonadota bacterium | reverse complement strand
GCGGAGACTGGCGGCGACACCAGTTCTCCTGGATCAATGAGTGGGAGGAATGCACGACGCGCGACGGCCGCGTCGAGGGGATGGAATTCGTCCTTCCCGACTGGTTCTATCGCGGCGTCGTCGACCGCTCGCTCGTTCTCACGATCGACCCGGCCTATTTCCGTCTCACCGGCGGCATCGAGCGGTGGCTCTATCGCGTCGCCCGCAAACACGCCGGACGCCAGCCCCGAGGCTGGCTGTTCGAGTTCGCGCACCTTCACGAAAAATCCGGCAGCCTCGCCAAGCTCGCCGACTTCGCCTTCGATCTGCGCCGGCTCTCCGCCCGCCAGCCGCTTCCCGGCTATCGGCTCAACATCGAGCGCGAAGGCCGGCGCGAGATGCTCCGCATCCTGCCGGCTGGCTTATCCACAGGGCCTGTGGATATCGCTGTGAATGCGGTCGGGACTTCGGGCGTTCCCGCTATCGGGACTTCAGGCGTGCGCCTATCGGGACTTCGGGAGTGCAAACCGCAGCTAACCCTCTGGCCCGAAAGCACGATTCCCGGCCTTAACTTAGAGTCTAACTCAGAATCTAACTCTTGTTGTTGGCCCGCGCGATCGGCGGACAAACGCGTCTGCGGACCGAATTCCGAGCGCTCACAACGACAGTCAACGCTGCCCTTCAGCCGCAAGCCGGGAGGGAAGCGATGATCGTTGCGCTGCTCAACCAGAAGGGCGGCGTCGGCAAAACGACGCTCGCGCTGCACCTCGCCGGCGAATGGGCGCTGCATGGCAAGCGCGTCACGCTGATCGACGCTGACCCCCAGGGCTCGGCGCTCGATTGGTCGCAGCAGCGGGCGAGGGAGAACGTCTCACGGCTATTCGGCGTCGTCGGCCTCGCGCGCGACACGCTCCACCGCGAGGCGCCCGAGATCGCCCGCACCGTCGACCACATCGTCATCGACGGTCCGCCGCGCGTCGCCGGGCTGATGCGTTCGGCGCTGCTCGCCGCCGATCTGGTGCTGATCCCCGTCCAGCCGTCGCCGCTCGACGGCTGGGCCTCCGCCGAGATGCTCGGCCTGCTGCGCGAGGCGCGCATCTACCGCCCGCAGCTCGCCGCTCGCTTCGTGCTGAATCGTTGCGGCGCCCGCACCGTCATCGCCCGCGAGACGGCCGAGACCTTGGCCGATCACGATCCGCCGGTGCTTGCCAGCACCATCGGCCAGCGCGTCGTCTTCGCCGACGCCGCGCAATCGGGCCGCCTGGTCTTCGAACTGGCGGAGCAGGGCGTCGCCGCGCGCGAGATCGCCGCGATGGCCGCCGAGGTCGCGAGGATCGCGCCATGAGTGAACGGTCCACCAGACGTGGCTTCGCATCCCGACCCGGCGACGCCGAGAGCTGGATCAAGGCCTCCGAAGCGAACGGCAGACGGTCGGATGACACCTCCGCCTTCAGCGCAAGATTGACGATCGACGTCACCCCGGCGCTACGCGGCCGCATCAAGGTCGCCGCCTTCCGGCGCGGCGTCACCGTCGCCGACATGCTCCGCGACCTCCTCTCCCGCGAATTTCCCGCCGATCCCGGAGAGTCCTCATGAACGACAACGAGCAGTCGCCGCCGCGCGTCGTGCCGCCATCGCATCGGCGCACCGTCGCACTGACCCATGTCGAGCTGACCTGGATCGAGAAGACAATCGAGCACTGGCTGCGCTTCGGCCGGCGCGCCGAGGAGAAAATCCTCGATCGCCGCCACAGCATCTCCAGCTTCAAGCCGGGCAGCATCTTCGCCTTCGTGCGTTGGGCGTCGAACGACTTCGGCACGATCGTCTCGCGCATGGACATCGTGCGCGCGGTCGAGCCCGGCGTCCGCTACCAGACGCTGCCGTTCGTGCGCCCCGGTGGTGAAATCCTGCTGCGCGTCGATGGCTGGCCGAAGGTCGAGCGCGTGCTGCAGGCGATCGATGCGGTCGAAGCGCTCGACATCGATCCTGCCGATGCTGCGCCGGAATACTGGCGTCACCTCCACAACCGCCTCGCTGCTGGGCATGAGCCGCGCGCCTACACGCGCGCGCAACATGCCGCCTGGCTCAAGCGCCGGAGCGTCGCGCCATGACCCGCTTCGGCTACGTCATGACGACGTACTTCGCGATGCTTGGCATCGGCGCCATCGCGTTCTTCCACCCGGCGCCACGGCTGATCTGGAACGCCACGGCGAGCACCCCGACCGGGCTCTATGCGCTGCACCGCGTGGGTCGGCTCCACACGCTCGAACTCGTCGTCGTGCGTCCGCCAGAGCCGATCGCAAGCTACCTCGCGGACGGCGGCTTCCTGCCCAAGGGCGTACCGCTGCTCAAGCACGTCATGGCGCTACCAGGACAGATCGTGTGCCGGGACGGCGACGTCGTCACCGTCGATCATGTCGAGGTCGGCGTCGCCCATGACCGCGATCACCTCCACCGTCCACTGCCGCGCTGGAGCGGCTGCCGCGTGCTTCGGCCGGGCGAGGTCTTCCTCATGAACCCGACCGTCCCGGACAGCTTGGATGGCCGCTATTTCGGCCCGCTCCCCGTCGCTTCGATCGTCGCTCGCGCGGTCCCGTTGTGGACCGACGAAGCCGACGATGGCCGCTTCGTCTGGCGCGCCGCCACCGATTGACCCGCTTCCCAACCCGCCAACCCAGGAGGTTCCCATGGCGCAGATCGGTCACTTCACCCGCAATAAATCCGGCTTCACCGGACGCATTCAGACGCTCTTCTTCACCCACGACCTCTCCCTCGTTCCGGCCGAATCTTCCGATGCCGAGAATGCGCCCGACTTTCGCGTCCATCTGGGCGATGCCGACGGTCCGGAAATCGGCGCGGGCTGGAAACGCACTGGCGAGAAGGCGGGCGAATACGTCTCGCTCGTCATCGATGACCCGGCGCTACATCAGCCGATCCGCGCCAATCTCTTTCAGTCCGGCAACGACAAGTCTGCGTGGGTGCTGAACTGGAACCGCCCGCCCAAGCGCGGCCAGCGGGATTGAGCGCATGCGGGCCGCTCTCATCATGCTCGTCGGGGCGACGGCGTTCGGCATGCCCACCGTCGTCGCTCACGCCCAGACCGCTCGGATCGAGCTGCACGCGCCGAGCGATACCTATGCCGTGCTTATAGCGGAGGCGGCCCAACGCTTCGGCATTCCGACGGCATGGATACGGGCGATCATGCGAGTCGAGAGCCGCGGCGATCGGCGCGCAATCTCGCCCAGGGGGGCGATCGGGTTGATGCAGCTCATGCCCGACACCTGGGCGTCGCTGCGCGCTCGGTACGGCCTTGGTCGCGATCCGTTCGATGCACACGACAACATCCTGGCGGGCGCGGCCTTCCTGCGCGAAATGCACGACCGCTACGGATCGCCGGGCTTCCTCGCGGCATACAATGCGGGGCCTGGTCGATACGAAGACTATCGTGATCGGCATCGGCCCCTACCGCCCGAGACCATCGCTTACGTCGCCGCGCTCATCCCTTTTGTCGGGGACGGCGCGATCGATGGGCCTGTCCTCGTGGCGGCCTCCGATCCGTCGTCCTGGACGCAAGCGCCGCTGTTCATAACGCGGCCGGCAAGCGCTGAACCCGCTGATCGCACGTCGGCCAAGCAGCCGCCGAGCGACACGCCGGCCGTCCTCGCGGTGCGCGATCTCTCCGCCATCGCACCGCAATCCACGGGTCTGTTCGTCTCAGTTGTAGCAGCGGGACCGAAGCCATGACGGTGCAGCTCCCCTGCAATCACGCCGCGCTCTTGCTTCGGCCCGCATGCGCCTTCCTTGGCGGCGCGACGGTGTTCGGGGTCTCGATAAGCTTCTTCGAGGTTCTCGGATGCGATTTCGCAGGCTGGCGCGGCGCAGCGCCCTTCCGGGAAGAAGGAGGGGCGGACAGGGGAGGCGTGCGGGAACCGACCGACAGAGGGCCAGATAAAAGGCCGCAAGGTGCGGCCCTGTCGGTCGGTTGTTTTTGCTTGTGTTTTTCGTCGATCGCGCAACGTGCGGCCCCGGCGCGCAAGGTGCGCGGTGCCGTCAACGCATTGCCCATCCTCTGTTTTTCGCACATTGCCGGGGCCGGCGATGGCTGAGGAGAACGACTTCCAGCCCCGGCCAGGCCGCATCCGCTCTTCGCGCAGTCAGCGGGCCAAGCCCTTCATCGCCCAGGCGCTCGCCGCCGCCCAACGCGCCGGCGGCGGCGTATCGCGGCAAGGTCTGCTCAGAAGCTCCAGCCGCTCGACCTTCGGCCGCGGCCGTGTCGCCGCCGTCCGGGCGAACCATCTGCTCGCCGGCCGCTCGCGCCTGGTGACGGTCAAGGCGCGCGTCGTCCGCCACACCGCGCGCTCCGCGCCGCTCGGCGCTCATCTCGGCTACCTCCGGCGCGAGGGCGTCAGCCGGGACGGGGAGAAGGCGCGGCTGTTCGGCCCCGAAACCGAGGACACCGACCCCCAGGCCTTCGCCGAGCGGTGCGAGAAGGATCGCCATCACTTCCGCTTCATCGTCTCGCCCGAGGACGCGCCGGAGATGGCCGACCTCAAGGGTTATGCCCGCGAGTTGGTCGGCCAAATGGAGAAGGACCTCGGCACCAAGCTCGATTGGGTCGCCGTCGATCACTGGAACACGCAGCACCCTCACGTCCACATCATCGTGCGCGGCGTCGCCGAGGACGGCCAAGACCTCGTCATCTCCCGCGACTACATCAAGGAAGGGATGCGCGCCCGCGCCCAGGACCTGGTCACGCGGGAGCTGGGGCTGCGTAGCGACCTCGATATCCACCAGGCGCTCGAGCGTCAGGTCGAGGCCGAGCGCTGGACCCAGCTCGACCGGCAGCTCATCCGTGACGGCGGCCGACATGGCGTCATCGACGTTGCGCCCTCTCCGGGCCAGGAGCCGGACCCGTTCCATTCACTGAAGGTCGGCCGCCTGCGGCATCTGGAGAGCCTCGGTCTCGCCCATCAGATCGGAGCCGGCCAGTGGACGATGGACGAGGCGGCCGAGACCACGCTCCGTGAACTCGGCGAGCGCGGCGACATCATCAAGCGGATTCATCGGGGCTTGCGAGAACGCGGTATCGAGCGCGCGACCGCGAGCTATGTGCTCGCCGGCGAGAGCCTCGACGTGCCCGTCATCGGCCGGCTGGTCGATCGAGGGCTCGACGACGAGTTGAAGGGCACCGCCTATGCCGTCATCGACGGCGTCGACGGCCGCACCCACCACATCAAATTCCCCGACCTCGACGCCACCGGCGACAGCGCGCCCGGCTCGATCGTCGAGCTGAGGAAGTTCGACGACGCGCAAGGGCGTCGCCGCGTCGCGCTCGCCGTGCGGTCGGACCTCGCCATCGAGGATCAGGTGACGGCCAGCGGCGCGACCTGGCTCGACCGCCAGGCGGTCTCGCGTGATCCGGTCGACCTTGGCCAGGCGGGTTTCGGCGCTGAGGTCCGCGATGCGCTGGAGCGACGGGCCGACCAGCTCATCGAGCAGGGGCTGGCCGAGCGACAGGCGCGGGGCATCACCTTCTCCCAGGGCCTGATCGGCACGCTCCGCCGTCGGGAAGTCGAAGCCTTGGGCGAGCGGCTTGCGGCCGAGACGGGCCAGACCTTCAACCAGGCCGCCTCCGGCGAGCACGTCGCCGGATCATACCGTCAGCGCTTCGCGCTCGCCTCCGGCCGATTCGCCATGATCGACGACGGCCTCGGCTTTCAGCTCGTGCCTTGGACCCCATCGCTCGAGAAACAGCTCGGCCGCCACGTCTCCGGTGTCGCCCGCGATGATGGCGGCGTCGACTGGGGCTTTGGCCGCAATCGGGGACTCGGCCTGTGAGCGCCCCCACCCATCATCGATCTCAGGAAAGGACGGCCGGCATGTCGGCGACAAAGATACTCTGGGGCCAGGTCATCACCGTCTTCGGGATCGTCCTTTTGACGATCTGGACCGCGACGGAATGGACCGCCTGGCGGCTCGGCTTTCAGCCCGAACTCGGCCGCCCCTGGTTCGAGATTTTGCATTTTCCGTTCTATCTGCCACCGGCCTTCTTCTGGTGGTGGTACGCCTACGACGCCTATGCTCCCTCGATCTTCATCGAGGGAGCCTATATCGCGGCGTCTGGCGGGATCATCGCCGCGGCCGTCGCCATCGGCATGTCGGTTTGGCGGGCTCGCGAAGCGAAGAATGCCGAGACCTACGGCTCCGCACGATGGGCGCAACCGAAGGAGATCGAGGAGGCCGGCCTGCTCGGTCCCGATGGCGTTGTGCTCGGCCGCTATCAACGCAGCTATCTCCGCCACGACGGTCCCGAGCATGTGCTGTGCTTCGCGCCGACCCGAAGCGGCAAGGGCGTGGGCCTCGTCATCCCGTCGCTGCTGACCTGGCCAGGTTCGGCGATCGTCCACGACATCAAGGGCGAGAACTGGCAGCTCACCGCTGGCTTCCGCGCCCAGCACGGTCGGGTGCTGCTGTTCGATCCGACCAACGCGAAGTCTTCGGCCTACAATCCGCTGCTTGAGGTCAGGCGCGGCGAGTGGGAGGTGCGCGACGTCCAGAACATCGCCGACATCCTGGTCGACCCCGAAGGCAGCCTCGAAAAGCGAAATCACTGGGAAAAGACCAGCCATGCGCTGTTGGTCGGCGCGATCCTGCATGTTCTCTACGCCGAGCAGGACAAGACGCTCGCTGGCGTCGCGTCCTTCCTGTCCGATCCGAAGCGGCCGATCGAGTCGACGCTCGCCGCCATGATGCGCACGCCGCATCTCGGCGAGGCCGGCGTCCACCCAGTCGTCGCCTCCGCCGCTCGCGAACTGCTGAATAAGTCCGGCAACGAGCGATCCGGCGTGCTGAGCACGGCGATGTCGTTCCTCGGCCTCTACCGCGACCCCGTGGTGGCCGAGGTGACGCGGCGCTGCGATTGGCGCATCGGCGACATCGTCGCCGGCGACCGGCCCACCACGCTCTACCTCGTCGTGCCGCCGTCCGACATCAACCGGACCAAGCCGCTGATCCGCCTG
>JAKAPE010000248.1 GCA_021811945.1 Pseudomonadota bacterium | reverse complement strand
TCCGCGGTCGAGAAGCGGAGCCTCCAGCCTCTCTGTGTCTGACTGCTCGGTGCCCGACCGCTCACCCAGCTTCCGTCGAATGAATACGGCGCTCGCTGCCGCGCGCGCGCCGGGCGAGGAGTTTGTTGAGTGCGGCGAGATAGGCCTTGGCCGAGGCCACGAGCGTATCGGGATCAGCGCCCTTTGCCGTGACCGCGCGACCGTTCTCCGACAGACGCACAGAGACTTCCGCCTGCGCGTCGGTACCTTCGGTCACCGCATGAACCTGGTAAAGCTCCAGGACCGCCTCGTGCGGCACCAGCGCCTTGATGCAGTTGAAGGTGGCATCGACCGGACCGTTGCCATCGCATTCCTCGATCGCCGACTTTCCGTCGACGTCCAGCTTCATGGTGGCGCGCTGCGGCCCATGGGTGCCGGCGATCACCGAAAGCGAGACGAGCTTGATATGGTCCTGCGCGGTCGCGATCTCCTCGTCGACCAGAGCCTCGATGTCCTCGTCGTAGACGAGCTTCTTCCTGTCGGCGAGCGCCTTGAAGCGCACGAAGGCGTCTTCGAGCTGGTTGCCGGCGAGCCGATAGCCCAACTCTTCAAGCTTGTGCGCGAAGGCGTGGCGGCCGGAATGCTTGCCCATGACCAGCGAGGTCTGCTTCACGCCGACATCGGCGGGTTGCATGATCTCGTAGGTCTGCGTGTGTTTGAGCATGCCGTCCTGATGAATGCCGCTCTCGTGCGCGAAGGCATTGCGGCCGACGATCGCCTTGTTGTACTGCACGGGGAACGAGGTCACGGCGGCGACGAGCTTCGAAGCGCGGGTGAGCATGGTCGCGTCGACGCCGGTCCAGAACGGCAGCGCGTCGTTACGCACTCGCATCGCCATCACCACCTCTTCCAGCGCGGCGTTGCCGGCGCGCTCGCCGATGCCGTTGATGGTGCACTCGATCTGCCGCGCGCCGGCGCGCACGCCGGCGAGCGAGTTCGCCACCGCCATGCCGAGGTCGTCGTGACAATGCACGGAAAAGCGGGCCTGGTCGGAGTTGGGGACCCGCTCGCGCACCGACTTGATCAGTGCAAAATACTCCTCCGGCACTGAATAGCCGACGGTATCCGGAATATTGATCGTGGTGGCCCCAGCCTTGATCGCGGCCTCGACGCAGCGGCAGAGAAAATCGCGCTCGGTACGCGTCCCGTCTTCGCTCGACCACTCGACGTCGTCGGTGAAATTCCGCGCCCGCGCGACCGATGCCACCACCATCTCGAAGACCTGCTGCGGCTCCATCTGCAGCTTCCACTTCATGTGCACCGGCGAGGTGGAGATAAAGGTATGGATGCGCGAGCGCCTGGCCGGCTTGATCGCCTCGCCGGCGCGGTCGACGTCGGCAAATCCGGCGCGGGCGAGGCCGCAGACGACGGCATTTTTGGTGCGCCTGGCGATCTCGTTGACGGCGGCGAAATCGCCTTCCGAGGCGATCGGGAAACCGGCCTCGATCACGTCGACGCCCATGGTGTCGAGCAGTTCGGCGACCTCGAGCTTTTCCTCGTGGGTCATGGTGGCGCCGGGGCACTGCTCGCCATCGCGCAAGGTGGTGTCGAAAATGACGACGCGGTCCTTCTCGGACTTGCCTGGCGTAGTCATGGCTTGGGGTCCTTCTCGTCTGCGCCCGCGAAAGCCCGTCTTCGTGAGGCTTTGTCTGGATTTTGCTTCGGACGCTGGTGGGTTCCGTGTGGCTGAGCCGGCCCCCTGAGCGCCCAGGCGCAAACGCCCGGTCGGCGCTCAGGGGACACTAAGAAGCAGGAGCCCGCCGAGAATGAGGGCGGCGTCCGGGCCGACCTTCACGGTCCCCAGCGTCATCGCGCGGATATGCCGGCGCATCGCCATCTTTGCCCTCGTCGGCCGTCAAGCGTCGCGAAAATCAGTAAAGTCCGCGTTAACCGCAAATCAGGCCGGCATCCTTCTAGTGTGGTGGATTTGACGATCCGGTCATCATTGCGGCAACTCGTCATCGGAGCGTCAAATCCAAAACCACACTAGATTCATAAAGTTGCTAGTGTCCCTTTGCTTCCGACGTTCGTAATAGGGCATGCGGCAAAGTGATACGAACGTCGGAAGCGGGACACTAGCGCGGCTTGGCTGCGGCGCGCTGCAAGAGGCGCTTGGCGCGGTTAAGATGCGGGCGATCCACCATGACGCCGTTGAGGCCGACGGCACCGGCGGCGGGATTTTGCGCAAAGGCATCGACGATCGCTTGCGCCTGCGCCAGCGCTTTGAGCGACGGCGTGAACAGCTCGTTGATGATCGGCACCTGAGCCGGGTGGATGGCCATTTTCCCGGCAAAACCGTCGCGGCGCGCCTCTTCGCATTCGCGGCGCAAGCCGTGGCTGTCGGCGAAATCGACGTAAACGGTGTCGATCGCCATGACCTCGGCGGCCGCCGCGCCGGCAAGGCAGAGCGTGCGCGCCAGCCGATAGGGGTCGAGAAACCGGCCCTGCGCATCGCGATTGGCCTCGGCGCCCAGCTCAACCGAAAGGTCCTCGGCGCCCCAGGTCAGCGCAAGAAGCCGTGCGCTCGCGCCGGCATAGCTGCCGACGCGAAACAGCGCCGCCGCGGTTTCGGTGGCGATGGCGACGATTTTGATGTGACCGTCGGGCAGGCCGCAAAGGGCTTCGCGCACAGCGAGCTTAGCGTCCAGGTGGATGATCGAGGCGCCGCCTTCGGCCTTCGGCAGCATGAGGGCGTCTGGCTTCGCCGCCGCGACGGCGTCGAGATCGGCGTCGATCAGATCGGTTTTTAGGCCGTTGACGCGCACCAGGAGATACGGTCGCGGCGCGGTTGCAACCGCTTCCGCAAGGAAAGCCGCGGCGTTTTTGCGCGCGGCTTCCTTGCGGTCAAGCGCGATCGAATCCTCGAGGTCGACGATCAGCGCGTCGGCGCCGCTTGCCATCGCCTTGTCGAGCTTCTTGCCGCTGTCGGCGGGAACGAAGAGGAGCGAGCGCATCGAACAGACCTTTCCTCGCTCGGCGAGCGCAGGGTAGCAAGAATTCACTTCGATTGCCGCACGCGTCAAGGCTGTTTGGACAAAAGTGCAGTTCGCTGGGAATGTGCCGACGGTGCTCGACCAGTTCATCCAGCAGGCCCTGCTACAGGTCCTGCAGCCGCTATTCGACCCGACCTTCTCGGATGCGAGCTACGGCTTCCGGCCGGGACGGCGGGCGCATGACGCGGTGCGTCGTGCGCAGGCCTACGTGCAGGAAGGGCGCAGCGTTGTGGTGGACATCGATCTGGAAAAGTTCTTCGACCGGGTGAACCATGACCGCCTGATGGCGGTGTCGGTCAAAGCCCTGCGCCGCTTCAAGCAGCGGATACGCATGGTGACGAGCCGCCACCGCGGCGTGGCGCTGCAACGAATGATCGCCGACCTTTATCCCGTCCTGCGGGATTGGGTGGGATACTTCGGCTTCAGCGAGGGCCGTGAACTCGACACCCTCAATGGCTGGATCAGACGCCGATTGCGCGGCATGCTGTGGGTGCAATGGAAGACGCGACGCCGCCGCACGAACTCAGACGCGCGGGCGCAAGCGAGAAATCCGCTTTCGCCGCGATCATGAGCGGCAAAGGTCCCTGGCGGCTGAGCGCCTGCGAAGCCCTGCACCGTGCCCTGCGCACGCGCACGTTCACAACGCACGGTCTCTTCACAATGGCTCATCATGCTCCCGCCTAAATCCGCCGAACCGCCGTGTACGGACCCGTACGCACGGTGGCGTGGGAGGGGTGAAGCCGCAAGGCTTCCCCCTATCCCGATGGACAGGTTCAGACCCGGCTCGCCGATAATGTCCGCCGCGAGACGCAAGGCTTAAGTCTGACGCTGTCTGTCTGACGCTGTCTGTCGACTGGCGTCTGAACTTTCATACTTCACGACCGCTGGCGAGCCTTTTGCCGTGTTATCCCGGCGCGGCCCGGTCTACCGGCCTCGCTCGGTTGCAGCTTTCAGGTCGGCGACAAAACTTTGATAAGCTGCACATGGAGACAGAATACTTTGCCGAAGCCACAGCTCATCCGTGGACATAAAGTTATCTTTATGTCTTAGTGCATTGCGCCGCCGGCGGGCCAGCAGGTCAGCGCCGCCAACCGGGAACTTTCGACAGAGCTGAAATAGCCCAAAGGATTGCCATGAGCACGTCGACCAAACCGAAAGCTGTGCCTGCCGACTACGTCGTCAAGGATATCGGCCTTGCCGAATGGGGCCGCAAGGAAATCGCCATCGCCGAAACCGAGATGCCGGGCCTGATGGCGACGCGCCAAGAATACGGCTCGGCAAAGCCGCTGCACGGAGCGCGCATCGCCGGCTCGTTGCACATGACCATCCAAACCGCCGTGCTGATCGAGACGCTGAAAGCGCTCGGCGGCGACGTGCGCTGGGCGTCCTGCAACATCTACTCCACGCAGGACCACGCCGCAGCCGCCGTCGCCGCCGGCGGCACGCCGGTCTTCGCGGTCAAGGGCGAGTCGCTCAGGGACTATTGGGAATATACCCATCGCATCTTCGAATGGGCCGACGGCGGCTCTCCGAACATGATCCTCGACGACGGCGGCGATGCTACGCTGCTCATGCATCTCGGCTCCAGAGCGGAGATGACTCCGTCCGTGCTCGACCATCCGAACAACGAGGAAGAGGAGGTGCTGTTCGCCGCCATCAAGAAGCGCTTGGCGGCGCAGCCCGGCTGGTACGGCAAGACGGCAAAGAATATCCGCGGTGTGACCGAAGAAACGACAACAGGCGTGCACCGCCTCTACCAGATGGAGAAGGAAGGCCGGCTCCTTTTCCCAGCCATCAATGTCAATGACAGCGTCACCAAGTCGAAGTTCGACAATCTCTATGGCTGCCGCGAGTCCTTGGTCGACGGTATCCGGCGCGGCACCGACGTGATGATGGCCGGCAAGGTGGCGATGGTCGCTGGATTCGGCGATGTCGGCAAGGGCTCGGCCGCTTCGCTGCGCCAGGCGGGCTGCCGGGTGATGGTCTCGGAGGTCGATCCGATCTGCGCGCTGCAGGCGGCGATGGAAGGCTACAAGGTGACGACCATGGAGGACGCCGCGGCGCGGGCGGACATCTTCGTCACCGCGACCGGCAATGTCGATGTCATCACCATTGACCACATGCGCAAGATGAAGCACCGCGCCATCGTCTGCAACATCGGCCATTTCGACAGCGAGATTCAGGTTGCGGCGCTGAAGAACTTCAAATGGCACAACGTCAAACCGCAGGTGGACGAGATCGAGTTTCCCGACGGCAAGCGCATCATCCTTCTCTCCGAAGGACGCCTGGTCAATCTCGGCAACGCCATGGGTCACCCCAGCTTCGTGATGTCGTCGTCTTTCACCAACCAGACCCTGGCGCAGATCGAGCTGTGGACCAACCCCGGCAAGTACCAGAAGAAGGTCTATACGCTGCCGAAGGCGCTCGACGAGAGGGTGGCGCGGCTGCATCTCGACAAGATCGGGGTCAAGCTCACCAGGCTCACCGACAAGCAGTCCTCCTATATCGGCGTGGCGGTCGACGGGCCGTACAAGCCGGACCAGTATCGGTACTAACGAGTTGTGCTGGCGTACTGTTATCGGGATCGTCGCCACGCAATCCAGTTTACTGGCTCAGAGTGCTCGACTTCCACGTCGGTCAACTCGATGTGGTCTGTGAAAAGAACCAAATTCAAGCCTTGGAAGCGCGCGCTAGGAACGATAATGCCGCTGTAGCCGAGGAAAAAAGCGCCATCTGCAATAGCTTGGGTTCGCGAATAATCCATGTTCGCATAATTGCTGATATCGACGCCAAGGCCGCGGAGCAACTCCGTTTCCTGCAAGTTCAATATCTGTTTTAGGCGGATACGGAGCCGATGGATTTGAAAGGGAACAGATGGGAAAACCGGCTGACGTGAGAGATGAAAATAGACTTCCTCCCGAGCGGCTTCAGGATTGAGGGAGGTATACAAGACATCAAACGAGCCGGGGTCCCATCTCGCGCCGACACGAGAGGCCTGAAGCACATCCCGCGATTCGCGCACAACCCTCCACACCCGACTTTCAAAGATTGCACGTGGAAGCTTATCCAGTTGATCAAGCAGCTCGGGGTCGCGGGCTTTCCGGCCGTCAATCATTTGTTAGAGATACCCGCTTGCGTCCATGCGGTCGATCGCGGCCAGGACCTCCTCCGTTCGATTGGCATAGATGAGGTCTATTGCGCGTTCTCCATTAAGGAGCGGATGACGGGCATGCAGCCAAAGCCGCGTTTCGTCCGGGGCATAGAAATCCCGGAGCCGTTCGACTACGTAACGCAGATCGGAAATGACCGTTTGCGTGCGCAGTTCCGGTGTGGCCTTTCCTTGTGACCAGCGCGAAACCGTCGCGGTGGACACATCAACGATGTTGGCAATGTCTTTGTTCTGCAGGCCACCGCGGTCCCGCAGATCGTCGAGGATTCTTGCGACTGCAGTTGACATGAATTCTACCGCCTCCCACGTGCCGCCCGACTCCGGAAAGCTGCTATTTATTGCATATCGATTTCATATATACCAAGCGATGAAATTGATCGGTAGTGTCCTAATTTGACTTTTTAAGCGGCTTTTTCGGTTTTCGCCGCGCATAGGCATGTTCGTCATATTGGAACATCAATTCAAGGTCCGGGCCATACTCGCCGTCTGTCGCAACCCAAGACTTGATTTTGCGGCTTCCGAATGCAGCCTCTAGGACTTGGGCTTCTGACATGGCGCAGTTTCCCATGAGATGTACGATGTTACGAATACCAGCGTCGCCAGTATCGTCGCTACGTTGTTCTTTTAGATATTCTTCAAGCCGAATACGTCGGGCACGCTTCCACCACCAAAAGATCACAGCGGCCCCCGCCGCCACAATGCCAGTTACTAATCAGTTCATGAATATCTTCACATCCGACGTTATTGGGCGTATGCTGAAGACATGCCGAAGCAAGATGCGCGCAAGCTGGACCACAAGACCTT
>JAKAPE010000247.1 GCA_021811945.1 Pseudomonadota bacterium | reverse complement strand
ATCTCGATGTCGAGAAATTCCCTGTAGTCGATCCTGCCGGCGGCAATGTCCTCGCGTGCCTGCCAGACGACGGTGCCCGAACCCAAAAGCTTGCCGTCCTTGTCGTGGCCGTCGAGCATCGGCCCGCCGGAAAGCACGATCGCCGGGACGTTGACGGTTGCCGCGGCCATCAGACAGGCGGGCGTGGTCTTATCGCAGCCGGTGGTCAGCACCACGCCGTCAAGCGGATAGCCGTACAGCACCTCGACCAAGCCGAGATAGGCGAGATTGCGGTCGAGCGCGGCCGTGGGACGCTTGCCGCTTTCCTGCAGCGGATGCACGGGAAACTCAAAGGCGATGCCGCCAGCGTCGCGGATGCCATCGCGCACCCGCTGAGCGAGATCAAGGTGATGGCGATTGCAGGGAACCAGATCGGAGCCGGTCTGCGCGATGCCGATGATCGGTCGGCCGGCGGTGAGTTCCTTGCGGGTTATCCCGAAATTGAGGTAGCGCTCGAGATAGAGCGCGGTCATGCCCGGATCGCGCGGGTTGTCGAACCACAACTGCGAGCGCAGGGGGGTCTGTTCCGAGCCTTGCGAACCGTTGTTCCTCGTCATGGTCGTCTCCCGGCGCCCTCGCCCAGCCTATAGATATGCCGATTGCCTTGGACCAACAATTGAGGTCAAGTGCCGAGCTGCACCGCCGGGCCTCGGACAAATGCCATGCTGAAAACGGTTGCGGCTTTTGACCGCATCGGGGAAGAAAACGCCTTCGCTGTGCTCGCGCGCGCGACGCGGCTGGCGGCGGCCGGCCGCGACATCATCAATCTCGGCATCGGCCAACCCGATTTCCGTACACCGGATTTCATCGTCGAGGCCGCGGTGAAAGCCTTGCACGACGGCCATCACGGCTACACGCCTGCCGTCGGCATTCTGCCGTTGCGCGAGGCCGTCGCCGCCGACCTCCACAGGCGCTTCGCCGTGACCATCGCGCCGGACACGGTGATGATTCTTCCCGGCGGCAAGCCGACGATGTTCATGTCGATCCTGATGTTCGGCGAGCCGGGCGCCGATATCCTCTATCCAGATCCCGGCTTTCCCATCTATCGCTCGATGATCGAATTCACCGGCGCGCGTCCCGTTCCGGTGCCGATCCGCGAGGAGAACAATTTCGCCTTCTCCGCCGAAGAAACGCTCGAACTCATCACGCCGCAGGCGCGGCTTCTCATTCTCAACTCGCCGGCCAATCCGACCGGCGGCGTGACGCCGAAGCCTGAGATCGACAAGCTGGTCGCCGGGCTCGAGCGCCATCCGGATGTCGTGGTGATGTCGGACGAGATTTACGACCACATGGTTTATGACGGCGAGACGCATGTGTGTCTGCTGCAATATTCGTCGATTCGCGACCGGCTCATTCTTCTCAATGGCTGGTCGAAAACCTATGCCATGACCGGCTGGCGGCTCGGCTATGCGGTGTGGCCGGGAAAACTCTACGATCATGCGCGCAAGCTCGCGGTCAATTTGCATTCCTGCGTCAACGCCGCCGCGCAATATGCCGGTCTTGCGGCGCTCACCGGCCCACAGGACGACGTAGCGAAGATGGTGGCGGAGTTCGACAAGCGGCGCAAAATCGTCGTCGAAGGGCTCAATCGCCTGCCGGGCATGTCCTGCGCCAGGCCGAAAGGGGCGTTCTATGCCTTCCCCAACATCAGGCGCACCGGCTGGAAAGCAAAGCCGCTCGCCCATGCGCTGCTCGAAGAGGCCGGCGTCGCCCTGATCGGCGGCCCCGATTTCGGCGTCCTCGGCGAGGGCTATCTGCGGCTGTCCTACGCCAACTCGACGGAAAATATTTTGCGCGCGCTCGAGCGCATGGGCGAGTTCCTGGCCGGCCGCAAGGCGGCGTGACTCTCACCCCTTCTGCGTCAACTGAAAGCCGACGACGACCACCACCAGGCCGACGAGCTGTGCGGCGCTTGGCACTTCGCCGAGCGCAAGGTAGCCGATCAGCAGCGTGAAGGGAGGAACGAGCGAGGGAAAAAGTACCGCGCGCGAGGCGCCGAGCAGCGCGACCGCGCGCGTGAACAGATAAATGCCGCTGGCGCCGGCCAGTCCGCCCTGGACGGCGGCCTGCAACAGATTTTCCCAAAAGCCGGCAGCCAGCATGTTGTCGAAATAAAATACCAGCAGCGGCAGGCCGGCCATCGACAAGACGCTCGTCGTCGCTGCCGCGCGCAGCGCCGTGATCCGCCACATGCGCACCAGGATGCCGAAGACCGCAAAGAACGATCCGGCGGTGACGAACAACAGATCGCCGAGCACGCCGTGACCGCCCATGGTCCGCAAAGCTTCGCTGCCGACGAGGATGAGGCCGACGATGATGGCGATGGCGCCGGCAACGCGCCGCAGCGGCAGCGGCTCTCTGAGCACCAGCCGCGCCAGGATCAAGCCGCCCAGCGCCGCACAGGAGGGTTGGATAATGGCGCCATGGCCGAGCGGAACAAACAAATAGCCCAGGTAGCTGATCAGCGCGAGCGGCAGTCCGCCGAACACGGCGAGCGGAACGGCGCGACGCCACCAGGCCGTGCCAAGATCTCCTGCGCGGCCGGTGGCCAGCATAGGGAATAAGATAAGCGCGGGCCAGATGTAGCGGTGCAGCGCGATGATGACGGGCGAAAGGCCGACTTCATCGCCTTGCCGCGCGGCGACAAACCCCAGCGCCCAGAACAGCGCCGCGCCGGTCCCACAGAGAAGACCCCACACCGTGGCGGATCCGATCGGCGCAGGCGCGGTTTCCATTCCAGCTCGGTCTTGCCGGGGTCGGTCGTGACAGCGAACCAGATCAACCAGCCGCGTCCGCATGCTGCCGGGCGACAACCTCCGGCAGTTCGGGCGTCGGCAACATGATGTTCCGCAATGCCCAAGAGCCGCCGAACAATACCAGGCCCCAGAACAGATCGCCGGCGATCATGTTTTTGAGGAATGGCAGTGCGGCGGCGTAGCATTCGACCAGGCCGGCGGCGCTGGCGCTATACATCGGGCTGAAAGCCCAGACGGCGAAATTCGTTACCGCAAAGAATGCCAGCGAGGAGGAAACAAGGACCGGCGCGATCATCGCCGGACGTCGCAACCGCGGCGATGCCGCGACGGCGACAGCAGGCAAGGCGAGCGCCGCGTAGACGGCCGCCATCACCCGCAAGTCGTAGAAGCCGAGGGCGGCGTCGGCCAGAAACATTGCTGCGACCGGCACAAGAATAGACAACGCGCGAAGGCGCAGCGCGCTCGCGGCGAACAATGCCGTTGCGGCGACCGGCGTGAAATCGGGCGCGTGCGGCAGGATGCGCGCGCCGACATCGAGCCCGATCAGCCCGGCCACACGGGTCACATCCGAGAGCAGGACGTCGGGACCGGCAACAGCGCGGATCGTCATAAGCGCGTTCGAGAGCTTCGGCGTCATTTTCCTTGCTCCGTTGTTCCTTGGGCTGTCGCAAACCGCCAGAGGATCACGTCACCCGCATGCAACTGGAATGTGGCGAAGCTTCGATTGCCGTAGACGCTGTTGACCCAATATTGCCAGTTTTTCTTTTTGCCGCTGCCGCCCTCGTTCGCCACGTCGTCGATCTTGGTCAGCACGGCCGAGGCACCGGAGCCGGTATAGCTGAAGGAAATCCCGTGCCGGCGCGCCGTCGCCGCCTTCATGGCGTCGAGCACCGTATTTCCTTTCGCCCAGGCAAGGTTGCTGATGGTCTTGCTGATCCCGTCGCCGTAATCGATCACCAGGCGAACGGTGTCCTTGCCGCGCTGCGCTTCGGCAGGACGCACGGTCCAAGCGGCCGCAAAGATCATGAGTGCCGCGGCCAGAACGGCGGCGCAACGGTTGATAGAACGCGGGTGAAGCAAGTTCATCATCGTGCCGTATTCGAAATCGCGGTTTATTATCCACTCGGGCGCTGCAGGTGGTCAACCTAGGGCGTCGGTCTCCGTTTCGTCGAGCAGTTCGATGCCGCCGCACGCCGCCACGCGGCCGGCCTCGAGCCGCACGATGTTTTCGCCGATCCGGCGCAGTTCCGCGGCGCTGTGGCTGACATAGACCATCGGCACGCGCGCCTCATCGCGCAAGCGAACGAGATAGGGAAGAATCTCGCGTTTGCGCGCGGCGTCAAGTGCGGCGAGCGGCTCGTCGAGAAGCAACAGCCGCGGCTGCATAAGCAGGGCGCGGCCGATGGCAATTCGCTGGCGCTCGCCGGCCGACAGCTTGCGCGGTCGGCGATTGAGCAGGTGGCCGATATCGAGGAGCGCGGCGACGCGAGCGAACTCTCTTTCGTCGCGCGGGTGGCCGCTCATCCGGCGGCCGTAATCGAGATTTTGCCGCACGCTCAGATGGGGAAACAGCCGGCCCTCCTGAAAGACATAGCCGACGCGGCGTCGATGCGGCGGCACATTGACGCCTGCGGCAGCGTCGAACAGAGCCTGGCCATCGAGCGCGATGGAGCCGCGGTCCGGCGTCAACAGACCGGCGATGATGTTGACCACTGTGGTCTTTCCTGCGCCTGACGGGCCGAACAAGGCCGTCACGCCGCCGGCCGCCTGGAAGCGCACCGCGAGCGTGAAGGCGCCCAGCCGCTTCTCCACATCGACGGCGAGCACCGTCACTCTCCCTGAAATCGCAAGCCGGCGCGGCGGGCGAACCATTCCGAGGCGATGAGCGCGGCGAGCGCCAGCACGACCGCGACGACGACCAGCCGTGCCGCCGCCGCATCGCCACCGGGGATTTGCATCAAGGTGTAGATCGCGGCAGAGAGCGTCTGTGTCTCGCCCGGGATATTGGAAACGAAGGTGATGGTGGCGCCGAATTCGCCGAGCGCGCGGGCGAAGCACATGACCGCGCCGCCGATCACGCCCGGCAGGGCGAGCGGCAAGGTGACGGTGAGGAATACTAGAAACCGGCCGGCGCCAAGCGTCGCGGCGGCGTCCTCGATCCGCCGGTCGATCGATTCGAGCGCCAGCCGGATCGGCCGCACCATGAGCGGAAAGCCCATGACGCCGCAGGAGAGCGCGGCGCCGGTCCAGCGGAACGAGAAGACGATGCCGAAATATCGGTCTAAAAACGCACCGATCGGACCCGCGCGTCCGAACGAGATAAGCAACAGATAGCCGGTGACGACGGGCGGCAACACCAATGGCAGGTGCACCAGCCCGTCGAGCGCGACTCTGCCCCAGAAATCCTTTCGCGCCAGCAACCAAGCCACCGCGATCCCGCAAGGCAGCGCGAACGCCGTCGCGACCGTGGCAACGCGCAACGACAACAGGACCGCGGCCCAATCAGCGGGCGAAAGGCCGAACATTTGCTTAGCCCTCCCGTAAAAGGGGAGGGTCGGCGCGCAAGGCGCGCCGGGGAGGCGTCCTCTGCAAAGTGGCGGCTAGGACCGACCCCCACCTGTCGGCCTTCGGCCGACGATCTCCCGCTTCCAGGGGGAGGTTATAAGAACACGCGATCATGACGCGGCCTTTATCAGAAACCTGAAGCTGTAACGGGTGAAGATGGACTTCGCTGCTTGCGAGCGGAGGAACGCGAGGTATTGCGCGGCATCGGGCTTCGCATGCGCCGTCAAAGCCGCCGGGTAAATGATCGGCGGATGCGAACTCTCGGGAAAAACGCCAACGATCTTTACAGCGGGCTCGATCTTGGCGTCGGTCGCATAGACAATCCCCAGCGGCGCTTCGGAGCGTGCGACCAGGATCAGCGCCGCGCGGACATTTTCCGCCATCGCCAGCTTCGGCTCGGCGGCAGCCCAGATGCCGAGCTTCTCCAAAGCGGCCTTGGCATAAAGCCCGGCCGGCACGGCACGTACATCGCCGACGGCGATGCGGCCCTGGCCGGCCAGCGCCGTCAGATCGAATCCTTGGGCGATACGAACTTTCCCGATCTTGGCATTCTTGGGCGCGATCAGCACCAGCTCGTTGCCGAGCAGATTGACGCGCGTGTCTTTCTTGATGACGTGATGCTCAATGCCGTAGCGCATCCATTTGAGATCGGCGGAGACGAACACGTCGGCCGGCGCGTCTTGCGCGATCTGTTTCATCAGCGTCGAGCTCGCCGCATAGCTGGCAACGACTTTAATTCCGGTCTTTTTGCTGAAAGCGGCATCCACGTCGTCGAGCGCATTCTTCATTGAGGCGGCGGCGAACACCAGGATCGGCTGCAGCTGTCCCGCCGCGTCAAGCGGCGATGAAAACGGCACGGCAACGATGGTGAAGATGGCGGCAAGGGCCGCGATGATGGACTTTTGCGCGGGCACGACGGTTCTCCGGCAGTTTCGACTGTTTGCGCCAAACGCAGCGTGAACGAGGCGCAAGCATGATTAAGACGACACGACCGCCTCGAAGAACCGTCGTTCCAGGCTCGTCCGGCGCGCGCCCAGCGCGCCGTTCGTCGCGCGCAGAACATAGCAGTGCCTGCGACCGGCGGTAAAGTGCGCTTTCGTTGCTCCCGAGCGACGCGAGGCTCGAGTTCGGAGCCCACATATTCAGCGGGTCCGTGGTTATGGCCTGCCGGCGCCATGCGTCGCTTGGTCTTGGAATGACGATGACTTATGCGGGTGCTATGATTTAAGCGGCCGCACAGGGACAGCCTCACCGCGGCGATTGCGGAGTGACAGATGGCGGAGGCCGAGGCAATCGAAGGCGAGTACGACTACATCATCGTCGGCGCCGGCTCGTCCGGCTGCCTTCTGGCCAATCGCCTCTCGGCTGATCCCGCTTGCCGCGTGCTCGTGCTCGAAGCCGGTGGCCGTGACAATTGGATCTGGTATCATATCCCGGTCGGTTATCTGTTCGCCATCGGCAATCCACGCTCGGACTGGTGTTTCAGGACCGAGCCGGAAGAGGGTCTCAACGGCCGCAGCCTCAACTACCCGCGCGGCAAGGTGATCGGCGGCTCGTCTGCCATCAACGCGATGGTTTACATGCGCGGGCAGTCGGGTGACTACGATCATTGGCGCCAGCTCGGGCTCGCCGGCTGGGGTTGGGACGACGTTCTGCCCTATTT
>JAKAPE010000246.1 GCA_021811945.1 Pseudomonadota bacterium | reverse complement strand
AGACATCGCCCAGCCGCCGCAGCGTGATGACCAGCACGCGCGGTCGCGCCGAAAATTGATGCGCGTCAAGCACGATTCCCCTCTCCGGAGGCCATCAACGCGAGGCGGCTATTTCATCCCTGCCGTGGGCATCGGCAGCGCGCCGGGTGCCGATATCGATGCCGACATCCATGCGACGACGTTTAAGCGATTTTCCCGGTGCGGTACGCGCGCCACACCTAACCGCCTCCGTCGGAGAACACAAATCGGCAACGTCGACCTCAGTCCCGCAGTCATTCCCAGGCGGAGCCAACGATCGCCGCCATGATCGCCAGCATCGCCACGATGGCGGCGACGCAGCCGCTCCAGCCGGCGGTGTTCCAGACGAGGCCGACGAGCGAGGCGCCGAGGCTGCCGCCGATATAGAACGCCGACGCGTAAAGACCGGCGGCGGCCGAACGTCCCTCCTTGGCGGCGGTGACGACATAGCCCGTCGATACCGCCTGGCAAATCAGACCGGTGGCGGCGCAGATGGCGAGCCCGGCAATGATCACGGCAACGGGCGGCGCCAGCAGCATCAGCACGCCGGCGTTCCATGCGGCGATGACGCCGAGGACGAAATGGCGGCGGCCGAACAGCGAAATGGCGCGGCCAACCCACGGCACGACGAGGCTGCCGCCGAGATAGGTGGCGAAGATGGCGCCAAGCAGCGTCGGTGAAAAGAAATAGGGCGCTGCCGCGAGGTGGAAGCTCACATAGGTGAACGTGGCGATGAAGTTGAACAGCACGCCGAAGCCGACCGCATAGATCGCCAGCAGTTGCGGGTTGCGCAGATGGGCGAGCATTTGCCGCGCCGACGTCCGCAGTCCCGTGGAGCGCACGAAACGGCGCTCGGGCGGCAGGGCGCGCACGACGACGATCGCGGCGACCAGGGTGATCAACGCCACCACCGCGAAGGAAACGCGCCAGCCGGCGAGGTCGGCAACGCCGCCGCCAATGAATCGGCCGGAAAAGCCGCCGATGCTCGATCCGGAAATGAACAGCCCGGCGACACGGGGAACCTCCGCGGGCGGCCATTCGTCGCCGACATATCCGACGGTGACGGTGAAGATCGGCGGCAGCAGCAGCCCCTGCACAAAACGCCAGAACACGAGCTGCGCTACGCTTCCCGCCAAGGCGATGATCAGGGTCGGCACGACGACCGCGAACATGGCGGCGGTGATCAGCCGCTTCCTGCCCAAGACATCGGCGAGCGTGCCCGTAAATGGCGCGGTGAGCGCGATCGCCGCGGTGCCTGCCGTCATCAGCATGCTGATCTCGCCGGCGCCGACGCCGAATTCACGCGCGAGTTCCGGCAACAGCGCCTGGGGCGAGTAGAGATTGACGAAGGCGGAAAAGCCCGCCGTGGCCACGGCGAGCGGGCGCGGATCGAAAGCCATGCGGCATTATGGGCGAGCCGGCGCGCGAAAGCACGCCCGGTCGAGCCTTCGGATTCTGTTCGGCTCCGTCACCCGAACGGCTTGATGCTCTCGGCGACGGAGTCGGCGATGTGTTCTTTCGAGACGACGCCGATGATCCCGAACGGGCGCTCGCCCTTGCCTTTGACGACCACCGCCATGATGGCGTCGCGATGCGCCATGCGCTGGACGACGTCGAACATGATGTCGCCTTCGCGCGCGATGGTGAACTTGTGTTGCGCGACGTCCTCGAAACGCACGCCGCCATACGCCTGCTCGACGCAGCGCCGCAAGCTGATGTTGACGCGCACGACGCCGGCAATATGGTTGCCGCGCGTTACTACGACATGCTTGAAGCCGCGTTCGTTCGCATGCTCGCGCAGAAAGGCATCGAAATCCGCCTCCGCAGGCAGGACGTTTATGTCGCGCTCCATCACGTCGCCGGCGCGGCGGACCAGAAACATATTGGCGTGCAGCGCCTTGGGCACGAAGTGGCCGCGGCCGACGAGCTTGACCGTGTAGATGTTCTCGATTGAGATGATGCGCCGGACGCCGATCGCGATCGCCACCGCGATGATGCTCGGCATGACGAGGTCGTAGTCGCGCGTCATCTCGAAGATCATGGTCACCGCAGTCATGGCGGCGCCGGTGCCGCCGCCGACCATGGCGGCCATGCCGACGATGGCGCATGTCGTCACGCTGTGGTCCATCGCCGGATAGACGGCATTGACCAGAAGGCCGAAGGCCCCGCCGACGGTCGCGCCCATGAACAGGGAAGGTGAGAAAATGCCGCCGGAGGCGCCGGAGCCGAGGCTCATCGAGGTGGCGGCGAGTTTGGCGGCGAACAGGAGCGCGAGCAGCCCGGGAAGGCCGAGGCTGCCGGCCAGCGTCGCCTGGATGGTCGAGTAGCCGACACCCTCGACGTAATAGTGTCCGCCGAAGACAAACAGCGCATAGATCAGCACGCCGACCAACAGCATGCCAATGAAGTTCCGCAGGTAGGGATTCTTGACCAGCTCGAATACGTGCTCGGCAAGGCTGAGGCCGCGCACGAAAGCGGCGGCGGCAAGACCGATGAGGCCGCCAAGCACGACGTAGAGCAACAGCGCCGGCAGCGTAGCCGGGTTCTGCGATATCGCCAGCGAGCTCGGGATCGTGAAGGCGGGATAGATTCCGAAGAAGATGCGGCCGATGAAGGTCGCGGTACCGGTAGCGAGCGCGACCGGCAGGAAGGTGCGCGCGCTCAATTCCGGCATCATCAGCTCGATGGCGAACATCACGCCGCCGATCGGCGTGTTGAAGGTCGCGGCGATGCCGGCGCCGGCGCCGGCGGCGACGAGCGTGATGCGCTGCCACGGCGCCATGCGGATGACTTGGCCGAGCGTCGAGCCCATCGCCGAGCCGATCTGGATGATCGGCCCCTCGCGGCCGACGGCGGCGCCGGTGCCGATCGACAAGGCCGAGGCCAGCGATTTGATCACGACCACCACCGGCCGGATCAGGCCCTCTTTGTAGTAGATCGCATCCATCACTTCCGGCACGCCGTGGCCGCGCGCTTCGGGAGCGAAATTGGTGATCAGGAAGGTGACGATGAGGCCGCCGATGACGGGAGTGAAAATGATGAACGCGCCCCAGGGACTGGGCGAGGTGAACACGCTGGAGTCGTAAGCGACGGCGAATTTACCGAGAAAGGCGATGTTATGGATGAGACCGATTAGGGCGCGGAAGCCGACGGCGCCGAATCCGGCAACCACGCCGACGACGATCGCCAAAAGCGACAGTCGCACCCACCCGATCCGCTGCGGCAGTTTGATCTTCATCCTACGTCGACGCGGTGCGCTTCAAGCGAAATCCGTGCTGATCGGATCGGTTTACGCCCTAACATTTTGCTCGTGCATGAGCGTTTCGGAAAGCCGGCTTTCCCCCATTCCGGACCGCGCTCTAGAGCTGCTTGATCGAGCCAAAATCCCAGTGGGAACCGTTTGGATTTTCACCCACTCTGATCGTCGTATCGTCGACGAAACGATAGGGCGGCACCGGCAGGTTGTAGGGCGCGGGCACGCCGGAGTAGACGCGGCCCGCCGCATCGTATTTGGAGCCGTGACACGGACAGAAATAGCCGCCGAGCCAATTGGCAACCGGCGTTGCAGCGTCCGGACTAGGATAAAACAGCGGGATGCAGCCGAGATGGGTGCAAATGCCGACCAGGACGGCGTATTCCGGCTTGATCGAGCGGTGCCAGTTGGCGGCGTAGGGAGGCTGCTGCGGCACTTCGGATTTGGGGTCGGAAAGCAGCGACGCAAGCTTGGGGTCTTGCAGCATCGCCAGGGTCTGCGGCGTGCGATTGAAGACGAAGATCGGGTGTTCGCGCCAGCGGACGGCAACCTGCTGACCGGGCTCGATCTTGGTGACATCGAGTTCGACCGGTCCGCCGGCGGCCAACGTCGAGGCGTCGGGATTCATCTGTGCGACCAGCGGCACCAGGGTTGCCGCGGCGCCCACCGCGGCGACCGTGCCGGTGGCGATATAGAGGAAGTCACGACGCGTCGCCTGCGGCGAACCGTGCGCCGATGTGGTTGCTTCGCTGCTCGCCATTTTCGCGCCTTTCTGCCGACCAATATCTGCGGCGCTTATATTGGCGCGGGAGCAGTCAATCAAGCGTTGTGACTGCGTCCAAGTAGCCTCTGCCAATTATCAATTATCAAGCGTCCGCCAACGCCGCCATTACGCGCGCCGCGGTTTCCTCGACTGTGCCGGAGGCATCGACCACCGTCCAGTCGAGCGCGCCGAGGTCGTAGCGCTCCTGTGCCCGCGCCACGGCCGCATCGGCGTCCGAGGCATCGCGGGCGCGGGCGCCGACGCGTGCGATCCGCGTTTCGAGGTCGGCGGTCAGGAACAGCCCCGTGAGGCGAACTCCTGCCGCCGTTGTTGCCTGCGCGAGGGCAGTACGCTCGGCCTGGCGGGCGAACATCGCATCGACGACGACGGAATGCCCGGCGGCGAGGATGCGGCGCGCCTTGTCGGCGAGGGTCCGGTAGACGCGTGCCGTGACATCGCTGCGATAAGCCTCGGCTGGGAGCTTCTCCGTCTCAGCGACGCCGAACAGCGCCTTGCGCTCGACGTCCGATCGCACAATGACGGCGCCGGGCATCGGCTTGAGTTCCGGCGCGAGCGTCCTCGCCAGCCTGGTCTTTCCGGTGCCGGAGAGGCCGCCGACGGCGACGAATTTCGGGGTCTGCGCCGCCACCGCCTGCAGCGCGAAGGCGAAATAGGCGCCGGCGGCCCGCGCGATGGCCCCCTGTTCGGCCGCCGGCGCCCGCTCCATCCGCGCCGCCGTGACCTTGGCGCGAATCGCGGCACGCAGCGAGAGGAAGAATGGCAGCGTCGCCAGCGCGTCGAGGTTTTCATCGCGCCGGGATTTGGCCAGGTACCGGTTGAGCACGATGTTGGCGGCCGGAGCGAGGCCGCGCTCCAGGAGATCCATCAGCAGGAAGGCGAGATCATAAAACACGTCGCCCGAGGCAATGATCTCGCTGAACTCGATGGCGTCGAACAGGACCGGCTTGCCGCCGATCAGCACGATATTGCCGAGATGCAGATCGCCGTGGATGCGGCGGACAAATCCGTGCCGGCCGCGCTCACCGAGAAGCGGGACGATGCGCGCATAGGCCTCGCGGCTTCTTTGCGCCAGCGCTTCGTTCTCAGCGGCCGGAAAGATCTCCGGGTGCGCCCGGAACACTGCGAAATGTTCGTCGATATAGACGCCGATCGCCGCGATCCACGGCTGCGCCGCGACTTCCGGCGCCTTGGCATGTGCCATGGCGACGGCGCGGCCCAGCGCGTCGGCCAAATCCTCGCCGATCTCGCCGGCGAGGCGGTCGAGGGTCCGCGTCTCGTCGAAACGCCGCATCTCCACCGCCCACTCGACCGGCGCACCGGAGCCGCCGATCCTGAGCGCGCCGCCGGCCTCGCGCGTGATCGGCACGATGCGGCGATAGATTTCCGGCGCGTAGGGCGCGTTGACGGCGAGCTCGGCCGCGCAGGCCTCTCTGCGCTTCTGCAGCGTCGAATAATCGAGAAAGGAAAAGCGCACCGCGCGCTTGATCTTCAGCGCACGGTCGCCGGCGAGGAATACCGACGCGGCGTGGGTGTCGATGCGCTTGACCTTGGCGCCGCCGTGGGTCGCCGGATCGGCCAGAAGGGCCAACACCTCGTCCTGACGCGCCGTCGTCTCATTCATGCCGTCGCAACCTCTTTGCCGCCATACTATTGACCTTACTATTGACCTTGGCGCACGCCGACCGAACAGAGTGAGCGACAATACGCAAGTTGGCGAATTTCGCGCGGACTCCCCAGCGCGAAACTCTCTCCGACTTCACCCCTGACCTCTCCCCAAAAGACAGCGGGGACGCTCGCGGAGATATCGATGCGCGCCAAGGGCAATGCGCGGACGGCGGCGCAAGTTCTGGTCGATCAGTTGCGCATTCACGGCGTGGGCCAGCCAAGCGGGCGGGAGGAAAGTCGGCGCCGTTGCACTCTCTACTGAATCATGGTTCACATATTGGTGATCGTTTCTCAATTCCTGTCCTCTTCATGCCCTATCGGCGCACCGAGAACGTTGCCCGCCGCCTAGCCGCCCGGCGCGACGCGATTCTTGCCGCGGCGCGAGACGCGGCCAGGGAGGGAGGCATGGCGGCGGTCCAGATTGCACCGGTGGCCGCCCGCGCCGGCATCGCCGCGGGAACGGTCTATCGCTACTTTCCGACCAAGACCGGTCTCGTTGAGGCGCTTCTGGCCGAAATTTCCGCACGTGAAATTGCCGCGTTGCGCAGCGCCGCCGACGCCGCGCCCGGCCCGCTATCGGCGCTTTGCGCAGCGATTATGACTTTTTCCGCGCGTGCGCTTGCCGACCGCCGGCTTGCGTTTGCGGCACTCGCCGAGCCGGTCGGTGCCGATCTCGATGCCGCGCAGCTCGTTTTCCGCAAGTCGCTCGCCGCCGAGTTTTCCAGCCGCATCGCCACGGCGGTGGCCGGCGGCCACTTGCCCGAGCTGGATAGGGCGCTTGCCGCCGCGATCCTCATCGGCCTTGTCGCAGAAGGGTTGATCGGCGCGCTGGCGCCCGATGCGCGCGGCCGCGAGCACGACATCGTGCAGTCGCTCACGCTGATCGCCTTGCGCGCCCTCGGCGTCGCCGACGCGCGCGCGCGCGGCCTCGTGGTGCAGACGCGGATGCCGGCATCAATTCCGCTCATTCCGGTGAAAGCGGGGACGCAGGACGCGACATAACTTGGGTCCCGCTTTCGCGGGGACAAGTGGACGAAAACCGATCACACTGTCGCGGGGACGAGCGGGCGGGGTGTTTTCATGAGCTCAGCGATGCAATATACACCGTGAAACGACACCGTGAATATGAGCGTATCGCACAGGCTTCCCGGGCAGCGGTCTCGCAGATCGAGATTCTTGCCAAGCCCCGTCCCTTGCGGAGGTTGGGCCGCGGCGGCGCTCGGGTTCAGAAAAACGCAAGGATGAGGCGGCGATGGTCCAGGAGAAACAATTCGGTTTCGGCACCCAGGCGGTTCACGAGATCGGAA
>JAKAPE010000245.1 GCA_021811945.1 Pseudomonadota bacterium | reverse complement strand
CCTCAAGGAGATCGCAATGTCACAGGATCATAATCACCTGAACCACGCGACATGGGAGTGCAAGTACCAGGTCGTGTTCACGCCCAAATACCGCAAGAAAGCGCTGTTTGGGCAAATCCGGCGGCACTTGGGCACTGTATTCCGCGAGCTTGCCCGGCGCAAGGAATGTCTGATCGAGGAAGGGCACCTGATGCCCGACCACGTGCACATGCAGCGTGACGTTCTTCCTGATCCCGGCGGCATCGGCCGCCTCGTGGAACAGGCGCGCGAGCTGCCGCGTGGTCATCGGCTTGCTGGCGCCCCAACCGGACTTCCTGCTCGGAAACAGCCAACGTTCCTCCAGGGGCGTTCCCGCATCTCCACGCTTCGGGCGCTCCTTCCACCACCCCCGCAACAGATCGAGGGTCTCAGGGGAGAGCATGACATTGCGGTCCTTGCGGCCCTTGGACTGCTCGATGCGAATGATCTTCTGTGCGCTGTCGATATGCTTGACCTTGAGCCGGACCACTTCGCGCGCACGCAATCCGCAGCCGTAGGCGAGGCTGAGCAGCACCCGAGTCCGCAGGCTGTCGGCAACGGCCAAGAGCCGGCGTGCCTCGTCCGGACTGATCACTTGCGGAATCTTCTGCGGTTCGCGGATGTGATAGATCTCGGCGGCAAGGTCCAGCCGCCGCAGCGTCACGCGGAACAAAAACCGCAGCCCGGTCATGATGCGGTTGCGATTGCAAATGCTCGTCCCTGTCTCGGCGAGGTGCAGCTGAAAGCGGCGGATATCCTCGATCGTGGCCGTGTCCGGAGAGCGCTTGAGAAACGCAGCAAACCGCTTGCAGCTGGAGATGTGGCTCCTCTACGAGTGCGGACCGAGCTGGCGCGCGGTCATATCCTCGATCATACGCTGGCGCAACGGGCTAACGGCAACGGTGCTCATAGACAACTCCTGTCAAGGATGAGGTTGACGACACCTCGATCTTCAAGACAGGGCGCCCCGTCTGCTACCGACTATCTCGATCCAAATCAGTAGGCGCGCAGCTAAGCCGTCCCCGCCGCAAACTATCGCGCAGCGATTTAGTGCAATGGCACATCGCGAAGGGCCGAATTTCGGCTGCGGACGGTCGCTTTCAGGGAGCAATGGACCTGCGCGAGCCGGTGCCTCATGCCGCGGCGCCGCGATTGACCCCAAAGGCGTGAGGACGCCAGAGCGGGATGGGGTAAGCTTAAAACATCTTCGCTCATTCCCGCGAAAGCGGGAATCCAGATCGGCCCATAAATCCCTTCTCAACAACACTGGGTGCCCGCTTTCGCGCGCTTTCGCGGGGACGAGCAGTTATCGGCCACCGATTCAATTACCAGCCAGCTCCAGCGGAGAATAGGCGTTAACAGAGCCTGCCAAATCTTCATCGAATCGCGACGCTTGCCGTGCTAAGGGGCGCATCATGTCGAGCAATGCCACCATGGCCACCACCGTACCGGACGCGCGTGCGGAAAAACTCGTCGCCTCCTATGTGCGCGCCGGCTATGTGCGGGTCGCGCCGCCGATCCTGCAGCCAGCGGAGCCGTTCCTCGACCTTTCCGGCGAGGACATCCGCCGCCGCATATTTCTCACCGCCGACCCCGAGGGGCGCGAATTGTGCCTGCGGCCCGACCTCACGATTCCGGTCTCGCGCGTCTATCTGCAATCGGGCGCGGCGAGCAAGGTCGCCGGCTTTTGCTATCTCGGCACCGTGTTTCGCCACCGCGAGGAACGGGCAGCCGAGTTTTTGCAGATCGGCATCGAATCCTTCGCCCGGCGGGACAAGGCGGCGGCCGACGCCGAAATGCTTGCGCTCGGTCTGGAAGCGACCGCGCATTATGGATTGGCGGCGCCGGAAATCCGCATGGGCGATGTCGGCCTGTTTGCCGCCTTCCTTTCCGCGCTTGACCTTGCTCCGGCTTGGAAACGGCGGCTGACCAAGGATTTCAACCGCAAATGGTCGCTGGCGCACGATCTTGATCAGCTCGCGCTCGCCGGCGCCCGCGGAGGGCCGGAGTACAAGGGCGTGCTTGCCGCGCTTGCCGGTTCCGATCCCAAGGCCGCGCATCACCTCGTCACTGATCTCTTATCCATCGCCGGTATCGAAACGGTGGGCGGCCGCTCTGTCGCCGAGATCGCCGAACGCTTTCTCGAACAGGCCGCGCTCGGCGCCGGCACGCGGCTGCCGAGCGAGACACGGGCGCTGATCGAACGTTTTCTGGCCGTGCGCGGCCATCCCGACGAAGCCGCGGGCGAACTGCGCGCGCTCGCCGCCGACGCTGGGCTCACGTTCGCCGCCGCGCTCGATCTTTTCGAGACGCGCACCGGTTTCCTTGCTGCGCGCGGCATCGACGTGCGCACCATCCATTTTTCCACCGCTTTCGGCCGCGGCTTCAACTACTACACCGGCTTCGTGTTCGAGCTGCACGACCCGCGCGCCAAAGGTCCGCTCATCGCCGGGGGGCGCTACGACGAACTTTTGGCGCGGATCGGCGCTGAGGCGGCGATCCCGGCGGTCGGCTTTGCCGCTTCGATCGAGGAGCTGGCCGCCTGTACGGAAACGGCACAAAGCGAGCCGGGAGGCGCGGCATGAGTGAGCCGCTTCTCCTCGCCGTGCCGGCAAAGGGCCGGCTGCAGCAGAACGCCGAAGTCTTTTTCGCGCGCTCGGGGCTCGAACTCGTCAAACCGCGGGGGCCGCGCGACTATCGCGGCGCTATCGCCGGCTTCGACGGCGTCGAAATCGCCTACCTGTCGGCCGCCGAAATCACCAGCCAGCTCGGGGCGGGCGCCGTCCATCTCGGCGTCACCGGCGAGGACCTCATCCGCGAGATGCTGCCCGATGCCGACCGGTGCGTGGTGTTTGTCGACCGGCTCGGCTTCGGTTTCGCCAATGTCGTCGTCGCCGTGCCGCTGGCCTGGATCGACGTGCACAACATGGCCGACCTCGACGACGTCGCCACGACGTTCCGGCTCAAGCACGGGCGCAAGATGCGGCTCGCCACCAAATACGCCAACCTTGCCCGCGCCTTCTTTGCCGGGCACGGCGTCGTCGATTACCGCATCGTGGAAAGCTCGGGCGCAACCGAGGCGGCGCCGGCGGCCGGCACAGCCGAATTGATCGTCGACATCACGACGACCGGCGCCACGCTTGCCGCCAACGGTCTCAAGGTGGTCGAGGACGGCGTGATCCTGCGCTCGCAAGCGAACCTCGTCGCCGCGCGCGGAGCGTCATGGAACGCTGCGCAGCGCGAGACCGCCCGGCTCCTCCTCGACCGCATGGCGGCGCAAAAACGCGGCTATGCCTGCCGCGAGGTGCGCACGCGCTTTGCCGCGATGAACGAGACGCTGCTCAATACCGCGCGGGAAAAATTCGGCGTCGCCGCCCCCTTCGGCGGCCCCACCTCCTCCGGGATGCTCACGCTGCACTGCCCGCCCCAGCACGTGCACGCGCTGGCGAGCTTCCTGCGCGAGCACGGCGCTGAGGCAGTCTCCGTCGCCGCGCTCGACTATGTCTATGTGCGCGATAATGCGCTCTTCGCCCGGCTCATGGCGGAGCTCTCGCACCACGTAAGTCAGGGCGAAGGATCGTCCGACAGTCGGTGATCGACGTGGCTGTCGTTGCGCGCAGCCGGGCCGGCGCGCTCACATGCGTTCCGCTTCGCCCGCCGCGCTGGAGCGCACCCGGAAGACGACGAAGTGCGAGAGCGAGAAATTGACGGCGAAGCTCGCCAGCACGGCGAAGCCCTTGGCGAGCCACACCGGCAGCAGCAAGACCTGCGCGGCGGCGACGAGGGTCGCGGTGTTGGCGAGCAGTCCAATGACACTGGCGAGGACGAAGGCGACATAGGCGCGCCAACGCAATTTGCGTTGCGATTCGACGGCAAAGGTAATCGACGAGTTCATGAGGTAGGAACCGCTTACGGCGACGACCCACGAAATCAGGTTTGGCGCGATCAGCAAAACCGCCCGGGCGCTGCCGCAATGACAGAGATCGGCGAACCGATCGGCGGCGGCCAGCACGGCGGGCGACCGGTTCAATGCCGCGCGGACGAGAAGAAAGACGCTGTAGTCCACCGCCGTATTGACGACACCGATGAGACTGAAAGTGAGCGCCTTGCGGCCCAGGGCGCGGTGGCGCCAGCCGGCGGGGGGCCGGGCACGCGCCCGGTCGTAGCGAAATACGCGGGTCATTGCGCTTTCGCATACCACGTTCGTCGCCTTTCGGCATCCGGTCCGGCACGCCGGGTCCGTTACGGTTGCAACAGAAGGAATCGATTGCGCTATAAGATCGGCCCGAGCGATGCGCAAATTTCACATTACCACGACCTTTGTCCCGACTTTCACGCGGTTGAAGAGGTCAATAACGTCGGCATTGCGCATGCGGATGCAGCCTGACGAGACATTGGTGCCGATCGTCCACGGCTCGTTGGAACCGTGGATGCGGTAGAGCGTCGAGCCGAGATAAAGCGCGCGTGCGCCGAGCGGATTTTCCGGGCCGCCCGCCATGTAGCGCGGCAGATCGGGCCGCCGTTTGACCATGTCTGGCGGCGGCCGCCAGTCCGGCCATTCGCGCATCGCAGTGATTGTCTTTGCGCCCGACCAGGTGAAGCCGGGACGGCCGACGCCGATGCCGTAACGCAGCGCCTTGCCGCCTTGCCCGACCAGAAAAAGAAACTTGTGCGGCGTATCGATGATGACCGTACCGGGCTTTTCGTCACCGGTGTAGTCGACCACCTGGCGATCGTATTTCGGGTCAACACGGGGATGGGACGTGTCGGCGACAGGGCTAGACGCAGAGGCACGATCACGTTCCTCGCGCTCGGCAAGTGGCGGAGCCGGCTGCGGCTGGTAGCCGGCGGCTGGCGGCTGAAAGGCCGGCTGCAGCGCGGCTCCGCGGAACATGAACTCGATGAAGCCGCCACCGAGATCGGGTCCGCCGACGCTGGCACGCTGCAAATTCGCAGGCGTGGTTTCGACTGCCGGCGCAAGAGCGGCCTCCGAGGTCGATTCCGCCGTACTGGCTTGGGGAGCAATCTGCAGGGGAGCGGCGCCGGCAGCAGCATGGAACGCGCCGAGAAGAAGCGCACACGCGAAAATACGCCGCATCACCGATCTCTGTACTCGTTGCACTTTGCGGTGTCACGTCCCGCCGAGCGGTCTTCAGCCGGCGCGCCGAGTACAGACGCAAACCCCGACCGTTTGGTAAATTTTCCGCCGCTGGCTCGCGCCGACGCCGTCTTGGTACATTGTTCATCAAGTCAGGGTTTATTTTGCGTGAAAGCCGCGCCGTTAAGGTTAAGCAGTCGTCAGCTGGCTCCTTGCCGGCGCGCTGCTGCGTCACTGCCCGTGAACGCGTCATTAAGCGGCCAACCATTAAGCTTGAAGCCGGCGTTGCGAAATATGCTCCGCTCGGAAAGCCGGCCGAAGTCATTTGAATCCGGCAGCCGCCGCTGCGGCCAGTGAGATCATGGTCGAACCGCGAAAAATCTTTCGCGTCGAAGAGACGGCCGCCGCGCGGCGCGAGCCGAAGATCGACGACAATGAGACGGCACGCCGTCACAGCGAAGTCATGCGCGAGCTCGCTGCGCTGCGCGGCGCGCTCGCTGCGAGCTTTCCACGCCAGATGGCGCGCGGGAATGGAAGCGCCGGTGAGCTGTGCCTGCAAGCCGACGAGATCACCCGCATGGTCCAGGAACTCGACGTGGTGCGCAACAGCAGCGAAGAGGCGACACAGAAGATTCTTGCGGCGGCTGAAGACATCGACCAGGCAGCCAACAACCTCGCCGCGGCGCTCAAGCACGAGGGTGAGCAGGGGCTCGCTCAGGACATCCGCGACCGCGTGATCCAGATCTTCGAGGCCTGCAATTTTCAGGATTTAACCAGCCAGCGCGTGGTCAAGGCGATGGCGACACTCAATAGCATCGAAGGACAGCTCTCGCACGCGCATAATCAATGCGCGCAAATTGCCGCCGCCAGGTCGTTGCACGACCCGCGGCTCGACGACGACCCCGGCCGCGTTTCGCAGGACGAGATCAATGCCTTGTTCAGCGGTGGCCGTCGCTCGGCTTGAAAGTCCGGCCGCCCAACTGCACCGGCAAACGTCGGAGCGGCAACGATTCGATCTGAACGAATTACTTAACGAGCCGGCCGCGGCGGGCGCGCGCGGGCGGCGCCTTCCGGCGGGCAGCGCACATAGACCCCGGTGCCGTAGCGGCTCGCAACCTCAGGATTGATCCAGCGCAGGATCATGGTGCGGCCGTCGAACGATACGATCTCTCTGTCCTGCACGCCGCCGGCCGGGCCCGGCGGGCCGATATAGTTGCCGCCGTTGGGGCCCCCCTTAAGGTCGAGTTCCCGCAACTGCGCGCTGTCGGCAAGGTACATCATGACGCCGCCATGCGGCCCGCGGTCGATGATGACCGGCTGTCCACATTCCTGGCGCGCCGCCGCTTTCGTGCGCGCAAGATCCGCAGGGTTGTGATAGGCGCCGTAGCCCCAACGGCCGACGACTTCCTCCGGCCGGATCGAAGCGGGAAGTTCCGGCGCGACCGCCGGTGTCGGCGGCGGCGCAACCGACGACGAATTCATCGCGCAGCCGGCGAGCACGATCCCAAAGAAGGCAATCCCCGCCAGCAACCGAAGATCGCTTAACGACGCACTCATGAAGAGAATCTCTCCTCGCCGATTGCTCGAGCCGGAACTGGCCATGGTTAACACGATGCGACAGCGCCGTCTTGGCCGAGATTTTGGCCGGCCTGTGGCCATATGGGCATAGGAAGCGCCGCAGCCCGGCGGCGTCGATTTAGCCCCACTCGTACTTTCGATTTTGTTGAAAATTTACCCCTGAGACCACCACGCCATCGCCGCGCCCGCCCTGCCTAGTGTAGCGGTTCAGAAGTCCGCATCATTTTTGCCGCGAGCTCATCATGCGGACTTCTGAATCAAAGCCACACTAGTTCATCGATTTGGTGAAACCGAGCATATGGATAGGATTCATCCTAAATCCGTGAGTTGCGGCCCTAAAAGTGCTCGCAAACCTCTTGGAATTTCAGGCAAA
>JAKAPE010000018.1 GCA_021811945.1 Pseudomonadota bacterium | reverse complement strand
GGCCTTCCGAAGCGAAGTCGCTTCGCCGGGACGATGGATCAGGTCAGACCGCAATCCGGGAAGTTGGCATTGCGACCACGCATCCGTAGATTGGCCGACCTATCCTGCTACGCACCCCATCAGGCGATGGCCCCGCGCCGATCCCTTACAGAAGCAAGTCCCCGGCGATCGGATGACGCAATAGGGATTGACTTCCCGAGGCCCGTTACAGAAGCCCGGATGGAGCGCAGCGTAATCCGGGGAGCAGCACGGCCCGAAGGCCGACCCCGGGTTTCGCTCACTTGTTCGGTCAGTGGAGAGTCTTCTTCTTTGTTTATGCGGCAAGCCTTTCGACGTTGCTTTTGAACCGTTGCCACTGCCTATGCCGCTCATGATAGCTGGCAAGCGCGCGATCGACAGCACCCGGCAAAGTTTGATAGCTGTTTATCATTTCGAACTCGATGCCCATGAACGTCTGCTGAACGTTCGTCACTCTGTGCGGTTCAGTATTGCTTGCCTTTCCCGGCACGCCTTGTACCGTGAAATTGTGCTCCCCGAGCAACCAGAATTGTGAGCGTGCTCCTCCAGGAATGATTTCAGGGCTGAAGACGCGCACAATGAAGGGCGAAATCTCTCTCGGCGTCGCTTTGGCATTGTAAGCGCGAAATAGCAGCCGATTAAGTCCCAATGGACCGCCGGCCTCCAAGATTGATGTTACAAGGACAAGCACCCATTCAGCCGTCGCGATCTCCCGACCCCAACCGAGAAAAGCCGGGATCAGGCCCAGAGAAACGAGTGCATCGAGATAGTCTTGGCCCGCCCTCAGATATTCAGGCGGTACAGCCCGGCTATCCATTCGACAACTCCGTTTGACTCGAATGCAGCTTCGCAAAGCTGGCTTGCATGCTTTAGCGGCAGCTTTGCTACCGAATACCCGTGGTCTCTTCGCCAATCTAGCACCGTTTTGAGCGCCGGCGCGACAAGATTTCTGGGGTCAATCCCTAATGGATCAACGCCTAAGCGTTTAAAAAGACCCCTTAAATCATGCGTCCAAAGGTCGGGCGCATCGTCCCTATCGGGCCACCGATTGAGGCGCTCCTTTTTCATGATAGCCGCCTTTAGGCAGCATTCGACGGCAAAGCCGCCATTGAGCCATGCGCCGTCGGACCGCCGGCTCCGAAGAAGTGCGCGCGCCTCGTCGCGGTAACGGCGGCATAGTTCCAGCCAATCGTCGGGCGAATGAACGGGTATCGGCGCAATAGCCATGGGTCCCCGAGAGTAACTGACAGTCGGCCTAGCTCGCCGCCTCTTTTCCCTCCGAAGGACCGGCCGCGGCCGCGCCGGGCGGGGTTTGCGCGTTTTCGAAACGCGTCCGCACTTCCGGCGGGATCGGATGCGACCTGATGCGCGTCGGGTCTCTCGCGTCGCGGACCACCCATACGCGAATCTCGAAACCTTCGACCGCAAGCGCGCCGGCCTTCGTCACACGATGTTCGATCTTGAAGCCCGAACGGCCGCATTCGACGAACGCCGTCTCGATGGCGACCTCGTCGCCGAACCGCGTCGCCAGGCGAAAACGCGCACGGGTTTCCGCTAGCGGATGGCCGGCAAAGGCGTAGGCCTCGAGGTATTCGGCTTTCCTCGTGCCGAGCGCGCGTTCGATGAGCATGGTCGTCGAGGTATGGAACATCTCGAAATAGCGCGGATAGAATATGATTCCGGCGGGGTCGCAGTCGCACCATTCGACGCGGGTTTGACGGATGTTGGTGAGCATCGGGGGATGGAGGGCAGACGACGGAGGACAGACGACGAAAGACAGATCGGGGACGAAGATGCATCGGCCATTCCTTATCACCCGTCGTCAAGCCTCCCTCCGTCGTCCCGTCATCTGTCCTCCGTCCTCCGTCAACGTGGCGCCATCCGCAGCGCGGCGTCGAGACGGATGACTTCGCCATTGATATAGCGATTCTCGATCAGGTGGCGCGCAAGCGCGGCGAATTGCGAGGGATCGCCGAGCTTTTTCGGGAACGGCAGCGAAGCGGCCAAGCTCTCCTGCGCCTGGGCCGGAAGCGCGAGCAGCATCGGCGTGGCGAAGATGCCGGGGGCGATCCCGTTGACGCGGACGCCGGACTGGGCAAGCTCGCGCGCGGCCGGCAGGATGAGGCCGACGATGCCGCCTTTCGAAGCCGCATAGGCGGCTTGCCCGATCTGGCCTTCATAGGCCGCGACCGAGGCGGTGCAGAGGATGACCCCGCGCTCGCCGTCCTGCAACGGTTCGAGCTTCTGCATGGCGGCGCCGGCAAGCCGCATCGCATTGAACGTGCCGATCAGGTTGATGCGGACGACCCGCTCGAACTCGGCGAGCGGCATCGGACCCTCGCGGCCGACGATGCGCTTGGCCGGTCCGATGCCGGCGCAATTGATGAGAATGCGGGCGGGGCCATGATCGGCGGCGGCCTTGGCGAACGCCGCCTCGGCCGCGGCGCTGTCGGCAACGTCACAGTGAAGCGCGATACCGTTGATGTCGATCGCGACCTCCGCGGCGGCCTTGGCATTGACGTCAAAGACGGCGACCTTGGCGCCGGCCTTCGCCAGCATCCGGGCAGTGGCGGCGCCAAGGCCCGAGGCGCCGCCGGTGACGATTGCCGCATGTCCGTGAATGTCCATGATCAACTCGCTTGCTTTGCCGCCACGACGATGACGTTCGGCGGCGGTGAATCGGAATACAGTTGCTCGACCAAGGCGGCGCGATGGGCCAGCACCGCGCGCTGGTTGATCGATCCCTTGTCGGTCGCTTCGCCGACATCGAGCGACGGCGGTTCGGCAAGCAGAATGGCGCGGCGGATGCGCGTCGAGGTGCCGCGCTTGGAGTCGGCCAGCGCGTCGAGCAGGCGGGAGAACGCCGCTCGCACGCGCGCATCCGCGAGCACCGTCGCGGCGGGCGCCTCCGGCGCGCAGTCCGGCGCGAGTTTGCGGCAAGCGTCGATATCCGGAAAAATGAGCGCGGCGATCTCGTCGCGGTCGGGTCCAGCCAATACCACGTCGCGCACGAGCGGCGCGCAATGGGCGACAAACGTCGCGCGCAGCGGCCCGACGCTGACCCACGTCCCGGTCGCGAGCTTGAAATCCTCGGCAATGCGGCCGTCGAAGACGAGGCCCTTCTTGGGATCGGCCGGATCGTCGAACATGAGCGCATCGCCGATCCTGTAAAAGCCCTCCTCGTCGAAAGCGTCGGTCGTGAGAGCGGCCGCACGCCAATAGCCCGGCGTGATGTTGTCACCCTTGAAGCGTGCTTCCAGTTTACCCTCGCGGGGAACGAGCTTCAGCTCCACGCCGGGCAGCGGCAGGCCGACATTGCCGGTGCGTTCGCATTCCCAGCTGCGCTGGAGCGCGGCCGGCGCCGTTTCCGTCGAGCCGAGGCTGGAAAGAAAGATGATGCGCTCGCCGGTGGTTTCGACCGCAAGGCTTTGTAGCGCGTCGAGGACGTGCTGCGGCAGACCCGCGCCGGCGTAAAACAGGACCTTGAGCCGGCTGAAGAATCGTTCCCGCAGCGCCGGCTCCGCCTGGAAATAAGGCAGCAGCATTTCGAAGCCTTTGGGCACGTTGAAGTAAATCGTCGGGGCAATGTCGCGCAGGTTGCGCACGGTGGCTTCGATGGCTCCCGATATCGGCTTGCCTTCGTCGACATAGAGCGAGCCGCCATTATCGAGCACGAGATTGAAATCGTGATTGCCGCCGAAGGTGTGATTCCACGGCAGCCAGTCGACGATAACCGGAGGCTCGTCGGCAACAAAGGCCATGCCCGCGCGAACCATTGCCTGGTTTGCGCATAGCATGCGCTCGGTATTGACGACCCCCTTCGGCAATCCGGTCGAGCCTGATGTGAAGAGGAATTTTGCAATGGTGTCGGGATTTACGCGCGCGTGGGCGGCGTCGACGGCAGCCGTCGGCACCGTTCCAAGCAATGTCGCGAAAGTCGTCATGGGTCGGTCGCCCGCGGAATTGGCGGTGGTCACCACCTCGACCCCGGGCGGGGCCGCAGCCGCGATCGCGCGAGCGAAAGCGGCGCCGTCGGCGGCAAAGACAAGGCCGGGAGTGAGAATGCCGATGATCGCTTTGAGCTTGCCGAAATCCTGCGACATCAGCGAATAGGGCACCGAGATCGGCGCATAGGGAATGCCGACATGCATCGCGGCAAGGCCGAGAAGCGCATGCTCGATGTCGTTGCCGGATAGGATGACGATGGGGCGATCGACCGAGAGGTCGCGGTCGAGCAATGCCGCGGCGACGGATCGCACCGCCGTCAGCGTCTGGGCATAGGTCAGGCTGCGCCAGCCGCCGGCGGCATCACGCTGCGCCAGAAATACACGGTCTGGCGCAGCGGCGGCCCAATGCACCAAGCGCTCGGTGATTTTTCCAGGGTAAGGCGGCAGCGGATGAGGCGAGCGCATGAGAAGAGTGCCGTCGCTGCGGCGCTCGATCAAAACATCCGCGGGAGCAAGCCTGACCGGCCGCAGCGGCCGGCTTTGCGCCGCGGATGTCGCGTTTTGAGGCGTTTCGGCAAGTGTTGCGGACATGGTGCTAGCTGCGCACGACCTTAGGGGCGCGTTTTTGCAAAAAGGCTTTCATCCGCGCCTTGGCCTCCTCGTCGCCTTGGGCGATCGCGGCGGCCAGCGCTTCGATGACGAGGCCGGCGGCGGGATCGCTGCCGGCGATGCGGGGAAGCAGGTGCATGACCGCATAATTGGTGAAAGGCGCGTTGCTGGCAATGCGTTTGGCAAGTTCAAGGCCCTTGGCCATCCCCTCGCCCGCCTCCACCAGATATTGCGTGAGCCCGATCGCTTGACCATCCTCCGCATCCAGAGTGCGGCCGGTGAGCATCAAGTCCATCATGCAGGCAACGCCGATCAGCGGCGGCAGCCGCACGGAACCGCCGCCGCCGACGAAGATGCCGCGACTTGCTTCCGGCAGTGCGTAGAAGGCCGAGCGCTCCGCCACCCGCACATGGGCGGCGGCGGCCAGTTCGAGCCCGCCGCCGATGACCGCCCCGTGCAGCACGGCGACGACCGGCACTTCGCCAAACTGCATGCGCTCGAAGATGCGATGCCAGGAGCGCGAATGCTCGATACCAGCGAAGACGTCGCGTTCAGCAAGCTCGGAGAGATCGAGCCCGGCGCTGAAATGCTCGCCTTCGCCGGCGAGAACGACAGCACGGATGTCCTCCGGCAGCGCAGTAAAAAATGCCTCGATGCCCTCCACCGTCGGATCGTCGAGCGCGTTGCGCTTTTCCGGCCGATTGAGCCGCAGCACCGCGATCTCGCCGAGCCGCTCGGCACGAAGCGAGGGTGGCAGAAAAGAGAAATCGCCGGTGCGGTCGTCCACTGCCTACTCATTCAAGGTCGATTGGCTATCGCGTCGCATTTCTCCCAAAACACGTCAAGACGCGAGGATTCGGCCGGCCAGCAAGATTTGACCCCGCCCGCCGCCGCCCGTAAATAGCCGCGACGCAAAGCGGAGACCGCCATGCGAGAAGCCTTCATCTGCGATGCGGTGCGCACGCCGATCGGCCGCTACGGCGGTGCGCTGGCGAAAGTGCGCACCGATGATCTCGCGGCGATCCCCATCCGCGCGCTCGTTGCCCGCAACAGGGCGGCCGTTTGGTCGCGGCTCGACGAGGTTTTTTTCGGCTGCGCCAACCAGGCCGGCGAGGACAACCGCAACATCGCGCGCATGGCGTTGCTCATTGCCGGACTGCCGGAAACGGTCCCCGGGCTGACGATCAACCGGCTGTGTGCTTCGGGGCTTAACGCCGTCGGCGATGCCGCGCGCGCGATTCGCACCGGCGAGATGGATTTTGCCATCGCCGGCGGCGTCGAATCGATGACGCGCGCCCCGTTTGTCATGGGCAAAGCTGGCGAGCCGTTTTCGCGGTCGGCCGAAACCTACGACACCACGATCGGGTGGCGCTTCGTCAACCCGGTGCTCAAGGCGCAATACGGCATCGATTCCATGCCCGAGACCGCCGAGAATGTGGCGGAGGAATTTCAGGTGGGGCGCGCGGACCAAGATGCCTGCGCCGTGCGCTCGCAGCAGCGCGCCGCTCGCGCGGCCGCCGCGGGCTATTTTGCCGAGGAGATCGTCGCGGTCGAAGTGCCGGCCGGGAAGGCCGGACCGATCTTGATCGACAAGGACGAACACCCACGCCCGCAGTCGACGCTGGAAAACCTCGCCAAGCTCAAGCCGATCGTGCGTAACGGCGGCACCATTACCGCCGGCAACGCCTCCGGCATCAATGACGGCGCGGCGGCCATGATCCTCGCCAGCGAGGAAGCGGTGAAGGCGCACGGCCTGACCCCCCGCGCGCGGGTCGTCGGCATGGCCTCGGCCGCGGTGCCGCCGCGCATCATGGGCATCGGCCCAGTGCCGTCGACAAAGAAGCTGATGGAGCGGCTGAAGCTGAAAATCGGCGACTTCGACCTCATCGAGCTCAACGAGGCCTTCGCCGCGCAGGGGCTCGCCTGCCTGCGTCAGCTTGGCGTTGCCGACGACGCCGAGCACGTCAATCCGCACGGCGGCGCCATCGCGCTCGGCCATCCGCTCGGCATGTCCGGGGCGCGACTCGCCTTGACTGCTGTCCATGGCCTGCAGGAGCGCGGCGGCAAGCGCGCGCTCGCCACCATGTGCGTCGGCGTCGGCCAGGGCGTGTCGCTGGCACTGGAGCGGGTTTGACCGTCCGGCTACACCGCGAGCAACCGCGTGCCGTCGTGTGCGGAAATCTTGACTTCGACGATGCTGCCCGGCGCGAGCGGTGTCATGAGCTTGACCGGCGTGAACTGCTCGGTACGGCCGCTTTCCGGCGATTCGGCCAATACGCGGCGCACGGCACCGACCTCGCCGTCAAGATGCGCCCGCAGTGCGCGCGCGCCCTTTTCGCGCAGGCACCGCGCACGCTCCTTGACGATCTCGCGAGGTAGCTGCGGCATCCACGCCGCCGGTGTGCCCGGCCGCGGCGAGAAAGGAAATACGTGCAGATGCGCCAATCCGCATTCCTCGACGAGGTCGAGTGAGCGCTGGAAGGCCGCGTCCGATTCGGTGGGGAAGCCGGCGATGAGGTCGGCGCCGAACGCTACGTCGGGCCGCAACTGCCGTACTTGGCGGCAGAAGGCGATGGCGTCCTCGCGCGAATGTCGCCGCTTCATGCGCTTGAGAATGACGTTATCCCCCGCCTGCAAGGACAAATGCAGATGCGGCATCAACCGCGCTTCGCTGGCGAAGGCGTCGAGCAGATCGCGGTCGGCCTCGACCGCGTCGATCGACGACAGGCGAAGCCGCTTGAGCTGCGGCACATATTTGAGGATTTGCTTGACCAGCGTTCCGAGCTTCGGCGCCCCTGCGAGATCGGCGCCATAGCTGGTAATGTCGACGCCGGTGAGCACGACTTCGTGGTAGGTGTTGGCGACGAGCCGGCGCACATCATCGACCGCCGCGTCCATCGGCACCGAACGCGAATTGCCGCGACCGTAAGGAATGATGCAGAAGGTGCAGCGATGGTCGCAGCCGTTCTGTACCTGCACGAAGGCGCGGGAGCGGCCTTCGAAGGTTTCGATCAGGTGCGCCGCGGTCTCCTTGACCGCCATGATGTCGTTGACGTGGGCCTTCGGCGCATCGCCGGCGGTGAAAGCGGCGCGCACCTGCGCCCACGCTGCCGTGCTCAGCTTCTCCGCGTTGCCGAGGACGCCGTCGGCCTCGTCCATGGCTGTGAAGGTTTGGGGCTCGGTCTGCGCCGCGCAGCCGGTGACGACGATCTTCGCTTCGGGGCGGGCTCGGCGCAGCGCGCGGATCGCCTGCCGCGCCTGGCGCACCGCCTCGGCCGTCACGGCGCAAGTATTGACCACCACCATGTCGCTGAGGCCGGCGCCTTCGGCTTCGCGGCGGATTACTTCGGTCTCGGCGGCATTGAGGCGGCAGCCGAAAGTGACGACTTCCACGCTCATCTTTCACTCAGTTTCCGCGTCGGTCAGCAGTGCGGCGTCGAAACGCGCGTCGAACCGGCCCCGATGCTCGTATTCGACCGGCCCGGTCATCAGGACATGATCGTCGGCCTCGCGCCACTCGATGGCGAGATCGCCGCCGGGGAGGCTGACTGTGACTTTGCGCTCGGTGCGGTCGATCCGCGCCGCAGCGACCGCGGCGGCGCAGGCCGCCGAGCCGCAGGCTTTGGTGAGCCCGGCACCACGCTCCCAGGTGCGGATCACAACATGCCGGCGCGACGGCGTCGCCGCTAACGTGATGTTGGCGCGGTCAGGAAACAGCGGATGATGTTCGAGCCGAGGTCCGATCCGGCGCAGATCATAGGCCGCCGGGTCCGCAACCCAGAAGATTATATGCGGATTGCCCATGCTTACCGCCGCGGGGGTCCGTAGCGATGGCGCGCCGGAGGGCTTGAATTCGAGATCGATCGCGCGAGTATCCGCCATGGCTTTCGCCAGTGGGATATCGTCCCAGCGAAAACGCGGCACGCCCATGTCCACCGTGAACAGCCCGTCGTCTGCGCGCCGGCAAGAGACGAGCCCGGCAGGCGTTTCGAAGCCGAGTGCGGTGTTGCCGGTCTCTGCGCTCAGGAGCGCGGCGACGCAGCGCATGCCGTTGCCGCAGGCGCCGGCCTCCGACCCGTCGTTGTTGTAGATGCGGATCGCAACGTCGGCCACGCCGCGCGGGGGATAAAGCGCCATGAGCTGGTCGTACGCTTCCTGGCGCGCGGCTGCGCGCGCCTCGGCGGCACCGACTGGCCCCGGCGCGCGCCGCAGGTCGACGACCACGATCTCGTTGCCGAGACCGTTCATCTTGACAAATTCCCTGCCCGCCAGGGTGCTCATTGTGACAAAGCTCGAATTTGCAGTTTTTATGCAAATGATATGAGGCCTCGGTTCTCCGGCGCCAGTAGCACGAAATGGCGGAGAGGTGCGAGCCGCTTGCGCGGCGTACCCTTTGGCCTGGACCCGGTGTGCCATCGGTGACTTGCAGCAGAACCCGCGGGAGACGCCGATTTCGCTGCCGGAAAGCTGGCGATCGTACGCCTATTCCTTAGTCCGCATCCTCCAAGCGAACGCCGCGTCCAGCGCGGATGCCGGCACGAGCTTCTTCAATCCGCCGCAGGAACCGCGGATCGGTCTCAAGCCGGTATTCGAACCAATCGTCTTCCGATTCGAAGCCGATCAGCAAGCCGGCGGGCTTGCCGTGCCGCGTGATAACGATCTCCTGTTTCTCGGCCTCGCGCAATAAACGCGAGAGATCGTCCTTCACCTCCAACAGCGGCACTTCCTTCATAGCGGGTTCACGAACTGCGCGAGCCATGATTCGGCCTCCGATTTCACCACAATCGCCAGCACCTCGACCGCCCGATCTGAAACGTCATAGAACACTCTGACTTCGCCGACGCGCAACCTGAACTGCGGCCGGCTCAGCCCGCGAAGGCGTTTGATCCGGCTGCGGCTCACCTTATCTTGGTTTGTGCCGCAGATGGCGCTCGATCACCGTCCGAACTTCGGCCCGGACGTTGGCCTTGAGCCGCTTGAGGTCTTCAACGGCTTCCGGGGCCAGCACGATCTCAAAAGGCATTCTGGCCAAATTATAGCTAGATTTGCGCTGTCGTCAAATCGGCTGACCCGAACTGAACCGCGGGAGCGGAAATCAATAGGAAGCTGTGCCGTCGAGCGGCCTAGGCTTGATCACAGCACAATTGCAAGCCGAAAATGCTGCCCAGACATGGGAGAGACCAATGCTTCAGCGCATTGCGTGTTCAGTCGGCGTCGCCGCCGTTCTGGCTCTCGCTGCTTTGCGGCCATCCTCGGCGCAAAGTCCAGCGCCGACGGCGCCATCTTCCGGCGTGGCCGAGCCGGCGGCCGCATCCAAGGTCCGTGGCGCGCCGGCGCAAACGATTGCCGCGCCGAGCGAGGTCTTCGGTGCGGACATCAATCTCGCCGCCCGGCCGATCGTCTATTTGAAAAGCGCCGGTACCTGGGACAAAGCATTCGGCGCGATCGTCGCGGCCTTGCGCACGGTCAAAGCCTTTGTCGACAAAGAGGGCCTCATGCAAGACGGTCCGGCCATGGCGATCTTTACCTTGACCGACGACGTCGGCTTTCACTTTGAAGCCGCGATTCCGGTCGCCGCCCTGTCGAAAAATCCGCCGGCCGGCGAGATTGCGGTGGGCACCTCGCCGCAAGGTCATGCGCTCAAATTCGTTCATCGCGGCTCCTATGACGCGTTGGACGATGCTTACGAGGCGGTCACCAACTATCTCGATGAGAAAGGGCTAGAAGCCAAGGACATGTTCATCGAGCAATATGTCACCGACCCGCTGACCGCCAACAAGGACTCTCTCGTCATCAACATCCTCGTTCCGATCAAATGAGATCGCACTGTCGGGTCGGTAGAACGTCGCGTCGCAACGATCCCGGAATGGGCACAAGGCGGTGATTTACCAGCCCGTCGCGTGCCTGAGTCTGGCGGCTACCGGGTGCGGGCGTAAATGCAGGCATCGAGCCTCGGATGCGCGGTGGCGCGGCGCTCGTAGAGCGCGGCCAGGCGCCGCACCAGGACGCTTGGCGTGCGCGCGCTGCGGCGGAGCGGGTTCGGCAGGACGGCGGCGAGTTCGGCGGCCTCGCGCGCCGTGAGCTTGCGTGCGGATTTGCCGAACGCGAAGCGTGCGCCGGCCTCTGCTCCGAACTCGCCGTCCGGTCCCCATTCGGCGATGTTGAGGTAGATTTCGAGCACGCGGCGTTTCGACAGCACAAGGTTCAGCCACAGTGCCAGCGGGATTTCCAGCGCCTTGCGCACAAGGCTGTGCCCCGGCCAGAGGAACAGGTTCTTCGCAGTCTGCTGCGTGATGGTCGAGCCGCCGCGCGCCTCTTCGACGTGCGCGCCGGCCTCTTCCAGAGCCTCGCGCATGGCGCCGAGGTCGATACCGCGGTTATGGCAGAAGCTGCCGTCTTCGGCGACGACGACCGCAAGCGGCAGCACCGGCGCCATGCGACGAAGTGGAACGAAGATGTGTTCGACGCGCGCGCCGGTCGCCCAATGCCACAGCATAGGCATGGAGACCGGCTCGACAAAGCGATAAAACGGCGCGATCACATACGGCAACGGCAGTATTACGATCATGACGAGCAAAAACGTCGCGAACAATCGGCGCACGAGAGGCCGGATGGGGCGCATGCCGGCGACACTCAATCGCGTCTGTAGTCGGTGATCGGCCGGTCAGCGGCGCCGATCAAATCGGCCGCACGCGCGGCGATATGCTGCTGAAGCCTATTCACGCGCATAACCGATCAGCGGCTTCTTCTTGCGACCGAGCAGGATCAGGACCATCGCGACGACCGCGAACACAACCCAAATCGGCAGGTTGAATATCGCCTGTCCATACGGATCCCATGCCCAGACGGCTTTTTGCTTGAGCCACTCTTGCACGTGATCAATGCTGTTCTGGTCGGCGATTGCCCAGACATCGCCGAACCGCGAGTAAAACATCCCCTGATTGGCGATTGACTTCGTCCCGTCATAGACGAAGAACACAAAGGCGGTGGCCAGCAGGCAGAGGCCGATGAAACGAAGCAAAAACCTGAGCATGGCTGCGCCGGCGGTTTGGGCTGGGTGGTGAGAGGGTTGAGATGGTGAGGCATTACCCTTCCGCGCCGCCTTATTCAATGCGGTGCGCCTGCGGCGCTCTCGGCCACCGCCGGCCGGTCCCGCCGCCGCTCTCTTGAGCACAGACCGTCGCTTCCGCTAACGTCGGTCGCCCAGCCCGTGTCCCGCGAGCGGCATCAGCAAGGAATTGAAATGGCTCCCAAATCCGGCGATCGCGTGCAGCGGCCGACCTTCACTGACAAAGAGGCCTTGTTGTTTCACAGCCAAGGCCGACCGGGAAAGCTCGAAGTCGTGGCCACCAAGCCGATGGCGACCCAGCGCGATCTCTCGCTCGCCTACTCCCCAGGCGTCGCCGTTCCGGTGTTGGCGATCGCCGATGACGAAAGCCGCGCCTATGACTACACCACAAAGGGCAATTTCGTCGGTATCGTCACCAACGGTACCGCCATTCTCGGTCTCGGCAACCGCGGCGCGCTGGCCGCGAAGCCGGTAATGGAGGGCAAGGCGGTCCTGTTCAAGCGCTTCGCCGATGTCGATTCGATAGATATCGAGGTCTCGACCGAGGATCCGGACGCCTTTGTCGATTGCGTCAAATTGCTCGGCAAGAGCTGGGGCGGCATCAATCTCGAGGACATCAAGGCGCCGGAGTGCTTCATCATCGAGCAGCGGCTGCGCGAATTGCTCGACATTCCGGTGTTCCACGACGACCAGCACGGCACCGCCATCATCGCCGCCGCCGGCCTCATCAACGCGCTCGAACTCACCGGCCGCGAGATCGCGAAGACCAGGCTCGTCTGCAATGGCGCCGGCGCCGCCGGCATCGCCTGCCTGGAATTGCTGAGCGCGATCGGGTTCCGGCGGGAAAACCTCATCCTCTGCGACACCAAGGGCGTCATCTATGAAGGCCGCACCGCAGGCATGAACCAATGGAAGTCGGGCTTCGCCGCCAAGACCAAGGCGCGCACGCTCGCCGAGGCGCTCGTCGGGGCCGACGTGTTCTTCGGCCTTTCGGCAAAAGGCGCGGTGACGCAGGACATGGTGAAGACGATGGCCGACAAGCCGATTATCTTTGCCATGGCCAATCCCGATCCCGAAATCACAGTGGAAGAGGTGGCGGCGGTCCGCACCGACGCCATCATGGCGACCGGCCGTTCCGACTATCCCAATCAGATCAACAACGTCCTCGGCTTCCCCTACATCTTTCGCGGCGCCCTCGATGTGCGCGCACGGGCGATCAACATGGAGATGAAGATCGCGGCGGCGCGCGCGTTGGCCGAGCTTGCGCGCGAGGACGTACCCGACGAAGTCGCCGCGGCCTATGGCGCGCGGCCGAGATACGGGCCGGACTACATCATTCCGGTGCCGTTTGACCCGCGGCTTATCTCGCACATCCCGCCCGCGGTGGCGCAAGCCGCGATGGAATCCAAAGTGGCGCGGCGGCCGATCGTCGACATGGAGACCTACCGGCAGCAATTGCGCAGCCGGCGCGATCCGATCGCCGGCGTGCTGGCACGGGTATTCGAACGCCTGCGCCGGCAGCCGCGGCGCGTCGTCTTTGCCGAAGGCGAAGAGGAGCAAGTGATCCGGGCGGCGGCAAGCTTTGTGCATCAGGGGCTCGGTACGGCGCTGCTGGTCGGCCGCGAGGCGCGCGTCAGCGAAACGGTGAAGGCGCTCGGCATCGAGCTCGGCGGCGGCATCGAGGTCATCAATGCGGCCTTGTCGTCGCGCAACGCCGCCTATGCCGCCTATCTCTACGAGCGGCTGCAGCGCCGCGGTTTTCTGCAACGCGACTGCCAGCGCCTGGTCAACCAGGACCGCAATCACTTCGCCGCCTGCATGGTGGCGCTCGGCGACGCCGACGCCATGGTCACCGGGGTCACCCGCAATTTCTCGGTCGGACTCGCAGACGTGCGGCGGTGCATCGATCCAAAACCGGGCCATCGCGTCATCGGGGTGTCGCTCGTGCTGGCACGCGGACGCACGGTGCTGGTCGCCGACACTGCGGTGACCGAGATGCCCGACGCCGCCGAGATCGCCGAAATCGCCGTCGAGGCGGCGCGTGTCGCTCGCTCGCTCGGCTATGAGCCGCGACTCGCGCTATTGGCCTTCTCCACTTTCGGCCATCCGCCCGGCGAACGCTCGCAGCGGGTGCAGGAAGCGGTGCAACTTCTCGATCAGCGCCGCGTCGATTTCGAATATGACGGCGAAATGGCCGCCGACGTCGCGCTCGACATGGAACTGCGCGAGGCCTACCCGTTTTGCCGCCTTTCCGGACCCGCCAACGTGCTGATCATGCCGGCGTTCCACTCCGCCTCGATCTCGACGAAGCTGCTGATGGAACTCGGCGGCGCTACCGTGATCGGCCCCATCCTGGTCGGTCTCGACCGTTCGGTGCAGATCGTTCCGCTCGCCGCCAACGATGCTCAGATCGTCAACATGGCCGCGCTTGCCGCCTTCAATGTCAGCGGTTGATCGTTACCGCAAAATCGCGCCGGCCGATTCACGCGGCCGAAACTACTCCGCGCTAGAATTTGCGTGATTGCGAGGCACGCGGTGCCGAAGCGATCCGGAATCCGCGGCGCTGCTTTCCGGATTGCTGGGTCGATCCGCTCCCCGCGATGACGGCAACGCGGTCGAGGTGATGCTTCAATCGATCTCAACACCAACGGCGCAGCCGCCGCTTGCGCTGCAAATCCGCGGCTTGGTGAAACGTTTTGACCGTCCCGCGGTCGATCATCTCGATCTCGCCGTGCGGGTCGGCGAGTTTTATGCGCTGGTCGGTCCCAACGGCGCCGGCAAGACCACGACGCTGCGCGTGATCGTCGGCCTTCTGCGGCCCGATGCCGGCGCGATCCATGTGAAGGGGATCGATGCGCTCGCCGATCCGGTTGAGGCCAAGCGCTTGATGGCGTGGATCTCCGACGAGCCGATGATCTACGACAAGCTCACGCCGCGCGAATACCTCGAATTTGTCGCCGGGCTTTGGCAGATCAAACCGGCGCTCGCTGCAGCGAACGCCGAGGAGCTGCTCGACTGGCTCGGGCTCTCCGCGCATGCCGACGAACGTTGCGAGAGCTTCTCCCGCGGCATGCGGCAGAAAGTGGCGCTTGCGGGCGCCTTGGTGCATGATCCCCGCGTCATCATTCTCGACGAGCCGCTGACCGGTCTCGATGCCGGTTCGGCGCGACAGGTCAAGAACGTGCTGCGCGAGCGCGTCAACGCCGGCGGTACCGTCATCATGACCACGCATATTCTCGAAGTCGCCGAACGCATGGCCGACCGAATCGGCGTCATCGCCCATGGCAGGCTTGTTGCCGAAGGCACGCTGGAGGAACTGCGACGGCTGGCCGGGACGGGCGCGCCAAACCGCAACAACGGCACAGACGGTGCCGACAGCGGCGCCAGCCTGGAGGATACTTTCCTCGCGCTCACCGCGGAGCCGGCGGAAGCGGCATGAGCGGCGCAAGCGGCGTGATAGTTCAACCCTTTCTCGAGTCATTCCGAGCCGCGCAGCGGCAGTCCGCAATCCAACCATGATCCGCCCCGGCGCCATGCTGTGGTTTGCCCGCCACGAATCACGGCTCGCCTGGCGCGACTGGCTTTCCATGATGACGGCCGGCAAGCCCGAGCGGGTGCGCCGCGTCGCCGTCGGCTTTGCCGGATTCGTCATCCTCATGCACGGCGTCGCCTATGCCGTGGTCGGCCGCTTCGCCGCCGCGCCGCTCGACAAGCACTTGCTGATCGGCATCACCGCGACGCTGCTGCTCTCCTGGTTCCTCATGGTCTCGCAGGCGATGGAATCGATGACGCGCGCCTTCTATTCGCGTTCCGATCTCGACCTCATCCTGGCGTCGCCGGTCGTCACGTACAAGATCTTCGCCGTCCGAATCTCTACCGTGGCGCTCACCGCGGCCGCGATGGCGCTGCCGCTCGCCGCGCCGTTTGTCGATATGCTGGCCGTGCGCGGTGGAACGCGCTGGCTCGGCGCCTACGGCGTCATCATTGGCATGGGCGCGGCAGCGACGGCGCTCGCGGTGGCACTGACCGTGGCGCTATTTTGCATCATCGGGGCCAAGCGCACCCGTCTGGTGGCGCAAATCGTCGCCGCCGTGATCGGCGCCGCCTTCGTCATCGGCCTGCAAATGGCGGCGATCCTGTCCTACGGGACGATATCGCGGGCGGATATGCTGCAATCGGCCGTCGTGCTTGCGCACACGCCGAATGTCGGCAGCATCTTCTGGTGGCCGGCGCGCGCCGTGGTCGGCAACGGCATGGCGCTCCTCGGCGTGCTGGCGACGAGCTTTCTCCTGCTCGCCGTTGTCATTGCCGTCGTCTCGCCGCGCTTCGGCGACTACCTCCTCGCCGCTGCGGCGGTCCGCGGCGGGCAGAGAAGCCGCGCGCGGCGGCTGTTCGCCTTTCGCGCCGCCTCGCCGCGCGGCGCGCTGCGCCGCAAGGAATGGATGCTGCTCTGGCGCGACCCCTGGCTCGTCTCGCAGACGCTGATGCAGATGCTCTATCTGGTGCCGCCGGCCGTGCTGCTGTGGCGCGGTTTCGCCGCCGGCGGCGGGGCGTTCAACCTTCTCGTTCCGGTGCTGGTGATGGCTGCCGGCCAGCTTGCCGGCGGCCTTGCCTGGCTCACCATCTCTGGTGAGGATGCGCCCGACCTCATCGCTACGGTGCCGATCAGGCAGCGCTTCATTTTGCGCGCCAAGATCGAGGCCGTGTTCGCCATCATAGCCCTCGTCTTCGCGCCGCTCGTCGCCACGCTAGCCTTCATCTCGCCGTGGCACGCGCTCGTCGCCGCAGGTGGCATCGCCGTTGCCGCTGCCTCGGCGACCGCGATCCAGCTCTGGTTCCGCAGCCAGGCCAAGCGCAGTCAGTTTCGCCGCCGCCAAATCTCCTCGCGCGTTGCCACTTTTGCCGAGGCCTTTTCCTCGATCGGCTGGGCCGCTACCGCCGCGGTCGCCGCCATGAATTTTTGGCTCGCCGTTCCCCCGGCACTGCTGGCGCTGGCCGTCCTCGGCGGCGCCCGTTTCCTAAGCCCGCACACGCCCGCGGTCGCTTGTTGATCAGCCAACCGCCACGAGGAGAACAACGATCTCGCTGACCTGCTCGAGCGCGCCCAGAACGTCGCCGGTCTGTCCGCCAATCTGTTTTTGGCTCCATCGCGCGGTGAGCGCGACGAGGATGACCAGCAGCACCGCGGCTTCGGCCGCGCGCAAAAAGCCGAGACAAACGACAAGAATGAGAATTGCCGAGACCCCGGCGGCAGCGGCGCTTTGGCGCGACGGCCGGCCCGCGGTGAAGGACAATCCGTCGCTGCGCGCGGGGCTCAGAAAAAACATCAAGACCGGCATTGTCGCGCGTGCGGCGCCGTGCGCTGCGATCAAGGCCGCGGCCACGAGTCCGGCGTCGGCAAGGCTCGCCACGGCGCTGGTGCGCAACAGAATCGAAAGTGCCAACGCGCCAACGCCAAAGGCGCCGACGCGGCTGTCCCGCATGATGTCGAGCTTTTGTTCGCGGGTTGAGCCGCCGCCAAAGCCGTCGGCGGTATCGGCAAGTCCGTCCTCGTGCAGGCCACCGGTTGCCGCGAACGTGGCGGCAAGGGTGAGCGCAGCCGCCGGCCAAGCCGGCAGTCCCAGGGTATGCGCCAGCGCATAGACTGCCGCGCCGATAACGCCGACGGCGACTCCCGCTGCTGGCAGCGCCCAGAGCGCCGGCGTCAGCGCCGCCCCGCCGGCTGGTGGTGCCGGCATGAGCGGCAGCCGCGTCGAAAAGGCGACGGCGGTCCTGATCTCGTCGGCGCGCGCTCTGAGCCAAGGACGCCAATCGTCCCAATCGTCCCGCTTACCCCACCGATGCCACGTTTCGGAGATTTTCATCCTGCGTCGGAGCCTTTGCGATGGCCGTCCCGCCGCCAATTTGCTAAATCTGCGTCGCAACCGCCAGGGGAAAACCATGACGAAATTCACATCTTTCGCCGACCTGCGTGCCGCCTGCCTCGATCTGCCTGGCGGGCATCCGGCCGCGAGCGCAGCCGTCGCGCAGCGTGAAGGCACCTTGACAAAGCCGCCCGGCAGCCTCGGCCGCCTGGAAGAGCTTGTCGCGTGGCTGGCGCACTGGCAGGGCCATGCGCCGCCACGCCTCGACCGCATCGAGATTCTCGTCTTCGCCGGCAATCACGGTGTGACCCGGCAAGGCGTCTCGGCCTATCCGGCCGAGGTGACGGTGCAGATGGTGGCCAATTTTTCCGCGGGCGGCGCCGCCATCAATCAGCTTGCGCGCGCCGCCGGTGCTGCGTTGCGCGTCATCCCGCTGTCGCTCGAAGCGCCGACCGCCGATTTCACCCTCGGCCCGGCGATGACCGAAGCCGAATTCCTCGCCGCGGCCGAGGCGGGCTATGCGGCGGTCTCGCCGCAGGCCGATCTTCTCTGCCTCGGCGAGATGGGCATCGGCAATACCACGGCCGCCGGAGCGATCGCCGCGGCGCTGTTCGGCGGCGGCGGCACGCGCTGGGCCGGCCGCGGCACGGGTGTCGACGACGACGGCCTGACGCGCAAGCGCGCCGTCATCGACAGCGGGCTCGCGCGCCATGCCGCGCTTCTCCACGACCCGCTGCGGGTCGCCGCCGCGCTCGGCGGCCGCGAGCTTGCCGCCATCCTTGGCGCTGCGCTCGCTGCGCGGCAGCACAGCATGCCGGTCCTCGTCGACGGCTTCGTCTCCACCGCAGCGGTCGCGCCGCTCGCCAAGTTGCGCGGCGACACGCTCGCCCACGCGCTTGCCGGCCACGTCTCCGCCGAGGCCGGCCACCGCATGCTGCTCGACGAGCTCTCGCTCAAGCCGCTCGTCGATCTCAACATGCGGCTCGGCGAAGCCTCCGGCGCCGCCGTGGCGCTGCTGATCTTGCGCGCGGCGCTCGCTTGTCACACCGGTATGGCGACATTTGCCGAGGCCGGGGTATCCGACAAGGCACCCGACGAAACGGCACAGCCGAAGGCCGCAGGATGATCTTTCATGCTGAAGAATAGCGAAGACGTTGTTCGCACTGGATTGAACGGAGCAGAAGGCATTTCGAGGGCGGAATCTCCAGCCATGCAATCTCCTGGCCCGACCTCGCCACGCCATGACTGGACCCGCGGCGAGGTCCGCGCGCTGTTCGAGCTGCCGTTCGCGGAATTGATGTTTCGCGCGCAGAGCATTCACCACGCCAATTTCGATCCGGCGGCCGTGCAGATTTCGACGCTCCTGTCGATCAAGACGGGCGGCTGTCCGGAAGACTGCGCCTATTGTCCGCAGAGCGCGAGCCACGATACCGGCGTGCACGCCGAAAAGCTGATGTCGCTTGAGGCGGTGCTGGCCGACGCCCGCGCCGCCCGCGCCGCCGGCGCCAGCCGCTTCTGCATGGGGGCGGCCTGGCGTTCGCCCAAAGAACGCGATCTCGACGAGGTCTGTGCCATGGTCGCGGGCATCAAGGGGCTGGGGCTCGAGACCTGCGCGACGCTCGGCATGCTCACCGTCGGGCAGGCCGAGCGGCTGAAAGATGCCGGGCTCGACTATTACAATCATAATCTCGACACCTCGCCGGAGTTTTATGAAAGCATCATCACGACGCGCTGCTATCAGGACCGGCTGGAAACCCTCGATCATGTGCGCGCCGCCGGCATCGCGGTGTGTTGCGGCGGCATCGTCGGCATGGGCGAGACGCGCGAGGACCGCGTCGGCATGATCGCGACGCTGGCCGGTCTTCCGGCGCATCCGGAATCGGTGCCGATCAACATGCTGGTGCGCGTCGCCGGCACGCCGCTTGCCGACGCGCCGGCACTCGACCCGATCGAATTCGTGCGCACGATCGCGGTGGCCCGCATCACCATGCCGCGATCGATGGTGCGGCTCTCCGCCGGCCGCGAGGACATGAGCGACGAGACGCAGGCGCTCTGCTTTCTCGCGGGCGCCAACTCGATCTTCTACGGCCCAAGACTCCTGACCACGCCGAACTCCGCCTGCGACCGCGACCAGGCACTGCTCCGGCGGCTGGGTATGGTCGCGATGGAATGAATTGCGCGCAGAGCGGGTCATCGACCGCAGGTCTGATACGGTTTCCGCGTGATTGGCTCGCGAGGTTAATCGGCGCGGTGGAGGGGGCGAGGGTCGCGTCGCCTGCTCCATTGCCAAACGCCCCCTCCACCACGCTTCGCATGGTTTTCCTCCCCCGCACTACGTGCGGGGGAGGAAAACAAAAATCCGTTCTCGCGATGCGATCGCATCCGAGCTTTGCCGACGAACGACGCGAGGCGCCGAACCGGCAGCAGCGGCGCCGGTCTGCCGTTGACAGCGGCGCTCGGCAAAACCTACCTTCGGGTGGAAACAAAGCGGCGACCGCTGTCCGCGGCGGCCAGGGGAGAACTCCACGATGGGGCTGCGTGATTTCGCGCTGATCGACGTCATCGAGCGCAATGCACGGCTTCATCCTCACCGCGCCGCCTTCGTCTGTGGAGACGAACGCGTTACGCACGCGGCCTATCGGGCGCGCGTAGAGCGGCTGGCGGCCGGCCTCGCGCGCGCCGGCATTGGAAGCGGCGATCGCATCGTCGTGCTGTCGCCGAACAATCTCGAATTTGTGGATCTCTACGGCGCGGTTGCGCGTCTCGGCGCCATCCTGGTGCCTATCAACTGGCGTCTGAGCGCGGAAGAAGTCTTCGTCATTGCCGCCGACGCTGCGCCGAAAATCGTCGTTGCCGAGGCCGGGGCGCAGCCCCTGTTGCAAGGCAGGCACCGGGCTCTTTCCAGCGTCGAACGCTGGTATGGGATTGGCGGCGGCGCAGCTCCTTTTGCGCCCTATTCCGAACTTATGGCGGCCGAGGCGGCGGACGAAACCTTGCCGCCCGCCGACAGCGAGGCAAGCGCCGGCTTCGTCATGATCTATACCGCCGCCGTGGGGGGGCGCCCGCGCGGCGCCTTGCTCTCGCAAGCCGGCCTCATCGCCGCTGGCATGCAGCTCCTGCACTGCTGGTCGCTGACGGCGGAGGACGTCAATCTCGGCGCTTTGCCGTTGTTCCACGTGGCCGGGCTCGGCATGCTGATGGCGGCCCAGCACGCCGGCGGGGCCACGGTGATCATGCCGAAGTTCGAAGCCGCTGCGGCCGTTGCTCACATTCGCCGCGAGCGCATATCCGTGCTGGCGGAGTTCGCGCCGATGCTGGGTGCGCTGCTCGATGCCGCCGAAGGCCGCGCCGGCGATCTTGCCAGCCTGCGCATGGTGACCGGCCTCGACAGCGCCGAGACCATCATGCGCTTCGAGCGGGAATGTCCGCAGGCGCGTTTCTGGGCCGTCTACGGCCAAGCGGAGACTTCCGGTTTTGTCACCATGGGACCCTTCCGCGACAAGCCGGGTGCCGCTGGCCGACCCACCTTTCTCAATACGGTTGTCGTGCTCGATGAGGCCGACAACGAAGTCGCCCTCGGCGAAGCCGGGGAAATCGCCGTGCGCGGCCCTGCCGTATTCAACGGCTACTGGAACTGCGCGAGCGATACCGCCTTCACCTTTCGCAACGGCTGGCATCATACCGGCGATTACGGCGTCTTCGATGCCGACGGCTATCTCTGGTACAAGGGCCGCTCGCCGGCCAAGGAACTGATCAAGCCCGGCGGCGAGAACGTCTATCCGGTCGAGGTCGAGAACGCGATCGCCGCCCATCCGGCGATTGCCGAGGTGGTCGTGCTCGGCGTCCCCGACGCACAATGGGGTGAGGCAATCAAGGCGGTCTGCGCGTGCAAGAGCGGGCAAACGGCAAGCGCGCAGGAAGTCATCGACTTCGTGGGCTCCCGCATCGCGCGCTACAAGCGGCCCAAATATGTGAAATTCGTCGCGGCTTTGCCGCGCACGGCCGCCGGCGCTATCGATCGCGCCAAAGTCAAGGACGAGCACGGCCATCGCTGAAGCGTGCGCCGGAACCGGGGCGAATGGGATGGGCTGTGCTGCTTTGGCGGCGGTTTGGCAGCGGCTCTTGAACTTCCAATGCAGTTCGCCACGTGTTAGGGTAATATCTATAAGCCGCGGCGCACGGCCCGAATGGCCGCCGCGAGGTGACGGAGGGCTGAATGTTCATCCAGACCGAAGCGACGCCAAACCCGGCGACGTTGAAATTCCTGCCCGGGCGCACGGTGCTGGAAGGCAGCACGTTGGATATGCGTGATCGTGCCGACGCGGCCCAATCCCCGCTTGCGGAACAGCTCTTTGCCATTCCCGGCGTCAGCGGCGTGTTTTTCGGGTCGGATTTCATCACAGTGACCAAGGACGGCGGCGAGTGGCAGCAGCTCAAGCCGATGATCCTCGGCGCGATCATGGAGCATTTCATGTCCGGCGAGCCGCTCGTCGCGGCCGGCGGCGCCGAGCCGGACGACGACCGGGAGTTTTTCGATGCTGTCGACGCCGAGACCGTTGCGACGATCAAGGAGCTGATCGAGACGCGGGTGCGGCCGGCCGTCGCCAACGACGGCGGCGACATCACCTTCCGCGGTTTCAAGGATGGCGTGGTTTATCTCAATATGAAGGGTGCATGCTCGGGCTGCCCTTCGTCGACGGCGACGCTGCGGCACGGTATCCAGAATTTGCTGCGTCATTTCATCCCGGATGTCACCGAGGTCCGGCCGGTGTGAAACGCCGAAACCGTTGCGGCATCGGCCGCGAGCAAAGGCCTTCATCGCTTCCCTATGCGCGTGCTCGCCATTGATACGGCGCTCGCGGCGTGCTCTGCTGCGGTGTTCGATACCGCGCGGGGCATCCTCGCCAGCGAGAGCCTGCCGATCGCGCGCGGTCACGCCGAGGCGCTGATGCCGCTCATTGCCCGACTGATGTCGGAGGCGGGCATGGCTTTCGCCGGCATCGACCGGGTAGCGGTAACTACGGGCCCCGGCAGTTTCACCGGGCTGCGGGTCGGCATCGCCGCCGCGCGGGGCATCGCGCTCGCTGCGCAGAAGCCGGCGGTGGGGTTGTCCACGCTATCCGCCTACGCCGCCCCGCACATGGCCGCCGACGATACGGTGCCGGTGGTCGCTGCGATCGATGCGCGGCACCAGCACGTCTACCTGCAGGTCTTCGGCCCCGGCGGCCGTACCTCAACCGCGCCGCGGCTCGCCCCGTTACACGAAGCAGTGCAAGCGGCGGCGGCGGCGCCGGCATGGATCGTCGGCTCGGCGGCGCGGATCATTGCCGCCGGGCTCGCCGAAGCCGACGTCGCGCGGGTTGCCGTCGATGCGTGCGACGCGCCCGATATCGCCTGGGTGGCGCGCGTAGGTGCCGCCGTGCCGGAGGGGTCGTCGCCGCCGAAGCCGTTATATCTTCGCGCGCCGGACGCCCAGCCGCAGAACGCCGCTCAACTTCCCCGCCGATGAGCCGATGATGAGCTTCGTCACGCGCCTTCTTGCCCGGGCCGAGCCGATATTCTCCGAGGCGCGCGAGCGCGACGCCGTTGCCATCGCGGCCGTGCATGCCGCGTCGTTTCAGCGCGGTTGGGGCGAGGATGAGTTTCAGCGGCTCTTGCTCGACCGGGCCGTCGTCGCCCATCGCGCGACGGTCGGCCGCACCTTGATTGGGTTCATCCTGTCGCGCGCGGCCGCCGATGAGGCGGAGATTCTTTCGACCGCCATCGCGCCCGCCTGGCGGGGGCGCGGTCTTGCACGCCCGCTGCTTGATCTCAATCTGCGCCGTCTGGCCGGGCATGGTGTCCGCGCGGTGTTTCTCGAGGTGGACGGGGCAAATGCACCGGCCTGCCGGTTGTACCGGGGGGCCGGATTCCTCGAAGTGGGTCGGCGTCAGGGTTATTACGACAGCGGCGCAACGGCGCTCGTATTGCGCCGCGACTTCGGCTGACGCGTCGGTGCGAACGCGGTATGATGTCGCCGGAAGGCCGGTGGGTTTGGCGTCGTCGGTCGTCGGCGGGAATCAGATAAGGGCACGGAGCAAAAAACGACTGGAATGAAAGGTTCACGGAAGCTCTTCGTAAAATCGTTCGGCTGCCAGATGAACGTCTACGACTCGCGGCGGATGGCGGACACCTTGGCGCCGAAGGGCTATGTCGAAACGGCGGCGATCGAGGACGCCGATCTCGTCATTCTCAACACCTGCCACATTCGGGAAAAGGCTGCCGAGAAGGTCTATTCCGAGCTCGGTCGCGTGCGGCTTCTGAAGGAAGCGGCGGCGGTGCACGGCCGCCGGCTCCTCATCGCCGTCGCCGGCTGCGGCGCACAGGCCGAGGGCGAAGAGATCGTGCGGCGCGCACCCGCGGTCGATGTCGTGGTCGGCTCCCAGAACTATCATCGCCTGGCCGACCTCGTCGCCCGCGCCGAACGCGGCGAAAAGAAGGTCGTCGACACCGAGTTCCCGGTCGAGGACAAGTTCGATGCGCTGCACTTGCCGAGCCTTGCCGCAACGCGCTCGCGCGGCGTCACCGCCTTCGTCACGGTGCAAGAGGGTTGCGACAAGTTCTGCACGTTTTGCGTCGTGCCTTATACGCGCGGCGCCGAAGCGTCCCGGCCGGTCGGCAAGATCGTGGCCGAGGTCGAGCGGCTCGCGGAGGCCGGCGTGCGTGAAGTCACGCTCATCGGGCAGAACGTGAATGCCTATCACGGCGCCGGTCCGGACGGGCGCCCGTGGTCCCTGGCGGAGCTCCTCGCGCGCGTAGCGCAAATCTCCGGTATTGAGCGGCTGCGCTACACCACCAGTCATCCGCTCGATATGCACGACGACCTGATCGTCGCGCACCGCGACCTGCCGCAGCTCATGCCGCAGCTCCACCTCCCGGTGCAGTCCGGTTCCGACCGTATTCTCGCCGCCATGAACCGCCGCCATACGCGCGCGGATTACCTGTCCGTGGTTTCACGCCTGCGCCGCGCTCGGCCCGATCTCGCGCTCACCTCCGACTTCATCGTCGGCTTTCCCGGCGAGACGGAGGACCACTTTGCCGCCACGCTCGGACTGGTCGGTGAGATCGGGTATGCGGGCGCGTATTCGTTCAAATACTCGCCGCGGCCGGGGACCCCGGGCGCACAGCTGGACGATCAGGTGGACGAAGAGGTCAAGGCCGACCGGCTGCATCGCCTGCAAGCGGCGATCGACGCGAACCAGGCGGCATTCAACCGCCGCCTTATCGGCCGCACATTATCCGTATTGTTCGAACGTCCGGGCCGGTACGGCGGCCAGCTTGTCGGCCGCTCGCCTTATCTGCAGCCGGTTCAGGTCACGGCGCCGCCGGCGCTGCTCGGCAGGATCGCCGACGTCACCATCACCGAAGTCGCCAGCAACAGTATGTTCGGCGCGCTGGCGCAAGGAGCCGCGCGCGCGCAAAAGACCGCTCTCCTCGACGCAGGAGCTTGAATGGGAACACTTGGTCCTCTCGACCCCCGCGCGACGGACGCCGGATCATTGGCCGTTCCTGCGGAAGATGCGACACAGATCGTTCTCACGTTTGACGACAACCGGCTGGCGTCCGCGCTATTCGGACAATATGGCCAGAACCTCGCGCTGATCGAGCGTCGGCTGGGCATCGTCGCCAATTCGCGCGGCAATCACGTCACTCTCGAAGGTCCGCGCGAGGCCGGCGAGCAAGCCCGGCGCGTGCTCGAAAACCTCTACGAGCGGCTAAAGCGCGGCGACGAACTGGTGCCGGGCGATGTCGAGGGCGCCATTCGGCTCGCCTTGGCGCAAGGTTCGCTGTTCGATTTCGAAGCCGCATCGGCGCGGCACGCATTCGAGGAAATCAATCTGCGCAAGCGGCGGGTGCGCGCCCGCACGCCGGCGCAGGACGCCTATGTGCGCGCGCTCAAGCGCCATGCGCTGGTCTTCGCCGCCGGCCCCGCGGGCACCGGCAAGACCTGGCTCGCGGTCGCTCACGCCGTGCAATTGTTCGAGCGCAAGGAGGTCGACCGCATCATCCTGTCGCGGCCCGCGGTCGAAGCCGGCGAGCGGCTCGGCTTTCTTCCGGGCGACATGCGCGAGAAGGTCGATCCTTATCTGCGACCGATCTACGACGCGCTCTACGATCTGATGGACGCCCGCATCGTCGAGCGCGCGCTGCAGACCACCGAGATCGAGATTGCGCCGCTCGCCTTCATGCGCGGCCGCACTTTGTCGAACGCCGCCATCATTATCGACGAGGCGCAGAACACCACGCCGATGCAAATGAAGATGCTGCTGACCCGGCTCGGCGAGAACAGTCACATGGCGGTGACCGGCGATCCGAGCCAAGCGGACCTGCCGCCCGGTCAGACTTCCGGGCTCGCCGAGGCGTGGCGGCTGCTCCAAGGCATCGAGGGAATCGGCCAGGTTACGTTCACGGCCGGCGATGTCATCCGTCACGAACTCGTCGCGCGCATCGTTGCGGCTTATGACAAAGCCGACGCGGCAAGGCGCGCGCGGCCGGAATGACGCCGTGACGCGCAGGGCACTGGCGGCGCTCAAGATCGACATTGTTGTCGACTCCGATCGCTGGCGCGGGCTTGCGGATCTCAGACCGATGTTGCGGCACGCGGTCGCCGAAGCCGCCGCCGCGCTGTCGATAACGGGAGCGGAACTCGCTATCGTGCTTACCGATGATTCGGCGATTCGCCTGCTTAACCGCGCCTGGCGCGGCGTCGACGCGGCCACCAACGTGCTGGCCTTCCCGACGAACCGCGCCGGTGGAGAGCCGCCGCTGATCGGCGATATCGTGCTCGCCTACGAGACCATAGCTCGGGAAGCTCGCGCCGGGCGCAAACCCTTCGTCCACCATGTCGCCCATCTTGCCGTGCATGGGTTTCTGCACCTTTTGGGCTATGATCATGTGCGCGCGGAGGATGCGGAGGCGATGGAACGAGCTGAACGCGGAATTCTGCGGCGCCTTGCCATTCCCGATCCCTATCGGCGTCCGGTCGGCGGCTGAAGTCCACGGCCGACGTTTTTGCCACGCCTAATGTCGCAAGCCTCGATGTCGCAGACGAGCCAAATCCCCGATCGCAGCGAACCGAGCGGCGCCGAGCATCGGGGTCCTCCGGCGGTGGTGCCGCCGGGCGAGCCGCGCGAAGGCTGGCTCGCTCGCATCATGCACATTCTCTTCGGCTGGAAGGCGGCGGCGACGCGCGCCGATCTCGAGCAAGTGCTTACCGGCGGTCAGCCCGAATCGGGCTTCTCACCGGCCGAAGCCGCGATGCTCAAGAACATCCTCGGCCTGCGCGACCGCCGCATCGAGAGCGTCATGGTGCCGCGCGCCGACATTGTCGCCGTGCAGCAGGACATCACGCTTGGCGAGCTGGTCGAGGTGTTCGCCAGCGCCGGCCATTCGCGGCTCGTAGTCTATAACGACACGCCCGATGACCCGACCGGCATGGTTCACATCCGCGATCTGCTCGCCTTCATGGCGGCCCGCGCGGCGCGCGAGCCTGCCGGCGGCGGCGAGCCGGCGACGTCCGCTCTCGACCTCTCCCACATCGATCTTTCCATGCCGCTGACGGCAGCCAAGATCGTGCGCGAGATTCTTTACGCGCCGCCATCGATGCCGGCGCTCGACCTCCTCGCAAAGATGCAGGCGACGCGCATTCATCTTGCCCTCGTCATCGACGAATACGGCGGCAGCGACGGCCTGGTCTCGATCGAGGATCTGGTCGAGCTGATCGTCGGCGACATCGCCGATGAGCATGACGAGACGGAACAGCCGCCCGTCACCCGCCAAAGCGACGGTTCGTTCCTGGCTGCGGGTCGCGCCAGCCTCGACGACGTGCGCGCCATGATCGGCGAGGAATTCGACGTCGGCGAGGCTGCGCAGGACGTCGATACGCTCGGCGGTTATCTGGTGATGCGAGCGGGCCACGTCCCGGTACGCGGCGAGCTGGTGCCGGGACCGGCCGTTTTCGAGGCCGAAGTGCTCGATGCCGATCCGCGCCGAGTGAAGCGCGTCAAAATCTACCGCAGCAAGAACCGCAGTGCGGAACCCGCACGCGAGGGGGCGACCACGCTGCGGGCTCAGGCATCGCGCTCTTCGTCGCGCGATGAGGTCAATCGGCCCACTGCGAACCGACCGCCGCCGTGAAGCCGAGGAGATTGATCCACGCTATCGTGTTGGCCTGGGGTTGGCGCCGCGCCGTGATCGCCTTTGCCGCGGGCGCGCTGTCGGTCGCGGCCATGGCGCCGCTCAACCTCTGGCCGATCTTGTTCGTGACATTTGCAACGCTCGTTTGGCTGATCGACGGCGCCGGCGTGGGACCTTGGGGCGGCGTGACTATTGCCGCCGCAACCGGCTGGTGGTTCGGCTTCGGTTACTTTCTGTTCGGCCTCTACTGGATGGGCAATGCCTTCTTGGTCGATGCACGCACTTTTGGCTGGCTGTTGCCATTTGCCGTGGTCGGTCTCCCGGCCGTGCTGGCGATCTTCACCGCCTTCGGAGCGGCACTGGCCCGGCTGTTATGGGTCCGCGGCGCGCTGCGCATCCTCGCCCTGGGCGCCGCGCTCACCGTCGCCGAATGGCTGCGCGGCCATTTGTTGACCGGCTTTCCCTGGAACGCTTTCGGCTACGCGATCACCTCGCCACTGGCGCTGGCGCAGAGCGCTTCGATCGTCGGCATCTGGGGACTGACCTTCATCGCCGTCGTCGTCTGCGCGAGCCCGGCAACGCTCATCGACAATTCCGCCGAGACACGCATCGCATGGCTGCCGCTCGCGCTCGGCATCGTCGGCATCGTCGGCCTCGGTGCCTTCGGCGCGGTGCGGCTCGCGCGCACGCCCACGCGCATGGTTGCTGGCGTGCACCTGCGCATCATGCAGCCGAACCTCCAACAGGACGCCAAGTTCAATTACGCAGCCAAGCAGCAGGTGTTGGACCGCTACATCTCCTTGTCTAGCCGCGCGTTGGGTCCGCGATCGCTGGGTTTGCGCGACGTGACGCACCTGATTTGGCCAGAATCGGCTTTTCCGTTCTTCCTCACTCGCGAGCCCGACGCGCTCGCCAAGATCGCCCGGCTCCTGCGCCAAGGCCCCGTGCTGGTTACCGGCGCCATGCGCCTTGCCGAGCCGGTCAATCGCGCCAATCCCGCCGCCTACAACTCGATGTATGTCATCGATCACGACGGCTCGATTGTCTCACTCTACGACAAGGTCCACCTCGTGCCGTTCGGTGAGTATCTGCCGTTCCAGCACTTCCTGGAAAGTCTCGGCCTGCAGGACCTCACCAAGCAGCGTGGCGGCTTCCTCGCCGGCGACCGCCGCCGGCTCATGGCGATCCCCGGCGCGCCTCTGGCGCTTCCGCTCATCTGCTATGAGGCGATTTTTCCGGACGAGCTTATGCCTAAGGGCGGGCGGCGGCCGGGTTGGATGGTCAATATCACCAATGACGGTTGGTTCGGCGTTTCGAGCGGCCCCTACCAGCACTTCCAGCAGGCGCGCTTGCGCGCCATCGAACAGGGCCTGCCGCTGGTTCGCGCGGCCAATACCGGGATTTCCGCGGTGGTCGATCCGCTCGGACGCATCATCAACTCGCTGCCGCTCGGCCGCGAGGGCGTTGTCGACTCGCCATTGCCGCAGCCGATCAGCGCGCCGATCTATGCCCGCGTGGGCGATGCCCCGGTTGCCATCGTGGTAGGGATTGTGCTTTTTGTCGTCGTTCGCCGCCGATTCTACAAAGATTTTATGAAAATCTAGCGGTTCGCGCACAGCACCGGTTCATCGAGATGCAAATCGGTAATGCGGTGAGGCGGACACGCGATGGGAGGCCATGGTAGCAACTAATAGCTGTGCAGCTTGGCCGAGGCTGCAACTGATGCGCGCGGCAATCCGCGCAGATTTACGTTCACAGTAAAAAACGGATACGATTCAGTATTCAATCGCGCCGAATTTGGTATTGCAGCGTGGACAGTTTCGCTACAATAAACATGCATTCTGCCACGGCAAGTAGGTAGGAGTCGGTTGTATGATGACCAAAAAGGCACCAAACCCGATCGACAAGCACGTCGGCAGTCGCGTGCGCATGCGTCGGATGATGCTCGGGATGAGCCAAGAGAAGCTCGGGGACGCTCTTGGCCTCACGTTTCAGCAGGTGCAGAAGTACGAAAAGGGCACCAACCGCATCGGCGCCAGCCGCTTGCAGCAAATTTCGCACATTCTCCAGGTGCCGGTCTCATTCTTTTTCGAAGGCGCGCCGAACGTACCGGGGGCGGCGCGCGCCGAGGGTATGAGCGAGGCGCCCTCGCCCGCCTATGTCTCCGATTTCCTCGCCACCTCGGACGGCTTGGCGCTCACCAAGGCGTTCATGCGCATCGGCGACTCCAAGCTGCGCCGGCGCATCGTCGACCTCGTCGAGCAGATCGCCAGCGTCGACAAGCGTTGACCGCGCCCACTATCTTGCGGCACGGCATCGTCGCGCCCACTTTTCGCCCACATCTTGACCGCGCGGAGGGACGCTGCAACAACCTCCTTTCTGATCGGCGCCGCGTGAGCGATAGAGCAAGAATGACCAGGGGAGTGCTTCGCAGTGCAACATACCAATTGCCTGTTCACCAGCGAGTCGGTGTCGGAAGGACATCCGGACAAGGTTTGCGATCAGATCTCGGACGCGATTCTCGATAAATTTATCGAGAACGACATCAAGCTCGGCATAGCCGACGAGAGCGGGGTCAATACCAGGCTCGGCTGTGAGACGCTGTGCACGACCAACAAGATCATCATCGCCGGCGAAGGGCGCGGCCAAGCGCCGCTGTTCCACAAGCATGGCGAGAAGGCCGTGATCAACCGCGAGTTGATCACGGAGACGGCGCGGCAGGTGGTCAAGGATATCGGCTACGACCAGGACGGCTTCTCCTATTACGGCGCCGACGTCGAGGTTCTGTTGCACGGACAGTCGCCGGACATCGCCATGGGCGTTGACGCCAAGAAGCACGTCAAGAGCGGCGAAGAGCACGAAGGGGCGGGCGACCAGGGCATGATGTTCGGCTACGCCTGCGCGGAGAGCGAAGTCTACGAGAAAGGCTCGTTCATGCCGGCGCCGATCTATTTCGCGCACAAGATTCTCAAGGTGTTGGCGGAGAAGCGCCGCTCGGGCGCGCTGTTCGACTTGCAGCCCGACGCCAAGAGCCAGGTGACCGTAAAATATGTCAACGGCAAACCGGTCGGCTGCACCAAGGTCGTGGTATCGACGCAGCACAACGCGCAGAGCCGCAACGGCAGGAAGTACAGCCCCGGCCTCGTCAAGGAGATGATCGCCGATTCGGTCGAATCCGCGCTGCCGGAAGGCTGGATGCCGAAGAAACCCGGGGATTTTCTAGTCAATCCAACCGGCAATTTCGTCATCGGCGGGCCGGACGGCGATTGCGGGCTCACCGGGCGAAAAATCATCGTTGATACGTATGGCGGCTATGCACCGCATGGCGGCGGCGCCTTTTCCGGCAAAGACCCGACCAAGGTCGATCGCTCCGCCGCCTATGCCGCGCGCTATCTCGCGAAGAACGTGGTCGCCGCCGGCCTCGCCGATAGTTGCACCATTCAGATCGCCTATGCAATCGGGGTCGCCGATCCGATGTCGCTTTATGTGGACACCCACGGCACCGGCAAAGTCGAGGAGGTGAAGCTGGAAAAGCTGTTGCCGGAACTTTTTCCGCTGCGTCCGACCAATATCCGCCGCACACTGAAGCTCAACCGGCCGATCTACCGCCGCACCGCCGCCTACGGCCATTTCGGGCGCGCGCCGGAAAAGGACGGCGGCTTTTCGTGGGAGCGCACCGACCTCGCCGACGCCCTCAAGCGCGCGCTGCGCTAAGTGTCCGTTTCGAAACTTCTTGAGTCGATTGAATCATCTGTGTTTTCATGGACGGCGATCTGATTCGCGGAGAGGCCACTGATGTGGACG
>JAKAPE010000244.1 GCA_021811945.1 Pseudomonadota bacterium | reverse complement strand
ATGGTCGTCCCGTCGATCGACACGAAACGCATATCCGCGGTTTCGCCGCGGCTTTCGCGTTGGCCGATCGCAGCATCGAAGCCGTCGTAAACCTCGCGCGAAAGCAGCCCTCGCAATTGGCGGCGATCGCCTTGGGCAAACGCGGTCACAATCATCTCGTAGGCGGTGCGCGCACCGGTAATGAAGTGCTTGGCGTCGAAGCTCGGCTCCGCCGCCGCGATCACGTCGAGCCCCGCCGCGACGCTCGACCCGGTCTCGGCAAGATCCTTCCAGCGGTCTACGGGCGGCGTGCTGACCTCAAGCGGCCGGGTCGGCGCTCCAGGCGGCTTCGGCGGTAAGGTCACAATCTTGTCGCCGGCAGGGCTGCGCACGGCATCGCGTGCCGAATAGGGATCATAGGGTGGCCGCTCGCGGCCGGTGCGTTGCCCGAGAACGCTCCGCAACCGCAGGAAAATAAATACTGCGAGCGCCAGGAAGAGGATGGTGTAAATATCGAACACGTCTCACATTCTCTCGGCGTCGAGCAGCGGGACGGCGCGTCCCAAAAAGCTTCGCAGCGGCAAATCCGCGCGGCAGGTCCGATCCCTACTCTATGTAGGCACGCCCGGAGCACCATAAAGAGGCCCTGCCCGCCCGGAGCAGTGCGCGAAAGTTTAAACGATCGCTGCTGCCACGCCAACGTTGGAAGGCGTGGGCTTAAGCATGGCAACACCGCCATTGTTCGCGCGCCGGCCCTATGTTAGCGAAGTTCGACGCTCGGGCCGGCCAAAGAGCGGAGATCAGCATGCCAGCGACCAACGGCGGTCCTCAGCCGCAAGCGGCGATGCCCCAGATCGGCGTCCTCGCCCAATATGTAAAGGATTTGTCTTTCGAAAACCCCAACGCCCCGCGTTCGCTTACTCCTACCGGGCAGCAACCGAACATCAGTATCCAGGTTAATGTCGATGCGGCGCCGAAGAGCGGCACCGATTTCGAGGTGACGCTGCGCCTGGAAGGAAAGGCGGAATCTCAAGGCACGGTGCTGTTCGGCTTCGAGTTGGTCTTTGCCGGTATCTTCCGTATCCAGAACGTGCCCGCTGAAAGCCTGCAGCCGATCGTCCTTATCGAATGTCCCCGGCTCCTATTTCCGTTTGCTCGCGAGATCGTCGCCGCGATGGTGCGTAATGGCGGTTTCCCGCCGCTGCTGCTCGATCCGATCGATTTCGTCGGCCTCTACCGGCAGCGTATGGCAGCCGTACAGCCTTCGTCGGCGCCCCAGTCGCTTAATCCAAACTGACATAGTTGCGCCAGATCGCCCCCTCGCCGAGGGTGGCGATGAAGCGGCGGTGCGCCGCACGCTCCTCGGCGGTAAGACGGCTGGCAAACGGCACGGGACGCCGGAGCACGACAATCGACCGACCCAACGCTAGGCCTGGCGTCGCAGCCTGCGAGAGCACAAGCTGCGCCTGGCGGGCACCGATCAGTTCGACATAGACCTCGGCGAGGAGTTCAGCGTCGAGCAGGGCGCCATGCTTGGTGCGGTGGGAATTGTCGATCGCATAGCGTGCGCACAGATCATCGAGCCGGTTCGGCCCGCCGGGATGCTTGCGGCGGGCAAGAAGCAACGTGTCGATGACCCGCTCGCGACCGATGGCCGGCCGGCCTGCGCGTTCGAGCTCTGCATTGAGGAAGCCGATGTCGAATGCAGCGTTGTGAATGACGAGCGGCGCGTCGCCGAGAAAAGCGACCAGCTCATCCGCCGCTTCAGCGAAAAAGAACTTATCCTTGAGGAATTCGTCGGTCAGACCGTGGATTGCGAGCGCCTCGGCCGGCATGCCGCGTTCCGGATTGAAATAGCGGTGGAAAGTCTGGCCGGATGGTATGCGATTGATCAATTCGACGCAGCCGATTTCGACCAGGCGGTGGCCCTGGAACGGATCGAGCCCCGTCGTCTCGGTATCGAGCACTATTTCGCGCATCGCGTCCGCCGGGTCGTTACGAATCACCATTACGCCGGCGCATTTTAGCCACCAGCCGCAGAATGTCGCGCACCTGGGCGCGGGCGTGCTCCAATCCCCGCGAGCTGTCGAGGACGAAATCGGCGCGCCTCCGCTTTTCCGCATCCGGCATCTGCTTGGCAAGCAGCGCAGCGAATTTTTCCTCGGTCATTTCCGGCCGCTCGAAGGCGCGCCGGTGTTGCACGTCGGGCGGTGCCGAAACAACCACGACGGCATCGCAGCATTTGTCGGCTCCGGTCTCGAACAGGAGGGGAATGTCGAGCACCACGACCTCGGCGCCCTGAGCTCGGGCATCGGCCAAAAACGTGTCTCTTGCTGCGCCGACCAGTGGATGTACGATCGCTTGCAGCTTGACGAGCGCTGCGTCGTCGCCAAGCACTGCCGCGGCAAGCTTGGCGCGATCGACCTTGCCAAGCGCTGTCGTGCCCGGAAAAGCCTGCTCGATGGCGGCGACGGCTTCGCCCTCATAAAGCGCATGCACTGTGGCGTCAGAGTCGTGCACGGGCACACCTTCCTCGGCGAAGAATCTGGCCGATCGCGATTTGCCCATAGCCAGCGAGCCGGTGAGGCAGATGATGAAAGGCCGCGTGCCGCTCATCGTTCGAGCCAACCCTTGCGACGCAGGAAATCGAGCGCCGGAATGAGCGGCAGACCCAACACGACGAAATAATCGCCGTCGAGACGCTCGAAGAGCTGAATACCGAGACCTTCGAACTGGTAGGCCCCGACGCTTGCGGTTGCCGCCCCCGCCACCGCATCAAGATAAAGATCGAGAAAGCGCTCCGAGAAAGAGCGCATGGTCAGCCGCGCAACGGCCGCGTGTTCAAACACTGCTTGTGCATCCTGCGCGAAGACGACTGCCGAATGCAGCTCGTGGGTACGGCCGGAAAGCGCGCGCAATTGTTCGCGGGCGCCGGCACGGTCGGTCGGCTTGGCAAAGCGTCGCGTGCCGAGGGACAGGATCTGGTCGGCACCAAGCACGAGGCGGCCGGGATTAAGCCGGCCCACGGCGAGCGCCTTTTCGCGGGCCAGCATGAGTGCAAGCGCGGTGGGTGCTTGCGCCGTTGCGCTTTCCTCCACCCGCCTCTCGTCGACGTCCGCGGGATGCACCGTGATTGGAATACCGGAAGCTTGGAGCAGCTTCCGCCGCACAGCGCTTCTTGAAGCCAGTATCAGCGGATCGGGAAGAAGCCACAGCGACATGTGTTTACGACGCGTTGTGCCGACGACGCTCATCGAGGAGTGCAAGCACCGCTGCTGCAGTCTCTTCGATTGAGCGCCGTGTCACATCGATCAGCGGCCAGTCGTAGCGAAGGCAGAGTCGACGTGTGGCAGCAATTTCTTCGGTTACTGCCTTTCGGTCCACATATTTGTCTCCAGTGCGATGCGCCTTGAGTCCGAGAAGCCGATTCTGCCGGAGCTGGACGATTCGTTCGGGCGTAGCATGCAAGCCGACTATCAGGGGGTGCTGAAGGCGCTCCAATGCTGGCGATAGTGGCACGCCCAGCACCAGCGGTACGTTGGCTGTCTTCACCCCGCGATTGGCGAGATAGATCGAAGTCGGCGTCTTCGACGTCCGCGATATCCCTACGAGCAGGACGTCGGCTTCTTCAAGATCATCGATAAGCTGACCATCGTCATGCATCATGGTGTAATTTAATGCATCGATACGGCGGAAATATTCGGCGTTGAGCGTATGCTGGGCACCAACCTTATGCATCGATTCGGCGCCAAGATAGGCTCGAAAAAGATGCAGGACTGGCCCCAAGACCGACAGACACGGCAGGCCGAGTGCTCGGCACCGCTGTTCCAGCCGCTCAGCAAGATTCTGATCGAGTAGCGTATAGAGCACTATCCCCGGTGCGTCCTCGATTTGAGCCAACACACGGTCGAGTTGTCTCGGCATGCGCACGAGCGGATGCAGATGCTCAAGCGGCACAACCTTGGTGTACTGAGCGGCGGCCGCATGAGCGACCGTGATCAATGTTTCTCCGGTCGAATCGGAGATCAGGTGTAAATGAAAATAGCCGGCCGCCAGCGGCATGGAAGACCTTGAACAGGTTATTGATCCCGGTGGACAAAGGTCCCTTGGCGCCGAAGCGCAGGACCAATAACCCAAAAGGGATTATACTGTCCACACCCGTTCCGTCCCGTTTCTACCACATAATCATTGTATTCATGAGCGGTAAACTGTGGACAGTAACCTTGCATATCACAGCCGAAAATACCAATCCCGCCTGCCGCAGAGCCGTCTCCGCACGATGACCACCACCGCATCGGAAAAGTGGGGAGATGTGGGCAAGCCTTGGATAAACGGTACAGGAAAATGTATGAGTCTTATCGACTCACCAAGAACTACAACAACCTCTTTTTAGAATGATTTTGGATGAGAAGCATGATCGATCGTCTCGCAGTAAACCCTCTCCTGCGTGTTCTCGCTAATCAGCGCGAAACCATTCCGCCGATTTGGCTGATGCGGCAGGCCGGAAGATATCTTCCCGAATACCGTGCGATCCGTAGCCAGGTGAACGACTTCCTTGACCTTTGCCTCAATGCCAAATGGGCGGCAGACATCACCTTGCAGCCGGTTCACCGCTTCGGCTTTGATGCTGCGATTCTGTTCTCGGATATTCTTATGGTGCCGTATGCGCTTGGGCAGCATTTGACCTTCATCGAAGGGGAAGGACCACGACTCAATGCGCTTAATGATCTGGCAGGGCTGAAACGGCTGCGACGGGAAATTGACGACGAAAAGCTCGCGCCTGTCTATGAAGCAATCGCACGAGTCAGGCAGGATTTATCGCCAGCGGTAGCGCTGTTGGGTTTCTGCGGTGCGCCATGGACGGTAGCGACGTATATGGTCGCCGGGTGTGGGACGGCAGATCAGCTCCCGGCGCGATTATTTGCTTATCGGCATCCGGAGGCATTCACGCAGCTCATCGATGTGCTGGTCGAGGCCTCGGTGCACTACCTTGTTCGTCAGTTCGATGCCGGCGTCGATGCGGTACAAATTTTCGACACTTGGGCTGGAGTGCTGCCGGCGGACGAATTCCGCCGCTGGTGCATTATGCCCACGGCACGTCTTATCGCGAAAGTACGCGCGCAGGTTCCCAGAGCGAGAATAATCGGCTTTCCCCGGGGAGGCGGAACAGAGCTTGGACGCTACCTCGACGGCGTTGCTGTCAATGTGGTAGGTCTCGACTGGACGGTCGAACTGGATTTTGCGCGCGACCACGTTCAGACGCGTGTGCCCATTCAGGGTAATCTCGACCCGGTAGTACTTTTATCCGGCGGTGCGGCGCTGGACTGTGCTATCGACAGCATTCTCGAGGCGTTCCTGCCGCGACCCTTTATCTTCAATCTCGGCCATGGTGTGCTCCCGGATACGCCGATAAGCCACGTGGAGAGGATGATTAATCGGGTGCGTAAAATACCAGCATGCGGTTAGTCTTTCCGCCAGTGGTGGAGAATACAGGTGAATGTGTATTTGCTGATCAAGGCGCTTCACATCATCTCAGTGATCACCTGGATGGCGGGGATGCTTTATCTGCCGCGGCTGTTCGTCTACCACTGCACGGCCGAAAAAGGCTCGCTCCAGTCGGAAACTTTCAAGGTGATGGAGCGCCGGTTGCTGCGTGTCATCATCAATCCGGCGATGATAGCGACCTTTGCGTTCGGACTTTGGCTCGCATGGCTCGGACCTAATCCTCGCTACGGCTGGTTCGCCTCGGGGTGGCTGCAGGTGAAGCTCGCTCTGGTTCTCACTCTTGCGGCGGTTCACGGGCTGTTTGCCCTCTGGGTCAAGGCCTTCGGCGCCGACTGCAACATTCATTCACAAAAATTCTACAGGGCAATCAATGAAATACCAACGGTCCTCATGGTTGCCATCGTGGGCCTCGTGGTACTGAAGCCGTTTTGACGGACAGTTAAAGGTGAAAGTGGGCTTCGGGCACTTGCCTAAAGTGCGGCCTTTCCTTATGTTTGAAATATCCCACCGAACGTAGGCGGATGCAGTCGGAGTTCCGGCTCCAGGGTACCTGAAGGGACCTGGAGTGTGATGCATCGGGTCCGGGACCGGCCAAAAGCCTCGCGACCCAAGACCTGCGACCCTCTTCCTGCCAGCGACCAAGCGACTCACGACGCCGCTGGCCGATTTCCTTAAGAACATTAGGACGTTCCGCATGCGGGAAATGAAACTCCAAGACCTCAAGAGCAAGACGCCGGGAGAGCTTGTCTCCTTTGCCGAGGAGCTCGAGGTCGAAAACGCCTCGACCATGCGCAAGCAGGAACTGATGTTCGGCATCCTCAAGCAGCTCTCGGCCCGCGAAACCGACATCGTGGGCGAAGGCGTGGTCGAGGTGCTGCCGGACGGCTTCGGCTTTCTGCGCTCGCCGGAGGTGAATTACCTGCCCGGCCCGGACGACATCTACGTATCGCCGTCGCAAATCCGCCGCTTCGGATTGCGTACCGGCGACACCATCAACGGTCATATCCGCAGCCCCAAGGAAGGCGAGCGCTACTTCGCCTTGCTCAAGGTCAACTCCATTAATTTCGAGGACCCGGAAAAGACGCGCCACAAGGTCAATTTCGACAATCTGACGCCGCTCTATCCCGACGAGTGGCTGAAGATGGAGTACGAGGATCCGACCAAGAAGGACCTTTCCGCCCGCGTCATCGATATCGTGGCGCCGATCGGCAAGGGCCAGCGGGCGCTGATCGTGTCGCCGCCGCGCACCGGCAAGACCATTCTCATGCAGAACATCGCGCATTCGATCACGCACAATCATCCAGAATGCTACCTGATCGTGCTGCTGATCGACGAGCGGCCGGAGGAAGTCACCGACATGCAGCGCTCGGTCAAGGGCGAGGTGATCAGCTCGACCTTCGACGAACCGGCGGTGCGCCACGTCCAGGTGGCGGAAATGGTGATCGAGAAGGCGAAGCGGCTGGTCGAGCACGGCCGCGACGTCGTCATCCTGCTCGATTCGATCACCCGGCTGGGCCGTGCCTACAACACCGTGGTGCCGTCGTCCGGCAAGGTGCTCACCGGCGGTGTCGACGCCAACGCGCTGCAGCGGCCGAAGCGTTTTTTCGG
>JAKAPE010000243.1 GCA_021811945.1 Pseudomonadota bacterium | reverse complement strand
CGATCTCGCATCGCCAATATCCTCAAGCGGGTGCGGCCGCCCGCCACCCCGCCGCCCGAGACGGTGCGTTTCGGACCGTTCCTGTTCCATCTCGCGCGCGGAGAACTGCGCCGCGACGAGGAGGTGACCCGCTTGACGGACCGCGAGCGCGAGATGCTGCGCGTGCTCGCCGCGAACGTCGGCGAGACCGTACCGCGACAGGCACTCGCCGGCAACGGCGAGGCTGTCAGCGAGCGTACCGTGGACGTGCAGATCAACCGGCTGCGCCGCAAGATCGAGGACGATCCGGCCAATCCGCTGATCGTGCAGACCGTACGGGGCGTCGGCTATCGGCTGGTGGCGGCGCCATGAGCTCCGCGATCATGTGCAAAGACCAGAACTTGGGATTCCAAACAGCCCGAGACATATCGAAATGCGTGACGCGGCGAAGCGGTTGCACTCTTGACATCCTGATTTGTTCGGAAACAAGGGTCGCCGTTGCGAGCGACGGCGCCAAGCGCACTAACTTCGATGAGGCGGTTCGATCAAGGCGAGCAGATTTGTGAGTTTTGAGCCCAGGCCAACAGGGGAAGCGCCGTGAACGGCGCCACCACCGACTTCGCCGACGGCGGCGGGCGCCTGCGCAGCGCGATTGGCCACTTCATTGCCGCCGCGACTGCCGGTGCCGGAGCGGCCCGCTTCGTCGCCGACGCCGTTGCGGGATCGTGGAACCGGTTCGCCTTCCGCGTCAAGTCGACGATGCCGAAGGGGCTTTATGCTCGGTCGCTGTTGATCATCATCCTGCCGATGGTGGTGCTGCAATCCGTCGTTGCTTTCCTGTTCATGGACCGGCAGTGGAACCTGGTGACGCGCTACCTTTCGTCGGCGGTAACACAGGAAATTGCGACGCTGATCGACGTCTACAAGACCTATCCGCAGGGCGCCGACCGCGTGCAGCTCCGCCGTATCGCTCGGGACCGGCTTGGCCTCGTCGTCGATTTCCTGCCCGACAAGCAGCTGCCGCCGTCCGGCCCAAAGCCGTTCTTCTCGCAACTCGACCAGGCGCTGTCGGAGGAACTGCGCAAGGAGATCGGTCTGCCGTTCTGGATCGACACCGTGGGACGTTCCTCGCTTGTCGAGATTCGCGTCAAGCTCAAGGATACAGTGATGCGGGTGTTCGCCCCGCGCGCCGAGGTCTACGATTCCAACTCGTGGATGTTCCTTATCTGGATGGTGGCGACCTCGTTGGTTCTGCTCGCCGTCGCGATCTTGTTCCTGCGCAATCAGATCCGGCCGATCGTACGGCTCGCGGACGCCGCCGAGGCGTTCGGCAAGGGCCGCGACGCGGCGAATTTCCGTCCGCGCGGTGCCCGCGAAGTGCGGCGCGCGGCCGCCGCCTTCCTGGAAATGAAAGCGCGCATCGAGCGCGCGATTGAGCAGCGCACGACCATGCTGGCCGGCGTGTCGCACGATCTGCGCACGGTGCTTACCCGCTTCAAGCTCGAACTTGCACTCCTTGGCGACACTCCCGAGATCGAGGGGATCAAGCGCGATGTCGACGAGATGGCGGGGATGCTGGAAGCTTATCTGTCGTTCGCCCGCGGCGACAGCGGCGAGCAGTCCGCGCCGGCCAACATCGCGGCCCTGATCGAGGAGCTCAAGCTCGACGCCGAGCGTCACGGTCGCAGCGCGAGCGTCGCTTTTCACGGCCGACCGATGGTCACCGTGCGGCTGGCGGCATTCAAGCGTTGCCTGGCCAATCTCGTGTCCAATGCCGCGCGCCATGCCCACACCATCGTCATCGGCGGCCATCGCGATCACCGCTGGCTTACGGTCACCGTCGACGACGACGGCCCCGGCATTCCGGCAAATCTGCGCGAGGAGGTGTTCAAGCCGTTTCTGCGGCTCGACGACGCGCGCAATCAGGATGAAGGCGGCACCGGCCTCGGCCTCGCCATCGCCCGCGACATCGCACGCTCCCACGGCGGCGACATCACGCTCGGCGATTCGCCGCTGGGCGGTCTGCGCGCGACGGTCAAGGTGCCGGTGTAATCCAGAGCCGGTGTTTAGAGGCGCGTATCCTCAATCACCGTCGCCCTTTGCGAACATCGTGTCGATGTCGCGGTGCCCTTCGATGATATGCACGACCTCCAAGAGGTCGTCATCGACATAGCGAAAGAAGATGACGTAGCCCTTGAACCGGGCGCTGCGGACGTCGGGCCGAAGTTCGGGACGGGCGCGGCCGATTGTGCCGGGCAGGCGGGCCAGTCGACGGCACTGCTCGTTGAGCCGCCGGACGAAACGCTCCGCAACGGATGAGTGGCCACTCTGTTGCTCGATATAGGCGTAAATCTGAGCGATGTCCCGGCGAGCGCCATCCAGGATGCGCAGTCGGCGCACCTAGCCGGCCTTTACCTTTGAAGCCGCAGCCAAATCATCGATCATTGCATCGATGTCGTCAGCATTGTTGTCGCCGCCGCTTTCGATCGCCGCGTTGATCTCGTCGCGCAGCACCTTGAGCTTGGCCTCGCGCTCCTCGACCAAGCGCAAACCCTCTCGTACGACTTCGCTGACGGAGCCATAGCGGCCCTCTTTGACGATCCGCTCGACGAAGTTTTCCCAACGTTCTCCGATAGATACGTTCATGGCTTGACCTGCGGCAGAGCGGGCTTGGGCGCAAATGCCAAAATATGCGCATATTCTGTTATGCGCAATGAGCCGCCTTTTCGGAGCGGCTCTTTTTGCGGTGATCGCGCAGGAAATCCGGAATCACTTCCGCTGCAGATCCGCCGCGGCGCGGGCAAGGATTTCGACCAGGCTCGCTTCACTCTCGGCATCGCTTTCGAGGCGCTTGCTCACCGTCTCGCGCAGGTGGTCGAAGGCGGCCTCGACCAGCGGCGGCAGCTCGCGACGATTGTCGCGCTCGCCGCGCGCGGTGCGGCGCCAGCGGTTCACCCTCTCGCCGAGCCTGGTCAGGCGGTCGAGGATCGCCTCGACGATGTCGCGGTTGGCGTCGAGATAGGCGCGGCCCGCGTCGGTGATGGCATAGAGCTTCTTTGCGCCCTCGATCGAAGCCGTGACGTAGCCCGCTTCCTCGATATAGGTCAGCGTCGGATAGACGACGCCGGGGCTCGGACTGTACCAGTCCGCCGTCTTCTCCTCGACGAGCTTGATGATCTCGTAGCCGTGGCGAGGCTGTTCGGCGATGAGCGCCAGCGCAACGAGACGGAGATCGCCCTGCGCCAGCATGCGGCGGGCGCGCATGAGGTCCTCGCCCCCCATGTCGCCGCCCATGCCGAAACGCCCGCCGCCAAAACCGTAGCCTCCGAAACGGCCGCGGCGGTAGCGACCGGCGCCCCATTTTCCACCACAACCTTCGTAATGTCCGTGCATTTTCAGTCTCCATTGTGTTTGATATATCGTTAGATAGATCATAACTAGATGTAACGCAAGATATATCTTAATAATTTCTGCTCGGCCCGCTGCACGCCGGTCCAGGCTACCTCTCGATCGAAATCGCCGCCGCAAAGCGGGCGTCGACATCAGCCGAACTGTCGTCCAGCGTCGATACAACGTTCGAAGAGGGCGACGGCGCCGATTTGCCTCTCGCGGCAGGACGAGCCGTGGCTGCGCAAGCCGCAGTGAGACGGTGAGGAGCTTGTGGTCGCCGCGACTTTTGAATGGCGCGCGCCCGACTCGGGCGGCCTGCCTTGCCTCGACGAGCGCGCAGCGGCCCGTTACATTAGGCCGGCATGTTCGCCACCTTCTTCCACGAGTTGAAAGTCGCCGGCGTACCGGTGACGCTGCGCGAATATTTGACGCTGATGGAGGCGATGGAGCGGAACCTCGCCGGCCGCCGCGTCGAGGACTTTTACTACCTGTCGCGCGCGGCGCTCATCAAGGACGAGCGCAATCTCGACAAGTTCGACCGCGTCTTCGGCCACGTGTTCAAGGGCCTCGATTTGACTGAGCAGGCGCTGACCGCGGAAATACCGGCCGAGTGGCTGAAGAAGCTGGCGGAAAAATATCTCACGGACGAGGAGAAGAAGCAGATCGAGTCGATGGGGGGCCTGGAAAAGCTTCTGGAAACGCTGCGCCAGCGCCTGGCCGAGCAAAAAGGCCGCCACGAGGGCGGAAAAAAATGGATCGGCACCGCCGGGACCTCGCCGTTCGGCGCCTACGGCTATAATCCCGAAGGCGTGCGCATCGGGCAGGAGGGCAACCGCAGTTTCCGCGCGGTCAAGGTGTGGGACAAGCGCGAGTTCAAGGACCTTGACGGCGACGTCGAGCTTGGCACCCGCAACATAAAGGTCGCGCTGCGCCGCCTGCGCAAATTCGCCCGCACCGGCGCGGCCGACGAACTCGATCTCGACGGTACCATCAAGGGGACGGCGCAGAAGGGCTATCTCGACATTCTGATGCGCCCGGAACGCCACAACGCCGTCAAGGTGCTGTTGTTCTTCGACATCGGCGGCTCGATGGACTGGCACGTCAAGATTACGGAGGAGCTGTTCTCGGCGGCAAAAGCCGAGTTCAAGCATATGGTGCACTTCTATTTCCACAACTGCCTCTACGAGCGGGTGTGGAAGGAGAATGCGCGGCGCTTTCACGACACGACGCCGACCTGGGAGGTGATGCACACCTATCCGCACGACTACAAGGTGGTTTTCGTCGGCGACGCGGCAATGAGTCCTTACGAGATCGTCGCCCCGGGCGGTTCGGTCGAGCATTTCAACGAGGAGCCCGGTCAGGTGTGGATGGAGCACCTCACCTCGACCTATCCGTCCTGCGTCTGGCTCAACCCGGTCGCCGAGCGCGAATGGGACTTCACCAACTCGATCCGCGTGATGCGCCAAATCATGGGCGGCAGGATGTACCCGCTGACGCTCGAAGGCCTCGACGCGGCGATGCGGGAGCTGGGGAGGTAGCTATCGTGAGCCAAGACCCAGCAGATGCTACTCCAACTCCACCCTCAGATTTCGTCCTACTGCACTTGCAGCGCGCCGCAGCGTCGCGAGCGTCACCGATGGAGTTTTCGGGTCAAGCAACCGATCAAGCTGACGGCGGCTCGTCTTCATGCGGGCGGCCATGGCTGACTTGCTCAAATGCTGGTCGTGCATCGCGACTTTGATTTGGTCGGCGATGATTTCCTTGATGGCGGCATCTTCTGTTTCCGCCAAAAGGCCTTCCTTGGCGAGAAATTCGTCAAATGTTTCGCTGCGGTCGATCGAGCCTTTCCGCTTCTTCGAAGTTTTCCTTTTTGTCATTCCGCAATCTCCCGCTTGCGCTTGAGCGCAAGGCCGACGTCATGGGCTGGCGTCGTCTGCGCTTTCTTTTCAAACACCGCGTCGTTTTCCGACGCCATGATACGGAGACGCAATGCTTGCTACGGCACCTTCCGGGTGCACATCGAACGCGCTGCACAGGCCAATGCTTGCCGATGGCCGGCTCTGCCCGCCGACGATCTCTTCGATGGTCTCTATTGCTTCAATGGCCGCGGGGTCGCTCGATGCGTCTGTCTTCGACGACATGATATTCGGCGTCGATGATCCGGCTATCGGAGCGCGGGCCCATGGGGCCCATGGGGCCCATGGGCCGTGCGCCGCCGAACAGATAGGCCAGCGCGCCGATCACCAGCAGCGCCGGCAGCACGAACAGAAAGACGCCGAACGCGACGATGACAAGCGCGGCGAGAAGGGCGAGCCCGGCTGCTGCCGCCAGGATGATCTTCCAGCGCGGGATTTGCACGATATGGACTCGGAACTGCCGCATGGCGTTCGCCTGATACGTCGTCTGCTGGACTTGGATGACATATAGGCGCGCGGCGGCGCGGGCGCGATACCCTTTTCGCCGCACTGCCGGAGGGGTAGTGGGTGACGCTGGTCCACGCTTTCGCGGGGACCAGCGGATAATGGCAATCGATGCAACTCGAGCGGAATTTGCCCTAAATTGCGGCCTTCGGTACGCGGCGTCTCGCCTGCGCGATAACCTCCGGGATCGCCGTGTCGTTGCCTGGCGCCATGATATGCACCCCGGCGATGCCTGGGATGGTCGAAAGCTCCTCAATGAATTCGACGCAGATTTGGATGCCCTCGCGTGCGGGATCTTCCGCCTTCTCCATACGCGCGACGAAGGCGTCGGGAATAATCGTGCCAAACAGGTTCTTCTTCATCCATTGCGCTGATTTGGCCGAGCGCAACGGATTTACGCCGATGAGGATAGCGAGTTTTTGCGTCAGGCCGGCCTGCGCGAGCGCGGCGGCGTAGCGGCGCACGATGCCGGCATCCATGCAGAACTGCGTCTGCACGAACTGGGCGCCGGCGGCCATTTTGGCGATCAGCGGCTTCGGTTGCCAGCCCCCCGGCGGATCGATCGGCATGTCGGCAGCACCAAGAAAGAACGCGGCCTCGCCTGCTACCTTGCGCCCGTTGGGCAACTCGCCTTCGTCGCGCAGGCGTCGCGCGGTCTCGATCAGGGTCTTTGAGTCGACGTCGAATACCGGTTTGGCGTCCGGCTGGTCGCCCGCTTTCGGGTCGTCGCCAGTGAGCACCAGGAGGTTGCGGATACCGAGCGCGGCTGCGCCCATCAGGTCGCTCTGCAGCGCAATGCGGTTGCGATCGCGGCAGGTCAACTGGAGGATGGGCTCCATGCCGGCGCCAAGGAGGAGCGAGGCGGAGGCGAGCGCGCTCATATGGGCACGCGCGCCGGCACCGTCGGTAACGTTGACCGCATCGGCGAGGCCGGACAGCGGCGCCGCCTTGGCCAGCAGGTCCCGGGCGTCGCACGAGAGAGGAGGCGCAACCTCCGCGGTCATGACGAACCGCCCGCCCAGCTTCTCCGCGAACGTGCGCGGATCGGGAGTGCTTTGACCGTTCATGGGCGGCTCGCTGCAGGGGAGGGGAGGCGGCGGGAAATCCAGCGCTTATATCCTTTGCGGCCCGACTGCAATCGGCCCTTTCCTGGACACGAAACGTCCGCGCGGATAGAGAGTTGCGGCAAATGAGCGGCGTCAACGAAATCAGGTCGAACTTTCTCGACTTTTTCGCCCGCGAGGGGCACGAGGTGGTGCCTTCCTCGCCGCTCGTGCCGCGCAACGACCCGACGTTGATGTTCACCAATGCCGGCATGGT
>JAKAPE010000242.1 GCA_021811945.1 Pseudomonadota bacterium | reverse complement strand
TGACACGGCGGCCACCGAGATCTACGCTGTTGAGCTGCTGGCCGCTCTCGGCCGCACGGCAAGCGGCACGATCCTGTCGAGCGGCGGGCAGGAGTTCGTCAACGGCACCGATCTCGGCGCAAAAATTTCGTCGGGCGGCACGCAGGTAGTCGAGTCCGGCGGCACCGCGAGCAGCACGATCGTGTCGAGCGGCGGCACGCTCGAACTTGTCGGCGGCTTCGATTCCGCCGCGACCGTGCGGGACGGCACGCTCACCGTCTCGGTGGGCGGCGACGATTACGGCACGACCGTGTCGAGCGGCGGCACGCTTACCGTCTCCTCGGGCGGCTACGGTTCCGGCGTGACCCTGTCGAGTGGCGGCACGCTGATGGTCTCAAGCGGCGGCACCGACGTCGGCGCGACCGTGTTGAGCGGCGGCGCGCTTACCATCTCCTCGGGCGGCACCGATTACAGCGCGTACGTGTTGAACGGCGGCGCGCTCACCGTCTCAGGCGGCGGCACCGATGAATCCGCGAACGTGTACAGCGGCGGCGCGCTGCTCGATTACGGTCTGGCGAGCGGTGCGACCGTTCTCGCCGGCGGCTCGGACGTGGTGGAATTGGGCGGCACCGCCAGCAACACAACCGTCTCCAGCGGCGGCACGCTCTTCGTCTCCTCCGGCGGCCTCGCCGATCCGACCACGATCTATTCCGGCGGCTCGGAAATCGTCTCTACCGGCGGCACCGACGACGGCGCTCTCGTCTCCGGCGGCGAGCAGCTCGATTATGGCTTGGCGAGCGGCGCCACCATCTTCGCCGGCGGCTTGCAGATCGTCGAATCCGGCGGCAGCGCTGCCGACACGGTGGCAAGCGGCGGCACCGAACTCGTGGAGTCTGGCGGCATTACCTCGGCGCCGGTCATCGACGGCGGCACGGTGGAGCTTGCGTCCGGCAGTATCGTCAGCGGCGCCATCACCTTCGGCGCCGGCTCGGGCACGCTGCGCATCGACGCCGCGACTCCTGGCGGCATGCCGTCGAACACGATCAGCGGCTTTGCGCCCGGCGACACCATCGATCTCGCGAGTGTCACCTTCAGATCCGGCGGTTCGGCGGTTCTCACTTCGGGCAATGTGCTGGCGGTCACCGAGGGCGGCAGCACCTACGACCTTAAGCTCGATCCGTCGCAGAGTTTCGGCACCGACCTATTCAGCCTTGCCTCCGACGGCGCGACCGGTACCGACGTGACAATGTCGGCCCACGCGCCGACCAACGTCTGGAACAAGATCGACGGCGGGTCGCCGGTGGCGATGATTGGCGGCGACTTTAGCGGCTCGGGCACGGCGCAGCTTGTGGTCTCCTATGCCGGCTACGGCACCTACAGCTACACGGCGGCCGGCGGCTTCCAGAAGATCGACGGCGGCGTGCCTTCGCTGATGGCCGCCGGCGACTTCTCCAATCTCGGTCACGACCAGCTGGTCGGCGTCTTCCCCGGCTACGGCACCTACACCTACTCGACCGGCGGCGGCTGGCAGAAGATCGACGGCGGCACCCCGAGCGTGTTGACCGCCGGCAACTACAACGGCGGCGGCAGCGACCAGTTGGCCGGCGTGTTCGCCGGCTACGGCACCTATACCTGGTCGAGCGGAACCGGCTGGCAGAAGATCGACGGCGGGGTGCCGGCGTATCTGGCGTCGGGTGACTTCAAAGGGCTGGGCAAGGATCAGCTTGCCGGGGTGTTTGCCGGCTACGGCACCTATACTTGGTCGAGTGGAACCGGCTGGCAGAAGATCGACGGCGGCACGCCGACGCAACTGACGGCGGGCGATTTCCTTGGCACCGCCGGCGGCAACAACAATCAGAGCGACATGGCCGCCTATTTCCCCGGCTACGGCACCTACATCTGGAGCGAGAGCCAAGGCTGGCAGCGCATCGACCAGGGGAAGGCATCCGGCCTTGCCGCGGTTGACCTCAACGGCAACGGGCAGAACGAGCTGCTCGCCTATTTCCAGAATTCCGGTGTGTATGAGTACCAGGAGGGCGTGGGCTGGACGAAGTACGACAGCACCTCGGCGTTGCCGACTTCCGCGCAGCAGGCGCTGTTTGCCACCGGCAATTTCCAGGGCGGCTCGGTTGTCGACGCGGCGGTGACCTTCCCCGGCCAGGGCGGCGTCTGGCTCGACCCGCCTTCGACGCTGGCCGACGCGGCGAACGGCGGCAATGCCGGCGCCAATACGGGTGCCCCGGCCGGAACAAACACGCCGAGCACCGCGCTCCTGGGCCAGGCCATCGCCTCGACCTTCGTCACTCCGAGCATTGGTCCCGGCACCAGCCTGCTGACAAACACGGCCGACTTGACGCCAAACCAAAGCACGTTGCTGACGCAACATCATATGCCGGGTTAATGCCGCGTTCTCCGGCAGCCGAAGTCACAGGATGGCGCGGCCTGCGCCCCACGTCATTGTCACCGCAAAGGTACGGCCATCTGGCGGAACGTAGGCGGCGATATGTGAAATAAGTAACGGGTTTAGCCAAAGCCGCAGCGGCCGGCCGGCAACGTTTCGTGCTTGCGCGCGCGAATGCCGTCGGGCAAAATTAGCCGAAAGATAGGCGAAAGGATCGAGAGGGCTTAAACGAAATTGGGACGACTCCTTCCCTGGCCTGGCATTCCTGGCCTACCCAGCCTGTCCTCGCGCGCTGCGCGCGCCGGGGTCGGTTTACGAGTTCCCGAAACGAGCCTGAAAGGCGCAATTCGAACGCCCGGAAGCCATAATTCTTTGGAATTGAAGGTTATGGTGCTCGGAGAGAGCAACCTGGAATGACGCGGAGCCATCGACGGATTCCGTATTGTTCGCCTCGTTGGTGCCGAAATTCCAGCGAACGCCAAGCGAAGCAACTTTTGCTCGCGATAGCAATTGCTTCGTTGCCGGCGCCGGTATCGGCAGGCGAGGGTTACGCAGATCGAGCGCAAGAATGACTTGATCGGCGGTGCGCGACGCCCATGAGTTCTCAAGCTGACCAGCAGACCACCGACGCGGGGCTTGCCGCGCTGGTGATGCTGTTGCGCTTCCACGGCATCGCCGTCGATCCGGCGCAGATCGCCCACCAGTTCGGAAAGGCGACGTTCGGCGTCTCCGAGATGCTGCGCTGCGCGCGGCAATTCGGCGTCAAGGCGCGTCTGATAACGGGCACCTGGTCACGGCTCGCCCGCACGCCGCTGCCGGCTATCGCCGCGCTGCGCGACGGCGGCTTTCTGGTGCTTGGCAAGGCCGGCGCTGACAAGGTGCTCGTGCAGTCGCCGGCCTCGCCGCGGCCGGCACTGATGACGAAGAGCGAGTTCGAGGCGGTGTGGGACGGTCGGCTTCTCCTCATGAGCCGGCGCGCGGCGCTCGCCGACCTTGCCCGCCGCTTCGACGTCACCTGGTTTCTCGGCGCGCTCCACAAATATCGCCGCCTGCTCGGCGAGGTCGTCGTTGCCTCGTTTTTCCTGCAGCTGTTTGCCCTCGTTTCGCCGCTCGTCTTCCAGGTAGTGGTCGACAAGGTTCTCGTCCATCACACCCTGAGCACGCTCGATGTTCTAGTCGTCGCGCTTGTCGGCATCGGCCTGTTCGAGACCGTTCTCGGGGTTCTGCGCACCTATCTGTTCGCCCATACGACGAACCGCATCGATGTCGAGCTGGGGGCGCGCCTGTTCCGCCACCTGATGGCGCTGCCGATCGCCTATTTCCAGGCGCGCCGCGTCGGCGATTCGGTGGCGCGGGTGCGCGAGCTGGAAAACATCCGCAATTTTCTCACCAGCTCGGCGCTCACCCTTGTTGTCGATCTGTTCTTCACGATCGTCTTCGTGGCGGTGATGTTCCTCTATTCGCCGCTGTTGACGCTGATCGTGCTCGGCTCCTTCCCGATCTACATTGTGATTTCGGCCGTGGCGACGCCGCTGTTTCGCCATCGGCTCAACGAGAAGTTTTACCGCGGCGCGGAGAACCAGGCGTTCTTGGTCGAAAGCATTACCGGCGCCGAGACGCTCAAAGCTGCAGCGGTCGAGCCGCAGATGCAGCGCCGCTGGGAAGAGCAGTTGGCCGGCTACGTCACTTCGAGCTTTCGCGTGATGAGCCTCGCCAACGTCGCGAGCCAGTCGGTGCAGCTTGTCAACAAGATGGTCATCGCTGCGATCCTCTATTTCGGCGCCAAGCTCGTCATCAACGGCAACCTCACGGTGGGCGAGCTCGTCGCCTTCAACATCCTCGCCGGACGCGTAAGCGCTCCGGTGCTGCGACTCGCGCAGATCTATCAGGATTTTCACCAGGCCCGGCTGTCGGTCGAGCGGCTCGGCGACATCCTCAACACTCCCGCCGAGCCGATCTACAATCCGTCCCGCGCCGCGCCGCCGCCGATGCGGGGCAACATCACCTTCGAGCGCGTTAATTTCCGGTATCGCCTCGACGCCGCGGAGGTGCTGCATGACATCACCTTCAATGTGCCGGCCGGCCAGACGCTGGGCATCGTCGGTCCGTCCGGCTCCGGCAAGAGCACCATCGCCAAGCTCATTCAGCGCCTTTATGTGCCCGAGAGCGGCCGGGTGCTCGTTGACGGCGTCGATCTTGCGATGGTCGATCCGGCGTGGCTGCGGCGGCAGACCGGCGTCGTTCTGCAGGACAACATGCTGTTCAATCGCTCGGTCCGCGACAACATCGCGCTCGCCGATCCGGCATTTCCCATCGAGCGCATCATCGCGGCGGCAAAGCTCGCCGGAGCGCACGAGTTCGTCCTCGAAATGCCCGAAGGCTACGACACCATCGTCGGTGAGCGCGGCGACAGCATCTCCGGCGGTCAACGGCAGCGCATCGCCATTGCCCGTGCGCTTATTACCGATCCGCGCATTCTGATCTTCGACGAGGCCACCAGTGCGCTCGATTACGAGAGTGAGCGCGCCATCCAGGACAACATGAGCGAGATCGCCAGCGGGCGCACGCTTGTGATTATTGCGCACCGCCTCTCCACGGTGCGCCGTGCCGACCGCATCATTACCATCGATCGTGGGCGCATCGCCGAAGATGGCTCGCATGAGGAACTGATACGAACCGGCGGCCGCTACGCCACGCTCTACCGGCTGCAGGCAGGCATCCATGAAATCCATTAACAAGATTGTCGCCTTTCCTCAGGCTAAGGACCGTCGGAATCGCGACGAGTTCGCGTTCCTGCCGGCGGCGCTGGAGATCGTGGAAACGCCGCCCTCGCCGATCGGCCGCGCCATCGCCTACGTTATCATGGCCCTGTTCGCCCTCGCGCTCGTCTGGGCCTCCTTGGGCCGGCTCGACATCGTCGCCACGGCGAGAGGGAAAATCATCCCCGTCGGACAGATCAAGGTCATCCAGCCCTTCGAGACCGGGGTGGTTCGCGCCATCCACGTCCGCGATGGCGAGGTCGTCAACGCCGGACAACTTCTGATCGAGCTTGACCCGACCATGAGCGAGGCGGACGTCGCGCGGATCAGGAGCGACCTCATCGCCGCCCAGCTTGATGCCGCAAGGCTTCAGGCCCTGCTCAGCTCCGGCGACGCTCTTGCGCATTTCTCGCCGCCGCCCCACGCTCCGGCAGACCTCGTGGCAGACGAGCGCAGGCTGCTCGTTGAACAAGACACCGAAGAGGCCGAAAAGCTCGCCGTCCTCGACCGTCAACGCGAGGAGAAGGCGGCGGATCGGGATGCGACCGCGGCGACGGTTGCCAAGCTCGAAGCCTCGCTTCCGATCCTCAAGGAGCGGCTGGACATCCGCAAGACGCTCTATGAGCATACCACCGGCTCGAAGGCGAGTTACCTTGAACTGCTCCAGCCCTATGTCGAGGCGCAGCACGAGCTTGAAGTGCAGAAGCAGCGCTATGACCAGGCGACGGCGGCGCTCGCCGCCATCACCGAGGAGCACGGTCAGACCAAGGAGAGTTACCGGCAAAAGCAGCTTGACGACCTCGTCAAGGCCGAGCAGAAGGCGCATGGATTGCAGGAGGAGCTGATCAAGGCCCGACGCCGCGCGGCGCTGCAGCGCCTCACCGCGCCGGTGGACGGCACGGTCCAGCAACTGGCGGTTCACACCGTGGGCGCCGTCGTCACGCCGGCGCAGCGCCTTCTTACCGTGGTGCCGCTCGACGCTCATCTTGAAATCCAGGCCGTCGTGCGCAACCGCGACATCGGATTCGTCCACGCGGGGCAACAGGCGAAGACCAAGGTCGATACCTTCGATTTCAACAAGTACGGGCTGCTTGAAGGGAAGGTGTTGACCGTTTCCGCCGACTCCGTCACCCGCGACGAGGCCCCGCCGTCGCAGGAAACAAACGAACAAATCGAAGGCGGACAGAAAAATCAGCCGACCCATCAGGAGCCCGCCTACGTCGCATACGTTTCGCTTAATTCCACGCAGATGGCCGTCGACGGCAAGCTCGTGAATCTCGCTCCCGGGATGGCCGTGACCGTTGAGATCAAGACCGGATCCCGACGCATCATCGGCTACCTCCTCTCTCCGCTGCTCAAGTTCAAGCAGGAGGCGCTGCGAGAGCGCTGACGCCCACGGCATGGGCCGAAGTAGCCGCCTCGCGTTGATGGCCTCCGGAGAGGGGAATCGTGCTTGACGCGCATCAATTTTCGGCGCGACCGCGCGTGCTGGTCATCACGCTGCGGCGGCTGGGCGATGTCTTGCTGACGACGCCGCTGGTGCGCGCTCTGCGGCAGGGCATTACCAACGCCCGCGTGGATATGCTGGTGTTTGCCGGCACCGAAGCCATTCTCGCGGGCAATCCCGACCTCGACCGTGTCATCGCCACGCCGGAAAAGCCGGGACTTGCAGAGGCGGCGGCGTTGATCGGCAGATTGTGGCGCCGTTACGACATTGCGGTTTCTACGCAGACCGGCGATCGGCCGACCCTGATGGCGGCAATCGCGGAAATTACGCGAAATTACAAATTACGAAATTACGAAATTACGGTGACAGTGCACTTAACTGCGTCTCTGCTTCGGTCTATCAAATAAATGCACTGTCACCGTAATTCCGTAATTCTGTCACCGTAATTCGATAGATTGGCAAGTGTTCGTTTCTTGATCTTGTCGCCGTCGCGGTAGCTTTCGCGCAGCAAAATGGCCGGCGGCGAATTGCGATTGGCAATGCGTTTGACGTA
>JAKAPE010000241.1 GCA_021811945.1 Pseudomonadota bacterium | reverse complement strand
CCGATCTCCGCCCTGTTTCGCGATGCCGGTGCAGACCTGCTCGACGTTGAGATGGGGGACGGCGTCGGCAATCGGCAGCAGAAAAAGACGGGTGCCAAGGGCCAGCGCCATGGGCAACATCATGACCGCGCTCCTGCAATCGCATCGGCGCATATAGTACCCTGCCCGGTGGAAGCCGAAAGCGTAATCTGCCTGCGTTCGTCCCTGCACCCGCGCCTCACCGTGGCAGCGCTTGCACGGCAATGCCGGTGTTGGGGTCGATCACCAGCGTGAAGGGTTCGACGATTCGGGCAAGGCCAAGACCGTGCTACAAGACCGTGTTCCGCTGCCGAAAATTCGACAGGCTTGTTCGGCCGCAACGCCACACTCCGGCATCGTACCGTCCAGATTGACCGCTACGGGAGCGCAGTGCAGTCTGCAACGGGATTCTGGAGCGCGCCGTCAGCGCTTGCGGCGCGAGGGGTTCATTCGACGCCGGAGGAGCGAGCATGTTTGGCATCGGCGACCTGTTCCAGTGGGAGCGGTTCGTAACGCCCACGGTGATCAAGGTGTTCTACTGGCTCGCTGTTGTCATCTCTATTCTGCTCGGTGCCGCCGGCGCGGTCTCTTCGCTCTCCACCATGGCGTTCAACCCGTTTGTCGGCATGATCTTTCTTATCGTCAGCCTGCTCGGCGCCGTCATGGGCATTGTCGCAGCGCGCATCCTCGCCGAGCTCGTGCTCATCGTGTTCCGCATCAACGAGCATCTCGGCGCGATCAGGAATCAGGGATCGGGTTTGAGGTAGTCGGAAGGCTCGCCGGAATCGGAAGTCGAACGCCGGAGACGGCAATGCGGCAACGCGCCTTCCATTTCGGAGACCCGTTTCCTGATTGCTCTTTTTCCGGCGTTCAATTCGCGAAGCGGAAATGCATGACGTCGCCGTCCTGCACGACGTAGTCCTTGCCTTCGAGCCGCATCTTGCCGGCGTCGCGGGCGCCGGCCTCACCGCCGCAGGCGACGTAGTCTTCGTAGGCGATCGTCTCGGCGCGAACAAAGCCACGCTCGAAATCGCTGTGGATGACGCCGGCGGCCTGCGGCGCCTTGGTGCCGCGCTTGACCGTCCAGGCGCGCGCCTCCTTCGGCCCGGCGGTTAAGAAGGTGACGAGATCGAGGAGCGCATAGCCAGCGCCGATCAGCCGGTCGAGCCCGGCCTCTTTAAGGCCGAGCGCATCGAGATAATCGGTGCGCTCCTCGCGCGAGAGCACCGCGATCTCGGCTTCGATCTTGGCGGAAATGACGATCGCGGCAGCGCCTTGCGCTTTGGCGCGATCTCCGACCTTTTGTGAAAAGGCATTGCCGCTTGCCGCCGACGCCTCATCGACATTGCAGACATAGAGTACAGGGAGCGCGGTCAGGAGCCCGAGCATGTGAAAAGTACGCTCCTCCTCGACCTTGCGCTCGGTGAGGCGGGCGGGCTTGCCGTCGCGCAACAGCGCAAGCGCGCGGTGGACCAGCTCCAGCGTCCCCTTCGCTTCCCTGTCGCCGCCCTTCGCTTTTTTGGTCAGAGCATCGACGCGCCGCTCCAGGCTTTCGAGGTCCGCGAGCATCAGCTCGGTCTCGACCGTCTCGATGTCGGCGATGGGATCGATGCGGCCTTCGACGTGCGTCACGTCGGTATCCTCGAAGCAGCGCACGACGTGTGCGACGGCGTCGACTTCGCGGATATGGGCCAGAAACTGGTTGCCCAGCCCTTCGCCCTGCGAAGCGCCGCGCACCAGCCCGGCGATATCGACGAAGGTGAGCCGGGTCGGCACGATCGCGGCTGATTTCGCCAGCGCGGCGAGCATATCGAGTCGCGGGTCCGGTACCGCGACCTCGCCGACATTCGGCTCGATCGTGCAGAACGGATAGTTCGCCGCCTGCGCCGCCGCGGTTTCGGTCAACGCGTTGAAGAGGGTCGACTTGCCGACGTTCGGCAGGCCGACGATGCCGCATTTGAAGCCCATTCTACGGTCGCGCTTGTTTGAGAAAGACGCTCGGCGCCACGGTGAAAGGATTGACGATCCTCAGCCGGCCGAGCCGCTGATCGTGGTTCAAGTCTTCAGACAAGAATATTTCGCATCCAAGGTCCATCGCAGTCGCGAGCAAAGCGCAGTCATAGAACGAGAAACGAAAACGCCGGAAAATCGCCAATGCATGCAACGTTGTATCATCGGTGATCGGCGCCATGCGCCACCGGCGCATTGCCTCAATATTCTGCTGCAATTCGTCAAGGGTGACATGTGGAAACTTCCTAATGATGTTGTGTGCAAATTCATTGAGCACCTGTGGACTGATGACAACGCGGTTCTCATTTGCGAGCATGCTTAGCCACTCGCGCGCCCTTTCGCGTTTGGACGGAGTTTTGGGGTCCTTTGCATAGAGGAGCACGTTCGTATCGATGAAACAGCCGTTCGGCATAAAGCTCCTCGCGAGTTGGAAGATCGGCAGCTACACCGGGGAAGTCCGGCGCAGCCAGAAACTTTTCCAAGGCGTCGCGCTGGCTCGTCGCCTGGCCGCTGCGTTCCGCAAGCATCTCGCTTACGAAGCGCGATAAACTCTTGCCTTCCTTGGCCGCTTGGACACGCGCCCACGCCGCGACTTTCTCGTCCAGAGTAATGGTCACGTTCTTCATCACACGGATATCGTGTTTCCGTGTCCTCGTGTCAAGCTAGGCGGAAGCGTCATCGCCCTGCGCGGCTTCGCCAAATCCCTTGGCGACCATGGCCAAATGGACCTTGTTCTGAAAGCTCGCGTCCTGGCCGCGCAGGAGGAGGTCGATGTTGTCGGCGAGAATGGCGGTAAGCGCGTCGACCCAGATTCGCTCGGCCTTGCCGAAGTCGCTCAGCACGTAGGCGTAGACCAATTCCTTGGCGCCGGGATGACCGACGCCGATGCGCACGCGCCGGTAGCCGTTGCCGATGTGGGCGGTAATCGAGCGCAGCCCATTGTGGCCGGCGACGCCACCGCCGACTTTGACCCGGACCTTGCCGGGCGGCAGGTCGATCTCGTCATGGAAGACGGTGATGTCGGCAAGCGGCAGCTTGTAGAAGCGCGCAGCCTCGGCGACGGCGCGGCCGGATTCGTTCATGTAAGTCCCGGGCAGCAGCAAGAGCGCGCGCGCGCCGCCAACTGATCCCTCGCAGGCAACGCCCTGGAAGCGCCGGCGCCACGGTCCGATGCCGTGGCGTCGCGCGATCGCCTGGAGCGCCATGAAGCCGATATTGTGGCGATTACCGGAAAAGCGCGCTCCTGGATTTCCCAGTCCGACCAGGAGCCGCATCGGCCTTCGTCCCGCGCGGAAAAACCCTCACTTCTTCTCCGCCGCACCCGGGGCCGGAGCGGCCGTACCGCCGCCGGGCGCCGCGGCGGCGCCTGCGGCAGGCGCGGCCCCTTCGGCCGGCGCAGCCGCGGCGGCGGCGGCCGCAGCGGCCGCAGCGGCCTTCATCTCTTCCGCATAGCCCGACGGCGGCACGACGGTCACGAGCGTAACATCTCGGCCCACCATGGCGCGCACCCCGGGCGGCAGCGCGATGTCGCTCAGATGCTTGGAGTGGTTGATCTCAAGCCCGCTCACGTCGACCTCGATGGCGCTCGGAATGGCGTCGGCTTGGCAGCGCACCTCGACCGCGTGGGTGACGATCGAGACCGTGCCGCCGCGTTTGACGCCCGGCGCCTGGTCGGCGTTCTTGACCCGGATCGGGATGCTGACGCGGATCGTGGCGCCTTCGCCGAGACGCATGAAATCCACATGCAGCGGCAGATCCCGGACGGCGTCGAGCTGGAAATCGCGCGGAATGACGCGGTGCTTCGTGCCGTCGATCTCGATGTCATGAACTGTGGTCAGAAAATGCCCAGCATAGATGCGCTGGTGCAGCTCACTGTAGTCGAGCGAGATCGGCAGCGGCGGCTTGCCATCGCCATAGATGATGCCTGGAACGCGGCCGGCGCGGCGCACCGAGCGGGCAGCACCCTTGCCGGCGCGCTGGCGCACCGCGGCCTTGATCACGTTAACGGTCGCCATGACAACTTCCTCGTCTTCGGCCTCTTCAGCCTGTCGTGCAAAAAAGCGGGCCAGCCTGCGGGTGCAAACGGAATTCTCCGCCTCGAACCGCGCTTCGGCGCCGCGGCGCGCGGAAATCCGGCGATTTTCTATTCCGTTGCCGGCTGCCGGCTTATAGCGGTGCAGGTCAGGAAAAACAAGGAAGCCGCCGAAGGGTCCACGAAGGGTCGCGATCTCATTTGCAGTCTCATTTGCCCATCAGAGGATGCCGCCGGGAGCTCCTTCCGCCGGGGGCGCGCCCGCAGACCCGACTGGCGGATTGGCCGCGGCAAGCTTTTGTTCGAGCGCGGCGACACGCTGCTTGAGGGCCTCGTTCTCTTCGCGGGCGAGACGGGCCATATCCTTGACCGCCTCGAACTCCTCGCGCTGGACAACGTCGAGCTCGCGCAGTATGCGCTCAGCTTGGCTGCGGAACAGCGTTTCGAACTCGCGCCGCACGCCTTGCGCAACTCCGGCCGCGTCGTTCATCAACCTTGCAACCTCGTCGAAGAAGCGGTTCGTGGTCTGCACCATGAGTGCCTCCGTCCGATAACGGATGCCGCGCGTCAGCCCCGTTTGCCATATTCGCACACAATGGCGATGGTACGGCACCGCCGCAAGGGGCGCAGCCGCGGGGGACGCGGCGGCCGGAAGCGCTCGCGATGCAAAACGGACGTTCGAGGCCCTCTTAAAGGAAGCCAAGGCGATGCTGGTTCTGCCAGTCCTGACGTTTCCCGCCATCAATCCGGTGCTGATCCACATCGGGCCGCTCGCCGTGCGCTGGTACGCGCTCGCCTATATGGTGGGCATCGTTGCCGGCTGGTTTTATGCCCGCGCCATCATCACCTCGCCGCGGTTGTGGGGCGGACCGGCCCCGCTTGCACTGGCAGATTTTGATGATTTCGTCATCTGGGCCACGCTCGGCATCATCCTGGGCGGCCGTACCGGCTACGTGCTGTTCTATAATCTTCCGTATTTCGCCGCGCACCCGCTACAAATTTTCGAGCTGTGGCACGGCGGCATGTCCTTCCACGGCGGCCTCCTCGGCGTCAGCGTCGCCGTCATTCTATTCGCGCTGCGCCGCGCCTTGCCGCTGTTGTCGCTCGCCGATGTTAGCTGCGCGGTCGCGCCGATCGGGCTGTTCCTCGGCCGGATCGCCAATTTCATCAACGGCGAATTGTGGGGCCGGCCGAGCGAGGTGCCGTGGGCAATGGTTTTTCCCCGCGGCGGCCCGATCCCCCGCCATCCGAGCCAGCTCTACGAGGCGACGCTGGAAGGCCTGGTGCTGTTGGCTGTGCTGGGCATTCTGGTGCGGGCCGGGGCGCTCAAGCGGCCCGGGCTGGTCGCCGGAACCTTTGCACTCGGTTATGGCGTCGCGCGCATCACCTGCGAATTCTTCCGCGAGCCCGACGTTCAGCTCGGCTTTTTATGGGGAGGACTGACGATGGGCATGCTGCTCAGCATACCGGTGATACTGGCCGGCGTGGGCGTGCTCGTTTTCGTCTTGAGCCGCGAGCCGGTCAAACATGGCTGACGCGCGTTCGCCGCTGGAGAGCGAGATCCGGCGGCTCATCGCCGTCGCCGGGCCGATGCCGGTCGCCGAATACATGCGGCTCGCTCTCAGCCATCCGCAATACGGCTATTACGTTACGCGCGATCCGCTGGGCGCCGGCGGCGATTTCATTACCGCCCCCGAAATCAGCCAGATGTTCGGCGAACTGATTGGTCTATGGATGGCGTCGGTCTGGCAGCAGATGGGCGCGCCCGAAAACGTGCGCGTCGTCGAGCTCGGACCCGGCCGCGGGACATTGATGAGCGACGCTTTGCGAGCGGCAAAAGTCGTCAAAGATTTTTGCCCCGCGATCGTCCTGCACCTGGTCGAGATCAGCCCGATATTGCAGCTTCTGCAGCAGCAGCGGCTGGGAGACCTCGACTTGCCGATCTGGTGGCACCCCGCGCTCGACGAGGTGCCGGGCGGTCCCGTCATCATCATCGCCAACGAGTTCGTCGATGCCTTGCCGGTGCATCAGGCCGTCAAGCAGACCGACGGCTGGCACGAGCGCGTCGTTGAGATCGGGCCTGACGGCAATCTCGCCTTCGGCGTCGCGCGCGATTCGCTGCCGTTCTTCGCCACTGCCTTGCCGCGCGCATTGCGCCAGGCGCCGGAAGGCGCGATCTTCGAATGGCGCTCCGACGCCCTCGCGCTTGAGATCGGAAGACGCGTGCGCGCCAACGGCGCAGCGTTGATACTCGATTATGGCCATAGCCGCTGCGGATTGGGCGACACGTTGCAGGCAGTCGCGGGCCAATCCTTTGCGCAACCGTTGCAACGACCGGGCGAAGTGGATCTGACCGCCCACGTCGACTTTGAGACTTTGGCGCTCAGCGCCGAGTGCATGGGCGCAAAGAGCCATGGCCCGGTGACGCAGCGCGATTTCCTCTTCAATCTCGGCATCCGCGAACGGGCGGCCGCGCTCAAGGCGAGGGCACCCGCCGGCAAGGCAGCCGAGATCGATTCGGCGCTGTCGTGCCTGACCGCGCGCGAGGCGCGGGGCATGGGCGATCTGTTCAAGGCTCTGGCCATTGTCGATCCCAAACTTGGTCCGCTTCCAGGCTTCGCGGCGCCGCAATGATGATAAAGGCGGAAGGACTCGCGCTCCGTGGCGTTCGCCATGCCTTCTTTACCCGGCGAGGCGGTGTTTCCGACGGCCTTTATGCCACCCTCAATGGCGGCATCGGCTCCCGCGACAGCCCCGCAGCGGTCGCCGAGAACCGCGCGCGCATGGCCGCGGCACTCGCAGTCGAGCCGGAGCGTTTTCTCACTGCCTATCAAATCCATTCGGCAGTTGTGGCGGTCGCCGAAGCGCCGTGGACCGCCGATGATCGTCCGCGCGCCGACGCCATCGTCACCCGCGTCCGCGGCCTCGCCGTCGGCGTGACGACGGCGGATTGCGGGCCGATCCTCCTTGCCGAAGCGCAAGCGGGCGTCATCGGCGCCGCCCATGCCGGCTGGCGCGGGGCTCTGGCAGGCGTCATCGAGGCGACGGTGGCGACGATGATTGAACTCGGCGCCGCCCGCACCAAAATCCGCGCCGCGCTCGGGCCGATGATCCGCCAAAGTCATTATGAGGTAGGTGCCGATCTCGTCGCCCGC
>JAKAPE010000240.1 GCA_021811945.1 Pseudomonadota bacterium | reverse complement strand
AAAGTAGTTGTGACGCAACGACTTCTCCCTGATTCGAGGAGTGCCCCGATGCCGACAGAGTGTAGCGCAGAACTGTTTGATTTTGTAGCCGTGGAACGGCGCACGGTGGTGGCCGGCTTCGACGGGGGCACGATCACCTCGGACGCCGGCGCATTGCTGTTGGGAGCGACGGATCGAGCGCTGCGCCTGGTCGAGCGGTTTGCGCAGTGCTTCATCGATCGCCGCCGGCCGGATCTGATCGAGCATCGGGTTGCGACGCTGCTTGGCCAGCGGGTGTTTGGGATTGCGCTCGGCTATGAGGATCTCAACGATCACGACGAGCTGCGGCATGATCCGGCGCTGCATGTGCTGGCTGGCAAGCTGAAAGCGCGCCGCGAGGACTGTGCGCCGGTGGCCGGCAAATCGACGCTCAACCGTCTTGAATTGAGCCGGGAGATGGCGACGCGCTATCACAAGATCGCCCATGATACGGCGGCGATTGAGACTCTGTTGGTGACGTTGTTTTTGGAAGCGCACAAAGTCGCCCCCGCGGAGATCATCCTCGATCTCGATGCCACCGATGACCCGCTGCATGGTCATCAGGAGGGGCGGTTCTTCCACGGCTACTACGACTGCTACTGCTATCTGCCGCTGTACATCTTCTGCGGCAAGCAGTTGCTGGCGGCGAAGCTGCGGCCGTCGAACATTGATGCTTCGGCCGGCGCGGTGGAGGAGGTTGCCCGCATCATTGGGCAAATCCGCACCCGCTGGCCGCAAACGCGCATCATTTTGCGCGCCGACTCCGGCTTTGCGCGTGAGGCGCTGATGGCCTGGTGCGAGGCCACCGGCGTCGACTTCATCTTTGGGCTGGCGCGGAATGTGCGTCTCACCCGAACGATCGGCGCCGAGCTGGTGGCGGCGCGCGAGGAAAGCCAGAGCACCGGCGAGGCGGCGCGCCGCTTCAAGGAGTTGATCTGGTCGACGCGCAAAAGCTGGAGCCGCCGCCGGCGTGTCATCGCCAAGGCCGAATGGACGAAAGGCGAAGCCAATCCGCGTTTTGTTGTCACCTCGCAGACGAGCGACGACGGCGACGCGCGGCATCTCTACGAGGAGGTCTACTGCGCGCGTGGCGAGATGGAGAACCGCATCAAGGAATGCCAGATGGACCTGTTCGCCGACCGTACCTCCACGGCGACGATGAAGGCCAACCAGCTGCGGCTGTGGTTTGCCTCGATGGCCTATATCCTCATCGAAAGCCTGCGCCGCATTGCCCTACAGGCGACCGACTTGGCCGACGCCAGTTGCGGCACCATCCGCCGCAAGCTGTTCAAGATCGGCGCGCTTGTCACCGTCAGCGTGCGCCGCATCAAATTCGCCCTGGCGTCGGGCTGTCCCTACAAGGCTGTCTTTGCCTCTGCCCACAGCGCTCTTGCCGCGGCTGCCGATACCAGTTGATCTCCTGCACCTCCTGCCGACATGGTGATCCTCGGCGCCATCGATCCTTTGGCGCGCCCGCTTGCGCCCGTCCCCCGTGCGAGCGCGGACCCAAGACTCGTTTGGCGTGCATCCACGGACAACCCGCTCGCCCAAACCCCAGCCCGAGGCCGCCAAAACGCTTCCCGGCGCCGATCTCTCGGACTACAAAACTGCAGTGTGAGAAATGCGGGTTAGCTGAAAAACTCGCGGTAACTTCGGATTAGCAAGCGAATCTCACTCTGCGCTCCGCGGTCCATCTCAGACCTCCGCGGCCAACCCGGCGCGGTTGCCCCGGTTCCGAGCCGGACGCAAGCGAGATTTTCAGCCGAGCAGATGCGTCTCGATTTCCGCCACCGGATGCTTGGTCAAATCCTTGCCGACTTCGGCGACGATCTTGTTTTGCACGTCGGGGTGGAAAGCGCGCCTGAGATCGGCGAGCGTGCGCGGCGGCGCGACGATGACCAGCCCGGGCACGCTGCCCTTGCGCACCACTTCTTCCAGCGCCGCCGCAACCCGCTCGACGAAGCGGTGCTCTTCGAGCTGATGCCAGTCGGTCTGCTCCATGCTGACCCGGCGATGCGACCCCGCATGGGCAAAGGCGACGCCCGGCCGGTCGGCGCCCTGCTCGTGGGTCGGCGGATTTTCCTCGGCGAAAACCCGCTCGGTCTTCAGGTTGGGGAATTTTTCGTCACCGGCGTTGCGCAGAAACAGCGCCTTGCGGCCGTCGCCGATGAAGACGAGCGCGTCATGGGGGATTGCGAGCTTGGTCACGTCGAACTCCTGAGCACCGATTAGGCGCGCCGGCAGCGGCACTTGCGGCGCGCATCATCGATGCCAACCCATGTTCTCGGCATTGATTCCGATCAAAGCCACCTTGCGGCTCATTGCTCGGATTCGCGGATGACCCGCTCGGCAAAGGCTTTCAGCGGCGGCAGGTCGTGATGCGCGATTTTCCACAATATGGTCGGGTCGACACGATGATACGCATGACGTAATTCGTTGCCAAAATCGACCATAGCCCGCCAGTCAATGTCGGGGGATTGTGTTTTCAGTTTGTCGGGAACGCGGCGCGATGCCTCACAGATGATTTCAAAGGAGCGTTCGACCGCCAGTCGCAACATGAGATCGCCCGTTAGGTCCTCGAGTTGCTTATTCGCCAGTGCGCGCTGAATCGTTTCTATAGCGGCGAGGATATGCACTAATCGGTCGGCTGCCGTGGGGGGCATGGTCAAAAGATTTCGATGAGATCGTCGGCGATGCGCTCGGCAAATCGCGGCTCGATCCATCGCCGCATTTCCGCCTGGGTCGGGATGCCGGTCGCGGCTTCGATGGTGCGCTTGACGTCGCCGATGACGCCGAACAACGCGAGGCCTTGGAGATCGGCCCTCGGATCGACGTCGATCAGCACGTCGAGATCGCTGTCCTCGCGCGCGTCGCCGCGGGCGCGCGAGCCGAAGATGGCGAGCCGGGTCACGCCCTCGGCGCGCAGCGCCGGAGCCGCTTCCTTGAGCTTGGCGACGATCTCCTCGCGGGTCATATTGGAATGTTGCTACTCCGCCGCCGCCTTCGCATGCCCAAGCCGCTTGTTGAGCACATCCAATAAGTTCTCGGCGGCTTCGGCGATCACCGTGCCGGGCGGGAAGATCGCCTCGGCGCCGGCGGCATGAAGCGCGTCGTAGTCCTGCGGCGGCACCACGCCGCCGACCACGATCATAATGTCCGGCCGGCCCTGGCGCTCAAGCTCGGCCTTGAGCTCTGGCACCAGCGTCAGATGCGCGCCGGCGAGCGAGGAGACGCCGAGGATGTGCACGTCGTTCTCCACCGCCTGCCGCGCGGCTTCCTCGGGTGTCGCGAACAACGGGCCGATATCGACGTCGAAGCCGAGATCGGCGAAGGCCGTGGCGATCACCTTCTGCCCGCGGTCGTGGCCATCCTGGCCGATCTTCGCCACCAGCAGGCGCGGGCGGCGGCCTTCGTTCTCCTCGAATTCTTCGACGCGCTTGCGCACCCGTTCGACGGCGTCGGACATGCCAGCCTCCCGCCCATAGACGCCCGAGATGGTCTTGATCTCGGCGTGATGGCGTCCGAAAACTCTTTCCAGCGCCAAGGAGATTTCGCCCACAGTCGCCTTGGCGCGGGCGGCATCGACGGCAAGCGCCAACAAATTGCCGTTGCCGCCCCCGGCCGTGCGCGTCAGCGCTTCGAGCGCATCCGCCACCGCTTGCGGGTCGCGCTCGCGCCGGAGGCGCTTAAGCTTCTCGATCTGCAGTTGCCGCACGGCACCGTTATCGACCTTGAGAATCTCGATCGGCGCCTCGCCGCGCGGCCTGAATTTATTGACGCCGATCGCCGCCTGGGCGCTGGAATCGATGCGCGCCTGGGTACGCGCCGCAGCTTCCTCGATGCGCAGTTTTGGCAGGCCCGCCTCGATGGCGCGCGCCATGCCGCCAATGTTCTCAACTTCCTCGATATGCCGCCAGGCCCGAGCGGCGAGATCGCAGGTCAGCCGTTCGACATAGAACGAGCCGCCCCAGGGATCGATCATCCGGGTAATGCCGCTCTCGCGCTGCAGCACGATCTGCGTATTGCGGGCGATGCGCGCGGAAAAGTCGGTCGGCAGGGCAAGCGCCTCGTCGAGCGCGTTGGTGTGCAGCGATTGTGTTCCGCCCTGCGTCGCCGCCATCGCTTCGATCGCGGTGCGCACCACGTTATTGAACACGTCCTGCGCCGCAAGCGACCAGCCCGAGGTCTGGCAATGGGTGCGCAGCGACAGCGAGCGCGCATCCTTCGGATCGAACTCCTTCATCAGCTTCGCCCACAGCGCCCGCGCCGCGCGCAGCTTGGCGATCTCCATGAAAAAATTCATGCCGATGCCGAAGAAGAAGGATAGCCGCGGCGCGAAGCGGTCGACGGCAAGACCGGCGGCAAGGCCGGCGCGCACATATTCGACGCCGTCGGCAAGCGTGTAGGCGAGTTCGAGGTCGGCGGTCGCTCCCGCTTCCTGCATGTGATAGCCGGAGATCGAGATCGAGTTGAACTTCGGCATATGCGCCGAGGTGTGGGCAAAAATATCGGAAATGATGCGCAGCGACGGTTGCGGCGGGTAGATGTAGGTGTTGCGCACCATGAATTCTTTGAGAATGTCGTTCTGGATGGTACCGGCGAGTTTTTCCGGCGGTACGCCCTGCTCCTCGGCCGCGACGATGTAGAGCGCCAGCACCGGCAGTACCGCGCCGTTCATGGTCATCGACACCGACATCCGGTCGAGAGGGATGCCGTCAAACAGCGTGCGCATGTCGTAGATCGAGTCGATTGCCACGCCCGCCATGCCGACATCGCCGGCCACGCGCGGGTGATCGCTGTCATAACCGCGGTGGGTGGCTAGATCGAAGGCGATCGAAAGTCCTTTCTGCCCGGCGGCAAGATTGCGGCGGTAGAAGGCGTTGGAATCCTCGGCCGAGGAGAAGCCGGCATATTGCCGGATCGTCCACGGCTGAGTGACGTACATGGTCGGATAAGGGCCGCGTAGGAACGGCGCGATGCCCGGATAGGTGTCGAGACAGTCGATGTCCTTGAGGTCCTCGGCGCCGTAGACGCTCTTGACCGCGATGCCTTCCGGCGTGCGCCAAGGGGCGGCCGAGGCAACCGGCGCGGCGCCCGCAGCAACGGCTTCGGCGAATTCGACCTGCGCGAAATCCGGGATTCTGCTCATCTCTTCACCTGATCGCGATACCCTTCACCCGATCGCGATACCAAGCATATCGTAGGCGCCGCGCAGCGTCGCCAGGGCGTCACAACCCTCGTAAATGAACGACAATACGCCGGCGGCCTGCAATGCGGCGGCCTCCTCATCGCGCGGCCTTCCAGCGAGAAAGATGTAGCGCGCTCCGGCCGCCTTCAACGCCTGGGCCGTTACGACCGCTTCCCGCGCGTAGACTTTGTCGGAGGAACATATGCAGACGAGAGCGAGGTCCGAGGCTCGGTAAGCTTGCGCCAGCGCGGCGGGGCTGTCGCCATCGCCGGTTACGGCCTCGATGCCGCCGGCTTCGAAAAGACTTCCGGCAAAGCTCGCCCGCGCCGCGGATTCGGCTTGCGTGCCGAGAGCAGCGAGAAAGACTTTCGGTCGCGCGCCGGTTGCCGCCAGCGCCCGGTCGGAAGCATCGCGCAGAGCCTCGAACGATTCGGCAAGGCGGATCGGCGCCAGCGCCGCGAAACCCTCCTGCCGCGTTGCGGGGGGGAGAACCCTGGCCACGTCGGCCTCCAAGAGGTTGGGGAAGACGCTCACGCCTGTGAGCACATCCCGGCGCCGCGCCACCGCCGCGGCACGCTTGGCGCGCACCGCAGCAACTTTGTCCTGGATCAGACCGCTGTCGAGCGCCGCGGCGGCACCTCCGGCCGCCTCGATTTCGCGGAACAAGGCCCATGCCGTTCGGCTGAGCTTGTCCGTCAAATCTTCGACGGAGCCGGAGCCCGCCGCCGGATCGCCAACCTTGTCGAGCCGGGATTCCGCAAGAAGGATGAGCTGGGTATTGCGCGCGATGCGGCGCGCGAAGCGGTCGGGCAGACTGCAGGCGGCGGTGAACGGCAATACGCCGATCGCATCGGCGCCGCCGAGCGCGGCGGCGGCAACGGCGATGGTCGTGCGCAAAATGTTCACGTGCGGATCGCGCTGCGCCATCATGCGCCATGCCGTTTCCGCCGAAACGAACGTCGGCTCCGCCTCAAGCGCGCAAACCGCTTCAACCTGTCTCCACAATACGCGTAGGGCGCGAAATTTGGCGATGGTGAGAAACTGGTCGGCGTCGGCAGCAAGGCGAAAAAAGATCATGCGCCGGGCAGCTTCAAGCGCAATGCCCGCGCTCTCAAGCGCCCGCAAGTAGGACAGCGCGACGGCGAGGGCGAACGCCAATTCCTGCGCCTCGGAGCCGCCCGCGTCATGGATCACGCGTCCGTCTGCAGCGGCGAGCCGGCCGATGAAGCCGTCGCGTGCCAGCGCCGCCAGCCGCCGGCCAAAATGCGGCGCCGCTTCGCGCCATCCGCGCGCCGAGCCGTCGCCGGCGAGCGCCGCGGCGCCGAGCGGATCGTGTCCAAGACGAAGGTGTGGGCCCCGCGGCAACGAAGCGATTCGCTTGGCGATTCCCTTGGCGATTCCCTTGGCGATTCCTTTGACCAGCGCCGCGTCGATGACCGCCTCGGCGTGCGCTGACAGATCGAGCTCCACGGCAACATCGTCGCCGAAGTCGATGCCCTCGAGCGCACGAGCGACGGCGTCCTCGTTTGCCGGCAGGCCAAAGGCGTGACTGCCCACCGCTCCCGCAAATATGAGTGAAAGGCCGCCGGCGCCGCTGCTGAGCTCTTCCCGTGCTGCCTCGTTGCTAATGGCTGGATCAGGGTGATCGATTCGCGCCATCACTTGCCAAGACCCTTGCCAAGACCTGGCGCCGGGGCGTGCGGCGATCGCTTGCGCGTCGCGGCGGCACGCGGCAAGCGGCTCGATGCGCAGACCGTCATAGGTGGTGCCGACGAGCCCCTCGAACGGTGCGCCCTTGAGCGCAACGTCGACCCGCTTGCGCCAATCCTGGCGCGTCGCAGCAGGAAAATCGGCGGCAAGTCGCAGAGGTTTCGTTTCGGCGCCGGTCATCGGCACAAAATGCCATGCCGGGCCGCAAGAACCAATCTCATTGGATCATAGATTTTGTCTTGGAGAACCAATAAATCCGGGCCGTCGCACCGCGCCGCCGAATCTCGACCATGTCCTGACGGGGTTACGTCAGCGGCC
>JAKAPE010000239.1 GCA_021811945.1 Pseudomonadota bacterium | reverse complement strand
TGCAGTCCCAGACGGTGTGGCTGCCCCGCTTGTATACTTCCATGCAGCCGTTTTATACCGGAAACGCCGCGATCCCAGCCGCCTAAAGGCGTGGGGTTTCCTGATCCCCTATCGGGGACTCTAAATGTTGCGGCCGTTATTGTTCGGTTCGCGGCGCCGGCACGTTCCACGAATTGCCGGAGTTGAGAGAGCGCGTGCCCACGGCGCGGAGAACGGCCGCGCGAGCATATGGAGGGAGGCTCCAGGTCGAACAAAGAGGCGGAGCTGCGAGCGGATAATCGCCTTGACATCGCCCGCCCTCATGTGAGCGCGGGCCTGACGAGTCAGGAACACCTGTAACGCGTACCCATCAACCAACCTCAATGCGCGAGTACGGCAAGCAGCAGCAATGCGACGATGTTGGTGATCTTGATCATCGGATTGACCGCGGGACCGGCCGTGTCCTTGTAGGGGTCCCCGACAGTATCGCCGGTCACTGCCGCCTTGTGGGCCTCAGAACCTTTGCCGCCGTAATGGCCGTCCTCGATATATTTCTTCGCGTTGTCCCAGGCTCCGCCCCCCGATGTCATCGAGATGGCCACGAACAGGCCGGTGACGATGACGCCGAGCAGCATGGCACCGAGCGCGGAAAACGCCGCGGATTTGCCCGTACTGCCGCCGCCAGCAATGGCATAGACGATGAAAAAGCCGACGATGGGCGAAAGCACTGGCAGCAGCGACGGCAGGATCATCTCCTTGATCGCGGCCCGCGTCAGCATGTCGACTGCGCGGCCGTAATCGGGCTTGTCGCGGCCCTCCATAATCCCCGGCCGCTCGCGGAACTGCCGCCGCACCTCCTCGACGATTGAACCGGCGGCGCGGCCGACCGCGGTCATGCCCAACGCGGCGAAAAGATACGGCAACAGCCCGCCGAACAGCAGGCCGGCAACGACGTAGGGATTGCTGAGGGAGAAATTGAGCGCCACGCCCTGGAAATAAGGGTGCGTAGCGCCCTGGCCGATAAAGTAGGTGAGGTCCTGGTTATAAGCCGCGAACAGGACAAGGGCACCAAGGCCCGCCGAGCCGATGGCGTAGCCCTTGGTCACCGCCTTTGTGGTATTACCGACCGCGTCAAGCGCATCGGTCGATTTGCGCACCTCTTTCGGCAGTCCGGCCATCTCGGCGATGCCGCCCGCGTTGTCGGTGACCGGACCGAAGGCGTCGAGCGCCACGACGATTCCGGCGAGCGAAAGCATCGTGGTCACCGCGATGGCGATGCCGAACAGGCCGGCAAAGTTGTAGCTGAACAAAATGCCGGCAATGATGACAAGCGCAGGCAACGCGGTCGCTTCCAGCGAGACCGCAAGCCCCTGAATGATGTTGGTGCCGTGGCCCGTCACGGAAGCCTTGGCGATGGACTGCACCGGTCGGAAGTTGGTCCCCGTGTAATATTCCGTGATCCACACGATAAAGCCGGTAACGAAAAGCCCGGCGATGCCGCAAAGATAGAGATCGAGGCCGCTGAAGGACTGGCCGGCCACTTTGCCGAATCCGATGAGCTCGCCGATGACGAAAGCCACGCCTGCCAGCGAGAAGACCACGGCAGCGATGACGCCGCGGTAAAGCCCGCCCATGATCGATTGGTTTGCCGGCAATCTCACGAAGAATGTGCCGAGGATCGAGGTGATGATGCAGATGCCGCCGATCGCGAGCGGCAACGTCATCAACTTGAGAAGAGAGCCGGGCGCAACGCCCGCTGATCTGGCAAATATCGATGCCAGCACCATCGTCGCGACCGTCGTCACCACGTACGTCTCGAACAGGTCGGCGGCCATGCCGGCGCAGTCGCCGACGTTATCGCCGACATTGTCGGCGATGGTGGCGGGATTGCGCGGGTCGTCTTCGGGAATGCCGGCCTCCACTTTGCCGACGAGATCGCCGCCGACATCGGCGCTCTTGGTGAAAATGCCGCCGCCGAGTCGGGCGAAGATCGAAATGAGCGAGGCGCCGAAGCCGAGCGCCACCAGCGCGTCGGTCACCGTGCGGCCGGCGGGAGAAAGATGCAGGGCACCGATGAGGAAGAGGAAATAGAGCGTCACGCCAAGCAGCGCGAGCCCGGCGACCAAGAGGCCGGTGCTGGCGCCCGCGCGGAAGGCGAGCGCGAGCCCTCCGGCCAGCGAACCGATCGACGCCTGAGCCGTGCGCGAATTGGCGCGGACCGAGACGTTCATGCCGATGAAACCGGTCGAGCCGGAAAGAATGGAACCGACCGCATAGCCGGCAGCGACCAACCAACCGAGCAAGAATCCGATGATGAGGAAGATGACGACGCCCACCACGGCGATCGTCGTGTATTGCCGCCGCAGATAGGCTTGCGCCCCTTCGCGCACCGCCGCGGAGATCTCCTGCATCCGCTCGCTGCCGGGATCGGCGCGAAGCACGGAACTGATTGCCCAGACGGCATAAACGACCGCCAGCGCGCCGCATACGACGATGAGCCACAAGATTTCCATGGTAACCCCGGATGTCTTGACGCGCCGGGTGCTCCCGGCGGCCCGAAAGGAAAACCCCACACGCGCGGCCAGCCGCCCCGCCTGCCCAAACCCGCGCGGACATTGCATAAAACGTCGCGAGGCGCAACGGCCTTACGCAGGACTCCGGTGGCGCGGCCCGGTCGGGTCGAGCCGATCACGGCAAAAGGCGAATGGGCAAGAAATTGCGGCAATGCGGATCGAGTCGATCGAGCTGCTTGAGCACCGCGAGCTCCATCGGCGGCTCGTAGAGCCCGCGCAACGTCGCCTCGTCGCTGATCGTAGTTGAGTGCTTCACCTGCGCGTCCATGTGGTTCTCCCTCTTCGAAACGGCTCGGCCCTCACGCCAGTGTCGGCCGGCGCGCGGGCGTGGCCCGAGCGAGCAGCAGGCCTGCCACTGCAACCACCGGGAAGACAACCGCATTCACCGCGGTCCAGTCGAAACGTGCCAGCAGCGCTCCGGAGGCGAACGAGCCGACCGCCATCGAGCCGAAGATGAGGAAGTCATTGAAGGCCTGCACCTTGTTGCGCTCGTGCGCGTCGTGGCATTGGGTCACCAGGGTGGTGGCGCCGATGAAGGCAAAATTCCAGCCGACGCCGAGGAGCGCCAGCGCCACCCAAAAATTCCATAGGGCGATACCGAGCACGGCCGTCGCGGCGGCCACGGCGATCAGCGCCAATCCGCTCGCGGCGATCGTGCGCACGCCGAAACGGCCGATGAGCGCGCCGGTGAAAAAGCTCGGCGCGTACATGCCCATCACGTGCCACTGCACGGCGAGCGCGGCTTCGCCGACCGAATGGTGACAAGTCACCATGGCAAGCGGCGCTGCGGTCATCATGAAGTTCATAATTACATAACTGGCGACGCCGCAGGCCGCGGCGACGATAAATTGCGGATTGCGCACAATCTCGCCGAGCGGCCTGCCTGGGGCGAGATGGCGCGCGGTCCGAGGCGGCGGCAGTTTGAGCAAGCTCAGCACCGCGCCGTTGACGACAGCGCAGGCCGCCAGCGCCAGAAATGTTCCGACAAACAGATAGACCGGCCAGATGTCCTTGGTGAAGATGATCAGCTGCGGCCCGATCAGTGCGGCGAACACGCCGCCGGCGAGCACCCAGGCCACTGCCTTGGCGCGGAACTGCGGGCTTGCGGTATCTGTCGCCGTGAAGCGGTAGGATAGTTGCGCGGCCGCATAAAAGCCGCCGCACAATGTGCCGAAGAGGAAGAGAAGGAACGATCCCGACAGTATCGCCCACCAGGAAACAAGACCGCCGAGCACACCGAAGGCTGATCCGATCTGCAGCGCGAAGCGGCGACCGCGTCTTTTCGCCAACATGCCGACCGGCAGCGTGCCAATCCACATGCCGACGGTCAAAAGACTGACCGGCAGCGTCGCCAGCGCCTTATCGGGCGCAAGGATTGCGCCGGTAATGCCGCCGGTCGCCACAACCACCGTGATGTTGGCGCCGGCCAACGCCTGCGCCGCCGCAAGCACCAGCGCGTTACGGGCGGCGAGCCGGTCGTCGACAACCTCGGACGTTGCGTCTGCAAGCACCGTCATGAGCAGAGCTTTCGTCGCAGACTGGCCTCGTGCAGCAAATCCACGCACGCCTTCCAGAATGAGTACCGGCGCAGTCAAGCGACGAGCCGGAGCCCGCTTTCAAGCGGTCTTTGCCGCTGCCGCGCCGGCAAGACCAGGATCAGCATATCATACCGCAACGGAGCGGCCACGGCGCGCGGCGTCGAGGATGAGAGCGGCAGCCTTGGCGCTCGGCGGCGCGTCGAAGGCCATGATGCGGTGGAGGCGGCCAAAGACTTCGATCTGCCGCGCTCGTTCGGGCGTATCCGAAAGCAGCGGCACCAGCGCGTCGGCGAGCTTTTTCGGCGTGCAATCGCGCTGCAAAAATTCCGGGACAACGTTGTCGCCGATCACCAGATTTGCGAGGATGACGGTGTTCAATGTGATGAGCTGCCGCAGGATGATCTCCTCGATCAGCGGCAACCGGTAGGCCGCGACCGTCGGGACCCCGGCCAAGGCCAATTCGAACGTGACGGTGCCCGACGCCGCCAGCGCCGCGCACGCGGTGCGGAAGGCGGCCCATTTTTCCGCCGGCTCAACGACAACGCGCGGCTTCACCGCCCAGCCCGCCGTGCCGTGACGTATTTGCATGGCGAGATGAGGCATCGTCGGCAGCACCAGCTCGATCGGCCCGACATCGGCCGCCACACGGGCGATGGCGGCACCGAAAATCGCCAGTAGCCGGCGGATCTCGCTCGACCGACTCCCGGGCAGGACCAGAAGAAGCGGTGGATCGGCGCGCCGGCGCGCGGCTTCATCCGTATTGGGCTTAAGCTCGCGGAGACGTTCAATCAGCGGATGGCCCACATAGGAGCAAGACGGCCCGCCGAGCCGGGCATGCGCGGCTGGCTCGAACGGCAGAATGGCCAGGATCTCATCGATGTAGGTCCGCATGGCCCGCGCTCGTCCAGGGCGCCAAGCCCACACCGACGGCGAAACGTAATCGAGAATTGGGATAGAGGGCTTGTGCCTTCGCACCCGGCGCGCCACGCGGTGCGTGAACTCGGGACTGTCGATGATGACCAGCGCGTCCGGCTGCGCAGCCATGATGGCGTCGGCAGTCTGGCGGATACGGCGCAAAATCATCGGCAACCGGCGCGGGATCGCCGTGATACCAATGATCGAGAGGTCCTCGATCGGAAATTGACTTGCGATTCCGGCAGCGGCCATTGCCCGGCCGCCGACGCCGGCAAGCTTGAGCGCGCTGCCGGCGCGCTCAACAAGCGCGCGCGCCAAAGCCGCGCCGAGCGCATCGCCCGACTCTTCCGCCGCAACGAGATAGACCGACAGCGGCCGCGTCGGCACCCCGTTCATCGCGGGGCATCCTCGCGCACGCCGACAACAAAGATTCCCGCGCGGTCGGCGGCGGCGGCAACGTCGGTGGCTTGCGCAATGATCGTGCTTCCGGCGGCGACGGCGAGGCCTGCCAGGCCGGCGCCGGCGACGTTTTCAGCGGTTTGCCGACCGATCGCCGGCAGGTCGATGCGGCGGTCCTGGCCGCGCTTGGGCGCCTTCACCAGAACACCGACGCCCCGCGGCGTCGCCACGCGGCCTTGCCGGCGCAGATCAGCAACGCGGGCGAGCATATTATCGGTGCCTTCGGCCGCCTCGACGGCGAGCACGTGGTTCCCGGCGACGATCGCGGCCTGGCCGATGTCGAACGGCGCAAGGGCGGCGATCACCTCGAGCGCCCGCGCAATATCGGCGCGGTCGCGCGCCGAGGGTTGATGGCGCCCCAGCGCGCCCTCGGGTACGATGATTTCCGGCGCCACCTCCTCGACACCGATAACGCGCACGCCGCCATCCTCGATCATATCGGCCACGGCCGAGAGCAGCCGATTGTCGCCGCCGCCGAAGGAACGCGCGATGCGCGGCATCAATCGAATGGCGCGCCAATCAAGGCGGATCTGCGAAAGCGGCGGGCGCAGCAGCGTACCGATGATCACCACCTCGCGGCAATGTTCGGCCTTGGCCAGGCGAAAGAAGCGGCCCAACTGCCCGACAGCGATCCAATGGTGCGCATGCTGCTCGACGAGCTTCGGGTCGGCCCAGCCCTTGAGAGCAAACATAACCGGTCGCCGGCCGCGCCCGGCGGCGGCCTCGGCTACGGCGGCGGGAAAGCTGCCCCCGCCGCAGATGATCGCGAGCGGGCGACCGGCGCTGTCGGCGTCCGGCGCTGCGCACGCGACCGCGTCCTTACGCCGCGTCATCGCCGCGCTCGCCGCCGCCTTCAAGAACCGCGCCCCGCGTCCGCGGCCGCATCAGCGGCCGCTTGCCGCCAGCGCGAACGAAGGCAATGACTTTTGCCACCATCGGATCATCGGCAAAGTTTTGCGCGACCGCGCCAGCTCTGGCGGCGAACAGGCCTTTGCCGAAAAACAGCGCGCGATAGGCGGCGCGCAGCCGGTGCAATTGCGCCCGCGTCGCGCCGCGTCGCCGCAAGCCGACGATGTTGAGGCCGACCAGTGCTGCGACCTGTCCGAGGGCAAATCCGAAGGGGATGATATCTGCGGCAACGCCGCTCACGCCCGCCACCATGGCGCCCTCGCCAATGCGCACATATTGATGAACGGCCGCATGACCGCCCAGGAACGTGTGATCCCCGATCCTGACGTGACCGCCGAGCACGACATTGTTGGCGAAGGTGACAGCATCGCCGACCTGGCAATCATGCCCGACATGGCTTCCCGCCATGAGCAAGCACCGCTGGCCGACGCGGGTTACCCCGCTGCCATCCTCGGTCCCGGTGTTCATGGTCACGCCCTCGCGCAACTCGCAGTGCGGCCCAATGATCAGTCGCGTCGCCCCGCCGCGATAATGGACCGATTGCGGCGGTGTGCCGAGCGACACGAACGGATACACAACCGTGCCTTCGCCGATCGCGGTGACGCCGGTGACGTGGACATGGGCGACGAGGCGCACGCCGCCGCCAAGCTCGACGTCGGGCCCTACAAGACAGTAGGGGCCAATCTCCACTCCCTCGCCTATGCGCGCCCCGTCAGCCACGCGCGCGGTCGGATCAATCGCCATCTAGTGTCCCGCTTCCGACGTTCGTATCACTTTGCCGCATGCCCTATTACGAACGTCGGAAGCAAAGGGACACTAGCAACTTTATGAATCTAGTGTGGTTTTGAATTTGACGCTCCGATG
>JAKAPE010000238.1 GCA_021811945.1 Pseudomonadota bacterium | reverse complement strand
CGCTGCGACGAGAAATCCTTCGTGAGCGCGATAATAGGAGGGCAAATCAGTCCCCCCGCCGCCGAGCGTAATCCGTAAAGGACTGCGTACGATGATCAATGCTTAGGTTTCCCACACACCCCGACAGAGCGGCTGCAAGTGATGTCGGACATTTGGCCCTTCGTTCGTTGCGCCGACACTGCAACGAGATGCAATATCCTTATGTTGTCACAGGTCAAGTTTCTTCTGCCAGAACGGCGCTGTTTGACGATGCCATGTGGCGATGGGCGTAGCCGTGCAAACCCGCCCCAGCACAGGAGCTTCTGCATGCAGGGCATGCGCATTATAAGAAGCTATTGGTCCGCAATTGCCTCTGCTATCCACAGTTTCGCCATAGTTCCCATCGATAGCTATAAGATCTTGATCAGAATCATTATTTGACCGATTCGTCCGGTCAAAATCGCTGTGCAACCGTCCTAGTTTCCGTGGTCACGGGGAATTGGGCACTTTGGCGGTGGCGAGTGCCGGACTGGCAGATCACACGGACAACCGTACATCCAGAGTCAATGTCGTCCGAGCGCCTGGGCGGGGAATCTTCGAAAGAGCCGCCGCTTATTTCGATCGTCGTTCCGGTTTACAACGAGAGGGAAAACATCGGTGCGTTCCTGCACCGCACCGTGCCAGTGCTTGAGCGGCTGGGCACCTACGAGATTATATTCGCGCTCGACCCGTCAACGGACGGAACCGAGCAGACTATCGACGCGGAGATCGCACGCAACTCCCGGATCGGTCTCATCGTGCTCAGCCGGCGTTTTGGTCAGCCGGCAGCGACCATGGCCGGTATTCTCAACTGTCGTGGCCAGTGGTGCGTCGTCATTGATGTCGACCTTCAGGACTCACCTGAAATCATCGAGGCGATGTGGCGCAAGTCGAAGGAAGGCTTCGACGTCGTCACCGCCCGCCGCGCCACGCGTAAAGGCGAGACGGTGGTTAAACGCGTCGTCGCCCACCTCGGGTATCGCCTGATCAACAGGCTAGCCGAGGTCCCGATACCGCCGGACACCGGCGATTTCCGCCTGATCAGCCGGCGGGTGATCGAGGAACTGCGCGGCTTGAACGAAAGCCATGGTTTCCTGAAGGGACTGGTACCGCTGGTCGGTTTCTCGCAGGGAGAAGTTCTCTATGATCGTGATGCGCGCGCAGGCGGAGCCAGCAAATACAATCGCTTCATTGGCACGGTCCGGTACCAAATCAATGGAATTTTCTGTTTTTCCACAGTGCCGTTACGCATGATGATGTGGGTTGGTTTTGGCATCGCACTGCTGAGCGCATTCGGCGTGCTCGTGATGATTGTGCTGAAATTCATTCAAGGCAATCAATATCCAATGGGGGTGCCCACCATAACAGTGCTTGTGCTTTTCATTGGCGGAGTACAGCTTACGGCGCTCGGGGTGCTCGGTGAGTACATAGCCCGCATCTACGACGAGGTGCGAAGGCGCCCCATGTACATCGTCCAACGGGTAACAAATGTGACTCTGCGGGATCCGCGCGGGCCGCATTCTGGTGAATAACAATAAACCTGGTCTGAAATCAGCGTTTGAAATCAGCAAGGACATCGAATGTGGCGACCGTGAGCACTTCCGGGGGCGGATCGTTGCATGCTTTCTGGCCGGCAAATCGTGTCGCTCGACTCTATGATTTAGCCGTCAGCACGCATCGCCGCGCCGTTTGCCTGCTGATCCTCACCTCGCTGATCGCCTTCCTGCCGGGTTTTTCGCAAATCCCGCCAGTGGATCGCGATGAGCCGCGATACGCCCAAGCCGCCAAGCAGATGCTTCAAACCGGCGATTACGTCGACATCCGCTTCCAGAACCAGGAGGCCAACGACAAGCCGGTCGGCATTTATTGGCTGCAGGCGGCTACGGTGAAAATCGGCGAAGCACTCGGCGTGCCCGACGCGCGCAGGGCCATCTGGTTATATCGGATGCCGTCGCTGATCGGAGCGATCGGCGCCATATTGGCAACTTACTGGTGCGCACTTGCCTTCCTCAGTCGGCGCGGCGCGGTGCTTGCCGCCCTTATGATGCTGGCGTCGGTCTTGCTTGGGGTTGAAGCAAGACTCGCCAAGACCGATGCCGTTTTGCTGCTCACAGTGATCTTGGCCATGGGCGCTTTGGCGCGCGTCTATCTGCCGATGCGCGAAGCGAAAGCCACGCGACCGGGCATTGGGCCGCCGGCAATCTTGTGGACGGCGGTTGCGCTCGGCGTGCTCGTCAAGGGGCTTGTGATTCTGATGATAGTTGGACTGACCGCGATCGTGCTTTCAATCTTAGATCGTTCCTGGCGCTGGGTGCTTGCCCTTCGTCCACTGCCTGGGACGGCTTGGGCGGCTCTTCTCGTGTTACCGTGGCTGGTCGCCATCTCCATGCGCATTGGTAATGCTTTCCTCGTTGATTCGGTCGGCCACGATACGCTGGGCAAATTGGTGAATTCGCAGCAGGGCCACGGCGAGCCGCCGGGCTTCTATCTTTTGCTGTTCTTCGTGACTTTCTTTCCGGCCTCGGTGCTTACGGGAATGGCCGCGCCGGCGGTCATGGCAAAGCGGCGCGAGCCTGCCATCCGGTTTCTGCTGGCATGGCTGGTGCCGTCGTGGATCGTGTTCGAGTTGGCGGTGACCAAATTGCCGCACTATGTGCTGCCGCTCTATCCCGCTGTAGCCATCCTCTTCGCCGGCGCCATCGAAAGCAACATGCTTTCGCAGCGGCTCTGGCTCGTGCGCGGTGCCATATGGTGGTTTCTTGCCCCACTCATTTTCAGCGGCCTTGTCATTGCCGGTGCCGTTGTGATCGGCCGCGAGCCCGTCCTTCTCAGCTGGCCTTTGCTGGCTGGCGCCATCATTTGCGGACTGCTGGCCTGGAGATTGTGCACAAGCAAGGGCGCAGAGCAGGCCCTTATATATGCGGCTGCGGCATCGGTGCTGATCTCAGTCGGGGTTGACGGCTTCGTTATCCCGGCACTCAGCCCGCTGTTTCCGAGCCCGGCGCTTGCTCGCATCTTGCATGAGTCTCGTTGTGCGCACCCGGTCGCCGCCGCTGCCGGATACCAGGAGCCGAGCCTTGTGTTCCTCGCCGGCACCTCGACCGTGCTTACGGATGGAGCGGGCGCCGCCGATTTTCTGCGTCAAGGCAGGTGCCGATTTGCCTTCATCGAAGCACGCCAAGAGCCGGCCTTTGCAGCTCGGGCACAAACGATCGGCCTGCGCTACGACCGCCGGGCCGGCATTGGGGCATTCAATCTCGGCCACGTGCAGCGGATCAGCATCGCCGTTTTCCAATCGAAAGACGCTGGCGAAAAAAGACGGCCGATCGATTGACGTGCGCTTGCGCCCGGGCGACCGATGACCGAAGCTGTTGCTGGCAAAATCATCGACCGCGTTCCTGTTTGAAGAGGTTTTCGACATGTCCACCATCGGCTTCATCGGTCTCGGCAACATGGGCGCGCCCATGGCCGCCAATCTCGCGAAAGCAGGCGAGAAGGTTTTCGGCTTCGACCTCGTGCCGACTGCGCGCGAGGCCGCCGTCAGGGACGGCGTCGAGATCGCCGCCGGCGCGCGGCAGGCGGTCGCCGATGCGGACGTCGTCATCACCATGCTGCCGGCGGGCGAGCATGTGACGGCGGTGTGGACCGACGTGCTGCCGGCGGCGAAGAAGGGCGCGCTCTTCATCGACTGCTCGACCATCGACGTCGCCAGCGCGCGCGCCGCCCACGGCCTGGCAGCAAAGCGTGGCGTGGCCGCGCTCGACGCCCCGGTCTCCGGCGGCGTCGGCGGCGCCCGGGCGGCGACGCTCACCTTCATGGTCGGCGGCGCGGAAGAGGCGTTCGGGCGCGGCAAGCCGCTCTTCGAGCGCATGGGCAAGCGTGTCGTCCATTGCGGCGAGGCCGGCAACGGCCAGGTCGCCAAAATCTGCAACAACATGATCCTGGGCGTTTCCATGATCGCGGTCAGCGAGGCCTTCGTCCTCGGCGAAAAGCTCGGCCTTTCGCATAAAGCCTTGTTCGATGTCGCCTCGGTATCGTCGGGCCAATGCTGGTCGCTGACCAGTTATTGTCCGGTGCCGGGACCGGTACCGACAAGCCCCGCCAACAACGACTACAAGCCGGGTTTTGCCGCTGCGTTGATGCTCAAGGACCTCAAGCTGGCACGAGAAGCCGCGCGGTCGACCGGGACCGAAACCGTGCTCGGCGCGCATGCCGCGCAAATCTACGAAGCGTTCGCGCAGCAAGGCCACGCGGCGGACGACTTCTCGGCCATCATCAAGCTCGTGCGCGCGCACGCGCATCGCGCCTGATCGGACGGTTCGCGCAGAGAAGCGCGCCGTGCCGATGTCCGATCGTTGCCGCTAAGCGCGGCGCCGTTCCGGCGTCCGATAGGCCATTCGCGCGTGGCCGGCGCAATAAGATAAACCCGCGATCGCCTCGTTGCCGCAGAAGACGAAGTCGGCCGCCCCGCCGTCCCCCGCCGCGTCGCTTAACGGCCAGTGGCATTTGCCGTTGGCCAGTTCGAGCAGCGAGCAAGGTTTTACGCTGTCGACAACGACAGGCGCCGCCGCAGCGACCGCATTCTGGGAAAACAGCAGATGCCGGAGCGGGCGCGGACGCTGGTGCCGCGGTCGACGGCCCCGAGGCGGGCAGTCCCGCCCCGACGCCCCCGGAGGCCGCATCGGGGAAAGGCCGAGCCGGTGGATTTTGCCGATCACGGCGTTGCGCGTAACGCCGATCTCGGCGGCGATCTGGCTGCAGCTCAAGCCCGTTACGACAAAATCGCGGAGTTGTTCGACGCGCTCCGCAGTCCATGTTTCCATGCGCATGGGAATGGCCTCCTCAGTGAAGCGGCCGCTTCTCGACCGCCGTTGGGGCGAAGGCCGCGCGCAACGGGCGCCGCGAAGGCTGCATTCACACGGAATCGCGCGCAGAATCGGTGAGAGCGGCGCACGCGGCACCCTGCTCACCGAGCCGCATCCGCGCCGACCGGAGCGCAGCTCGCAAGCTTGAGGAAAATGCCCGTACGCAGAACTGACCGGGCCGCATCAAGGCGTTGAGCGAAAAACCCTCGCCGAATCGCAACCTTGCACAATTCGATTCGCCTGCCAAGCGTTTTAACTGTATTATAACGAAGTTATAATCCGAGGCACCCGATCATGGCGCGACCCGAAAACCGCTCGGAAGCGCGGGCCTTGAGCCTGACGCTGCCGACCGAGACGTTCAATTACCTTGTCTTGTTGGCGCGCCTGGGAAAACTCGGCCGCACCGAGAACGAGGTCGCCACCCACATTCTCGTGCGCGAGGCCTACGTCATGCATGCGCGCGGCTTCCACGACATGCGCATCCCGCCGACCGAGGAGGAAGGCGGGTGAGTGAAAGGTGGTGAGCGACCCGACCGTTCACCCATAAAGAGAGTGGCAGCCCATTTATTTCGTCATTGCCGGGCTTGGACAGCCGGGCTTGGCCGGCTTGCTGTTATTGATAGTACCTAATATAGGTCGTACCTATATGTGGTACCTATTTATGTCGTAGAGGATCTGTCCAATGTCGAAATACGGAGCGCTTGGCGACTACCTCAAGCGTCAAGGCCGCGATCTCGTCCCGATGACCTTTGCGGAAATCGAGAAGGTCACGGAGGTCAAGCTTCCGGCATCGGCGCACAAGCATCGGCCGTGGTGGAGCAATAATCCGAACAACAGCGTCCTGACCAAGGTGTGGCTCGATGCGGGCTTCAAAAGCGAGCAGGTGGACATACCGGCGGGCAAGCTGGTGTTTCGCCGCGTACGCGGGACCAAGGCCGGCAGCGAAGGGATACAAGCTGCGGGCGAAAAGCCGTTTCATCCGCTTTATGGCTACATGAAGGGGCTCGTTCGCATTATGCCCGGCGCCGATCTCACCCGGCCGGCCGATCCGGAATTGGCGGATTATCTGGATGCCAAATACGGCCCTGAAAAAAGGAAGACGTAGGTGCAGCCCGTCCTGCTGGATACGTGCACGCTCATCTTTCTGAACGAACAAACGCCGCTCGCGGCTGCGGCTGTCGCCACGCTGCGCGCCGCGGGCGACGGCGGTGTCACCTATGTCTCACCGATAAGCGCGTGGGAAATCGGGTTGCTGACGTCGCGCGGGCGCTTGCAGCTTTTGATCCGGCCGGAGCGATGGTTCGCCAACCTCTTCAACGCGCCGGGCGTGAAGCTCGCCGACATGTCGCCCGATCTCCTGATTGCGTCATCCTATCTGCCGGGCAGGCCGCCGCGCGATCCATTCGACCGCATCATCGCCGCAACCGCGCGCGAACTCGGCGCGACGCTCGTCACCCGCGACCGGGCGCTGCTCAGCTACGGCGCGCAGGGGCATGTGGCGGCGGTGGAGTGCTGAGGACTATCGCATCGCAGTGTGGGCAAAGCGAAGCGTGCCCACGACAGCATCTGCGGGGTTTCACATAAATCGCGTACGCACGGCGCTTCGCGCCTTTGCCCATTCTACGCTCGCTACGCGCTCATCCGGCTACGGTTCCTCATCCCAGGGCCGCTGAGCCGCGTGGTGGACGTGAAGTATTTCTACGGTGTCGGCCACAACCCGATAGAAAATTTTGTAGGGGTATCGTCCAACGGGCACCACGCGCGCGTCCGGCCGCTTGAGTGAACGTCGTGCGCTCTCGGGCCAGCGTCCGATATGCGCAATCACACTACGGATTCGTTGCTCGACCGAAGGCGCAATCGTCGGATAGTGAATAGCGAGCCAATCGGCAATCTCGTCAAGGTCTCGTAGTGCGGCGGGGGTATAGACGACCCTCATCGGCGGCGGAACTTGGCAAACACCGCCTCGACCTGCGCTTCGGTAGCAAAATGTCCCTGTTCGGCGTCGCGCAAGCCGCGGTCGATGCCGGCCAGTTCCTCGTCGGTCGGTTCGTATTCGCCCTTGCTCAGACCCTCGTCGATCTCGCGCGCGATCTCGGCCAGTTCGTCTTGAGCGTGGGCGGGCCAGCGTTCGACGCGTTCGAGTATTTCGGCGAGCTGCTTGGTTTTCATGGCCGCAGTCTAGCACAAACCCCGATCGGCGGAATACGCTGCGGCCGCCCTACGCGCTGAGCCGAACTGCCGAATGCGCGGATCGTCAGCATGGACCGCTGGGTCAAGCCCGGCGGTGACGAGGGAAGGGGCTGAGGCACAACCCTTTTCGCCGCGTCCTTCAGGATCGTCATTGCCGGGGCAATCCATGCTGTGTCAACGCACGAAACAAGAGTTTGGTTAGTCGGGTAGGATC
>JAKAPE010000017.1 GCA_021811945.1 Pseudomonadota bacterium | reverse complement strand
TCCGATCTGGCAGGAGTTCCTTTCTCGTTATCGGCGCGACGCGGCGCTACGTCGCCGCGCATCCGAAGATTGCCGCGGCGGTCGGGAAGGCCATGGACGCGGCGGCGAAGATCATTCGCGACGATCCACGCCGCGCCGCGCAAATCTATCTCGCGCACGAGCCGTCGAAGGCGCTTACCCAACGCACCCTCAATGCGATCATCGACGACATCAAGGGCGAGTTCGGCAGCGCGGTCTATGGCGTGCAGGTCTTTGCCGATTTTCTCAGCCGCCGCGGCGCGCTCAAGTCGTCGCCGCAGAGCTGGAAGGAAATCGTGGCACCGGCGCTGCTGAAGTCGCCAAGCACGTAGCGACCGGTGGCGATTTCGCCGATATTATGGATTGGACGAGAGCGTTGACGTGTGTCTTTCTCCGCTTAAAGGGAGACAGCCGTGGCCGACAGGATACTCAACGTCATCAGCATTTGCGGCAGCCTGCGCCGAGGCTCCTACAACCGCATGGTCATGAATGCGCTTCCCGGCCTGGCGCCGGCGGGCATGCGCATCACCGAAGCGCCGCCATTTGCCGAGTTTCCGCTGTACAATGCCGATGTGCAGAGCGCGAGCGGCATTCCGGACGCGGTGCAAAAGCTCGCCGAGGCGGTCCGCGCCGCCGACGGGGTGATCTTCAACTCGCCGGAATACAATTTCTCCATTCCCGGCGGTTTGAAGAACGCGATCGACTGGGTGTCGCGGGTTCCGAACCAGCCGTTCGCCGGCAAGCCGGTGGCATTGCAGTCGGCCTCGCCAGGACCACAGGGCGGCGGGCGCATGCAGTACGATTTGCGGCGGGCGATGGTGTTCCTTGACGCCTTGACCCTCAACAAGCCGGAGATTTTCATCGGCAATTGTGCGCAAAGGATCGATGAGAAAACCGGAAAAATCACCGACGAAGCGACCATCGGCTTCATTCGCCAGCAGCTTGCCGCCTTTGCCGAGTTCATCGCCAGACACGGCGGCCAGCGCTGAGCCGGGCAGGCGTGGCCCGCCAATCGGGGGAACCGGGCGCATGGGAGTCCCGCCAAAGCACCGCCACTCGCGCCATTTCCGCCGCGCGGCGTGTTGCCTATATGTTTCGCAATAGCGCTGCTCTCACTCTGTGGAGGACGCCATGGCGGTCGCATCTGCAAAGAGGCCGGACAAAGGCAAGCCCGAGGCGACGCACAATATCGAGGCCGTGCGGCAGGCCTATTACGAGCGCATTTCCAAGCTCGACATGGCGCCGCTGTGGAAGGTGATGAGCGCGCTCGTCCCCGACGAGCCGGTGACGCGCTGCAAACCCGTGATCTGGCGCTACAATGACGTGAAGTCGCTGGTGATGGAATCGGGAAGCCTGATCAGCGCTGAAGAAGCCAAGCGTCGCGTCTTGATCCTGGAAAATCCGGCCTTGCGCGGGGAGTCGCGCGTTACCAATACGCTCTATGCCGGCATCCAGATGATCATGCCCGGCGAGGTCGCCCCGGCCCACCGTCACGTCTCCTCGGCCATCCGCTTCGTGCTCGACGGCGAAGGCGCCTACACCGCCGTCGCCGGCGAGAAGGCTTTCATGGCACCGGGCGATTTCGTCATCACCGCCAACTGGGCGCCGCACGATCACGGCAACCCGTCCGACAAACCCATGCTGTGGCTCGACGTGCTCGACGCTCCGGCGGTCAATTTCTTCGAGACCTCGTTCGGCGAGGATTTTCCCTCGCGGATGCAGGAGACCGCGCGGCGGGACGGCGATTCGCTGAGCTTCTACGGTTCGGGCGTGTTGCCCGACCTCCGGCCAGCGGAAACCGCGGCGCCGATGAACCGCACTCCGGTCATCAATTACACTTATGCGCGCACGCGCCCTATTGTCGAGCGCCTTAGGCAGGAAGGCGGCATCGATCCGCGCCACGGCGCGCGGGTGCGCTATGCCAATCCGCTGAGCGGCGGCCCGGTGCTGCCGACGATGGGCGCCTATCTTGCCATGCTGCCGAAAAATTTCCGCGGCGAGCCCTACCGCTCGACCGACGGCACGATCTTCGTCTGCGCCGAAGGCCGCGGTGCGACCGATGTCGATGGGCAAGTGCTCGAATGGAGCCGCAACGACGTCTTGGTCGTGCCGCCGTGGAAGCGCTATGCCCACCGCGCGGCGGAGCAGTCAGTGCTGTTCTCGATCTCCGACCGGCCGGCCCAGGAAGCGCTGGGAATCTGGCGCGAGGGAGAATAGTCGGTCGGCGGCGCGCAGGCGCGAGCGCGGAATTGATGGCCTCCGTCGGGCCGCAATGGCGACGTCTTCAACAAACCCGCGCTTGGGGCTATTGAGGCCGGGCCGCGGGCCAAGTTCGCGCCCGGAATAAAGCAACGACATAGCGATCACGGCTCGATGCACACCATGGACCCACCGGCGCAAAGGAAATCGAAGCTGATCAGGGGCGCTGCCGGCGCCTGGGAGGTGGTCATCGGCATGGAGGTGCACGCCCAGGTGACCTCGCGGGCAAAATTATTCTCCGGTGCCTCGACCGAATTCGGCGGCGCGCCGAACTCCCATGTTTCGTTGGTCGATGCCGCCATGCCCGGCATGCTGCCGGTGATCAACGCCGAATGCGTGCGGCAGGCGGTGCGCACCGGGCTCGGCCTCAAGGCGCGCATCAACGCGCGCTCGGTGTTCGACCGCAAGAACTATTTCTATCCCGATCTGCCGCAGGGCTACCAGATCAGCCAGTATAAATCGCCGATCGTGGGCGAGGGCGAGGTTTTGGTCGACATGCCCGACGGCGAGACGGTGCGCATCGGCATCGAGCGGCTGCATCTCGAACAGGACGCGGGAAAATCGCTGCATGAGCAGCATCCGGCGATGTCGCTTGTTGACCTCAACCGGGCGGGCGTTGCTCTGATGGAGATCGTGAGCAGGCCTGATCTGCGCTCCGCCGAGGAAGCCAAGGCCTTCCTCGGCAAGCTCCGCGCGATCCTGCGCTATCTCGGCACCTGCGACGGCGACATGGAGAAGGGTCATCTGCGCGCCGACGTCAATGTCTCGGTGCGTCGGCCCGGCGCTGAATTCGGCACGCGCTGCGAGATCAAGAACCTCAACTCGATCCGCTTCATCGGCCAGGCGATCGAGCACGAGGCCTGGCGGCAGATCGGCATCATCGAGGACGGCGGCACCATCGCCCAGGAGACGCGGTTGTTCGATCCCGACAAGGGCGAGACGCGCTCGATGCGCAGCAAGGAGGAGTCCCCCGATTACCGTTATTTTCCCGATCCGGACTTGTTGCCGCTCGACGTGTCGCCGTCGCTGGTGGACGACTTGCGCAAGACTCTGCCGGAACTGCCGGACGAGAAGAAGGCGCGGTACATGCGCGACTACGCGCTTTCCGCCTACGATTGTGGCGTGCTCGTTGCCGAACGTGCGCTGGCGGAATTCTTCGAAGCCGTCGTCAACGGCAGCGAGACGGCCGGCAAGAGCCGGCGCGAGCCGAAATTGGCGGCCAACTGGGTGATCAACGAATTCTTGGGGCGGCTCAATCGTGAGGGCAGGGACATCGCAACCGCTCCGGTCTCGGCGGCCCAGCTCGGCGCGATCCTCGATCTCCTCGCCGACGGCACCATCTCCGGAAAAATCGCCAAAGACGTGTTCGAAATCGCCTGGACCGAAGGCGGCGACCCGCGCGAGATCGTTGACGGACGCGGCTTGCGCCAGATGACCGACGTTTCAGCGATCGAAAAACTCGTCGACGACATTCTCGCGAGGAATTCCGCCAAAGTCGCCAACGTGAAGACCAATCCGAAGGCGATCGGCTGGTTCGTCGGCCAAGTGATGAAGGCTTCTGGCGGCAAAGCCAATCCGCAGACCGTCAACGACCTCCTTAGAAAGCGGATCGGCATTTGAGTCGCGCGGTGTTTCCCGGCGTTCTGCATGCCGAAGGCGCGGGGTTCGAGTTCGTGCGCGTGCGAAATCGGAACCGGAATCCCACCCGCAACGAAGCCGCGCACGGCTGCGAACGGCCGCGCGAGGGACGGCGATCGCGAATCGCTTGACACCGATTCGCTCGTTTTTGCGCCGCGCGCCAGCCGTTGACGCGCTTGCACGGGGTTCCGGTGCATAAATTTTTTCGCCCCGCAAATCCCTCGGAATGGACGGTGCCGCCGACCCGAAAGCGCGCACGGACGGCGTTCGCCGCGCCTTCGGCTATTTCAGAATCATCGAGCGTGTGGTGCAGGAAACCCATATTTCATGGGCACTTTTTCATCGTTTCCTAAAAGTCATGCGTGCAGGAGAGAGAGAAAGACGTTTTGCTTCGTTGCTCCGCCGCTGGCCGGCGCGGCGATGCCGCGATGAGGCGGCCGGCGGCGGCCTAGACAGAAAATTAAACAGAGTCACTGTTATTTTTTTCCTGCTGTAGTAATCGGATGTTAGTGCAGGTCGATTCGCGACTGCACTGCACCGATGTCGCCATCCACTCAGGCTAGGAGGGCAGCAATGGCGAAGAAGCGAAAGACGACGAAAGCAGCGGTGAAAAAGACCGTGAAGAAGACGACGGCGAAGCGCAAGAAGAAGGCGAAGTAGCCGGTACCGCTGTCGGTCTTCGACATCGCGGGTGTCGAAGATCGCGTCACACGGGCCGGCTGCCGTCGCGGGAGGATCAACGATCCGCCCGAGACGCGCCGGCTCAGGCGAACGGCGGGGGGCGTCGGCGGGACGGGGGATCTGGCTTCACCATCGCAAGCGTCACGACTGCTTGGACGGCGCCGTGGTGAAGACAAGAGGAACCGGTAAACCGGACCTCCCCTGAGGCAAGCCGCCAGCGGTGGCAGACCGCCGATCGGGCGAGACAGCCATCGCGGCGAACAGCCGACAGTTTCGATCCTCGATGATCTCGCCGACGCCCTCGGTGTGGCGGCTTTTCCGTCTCGACGTTCTCTGCGGCGCCGCGCGAAAATCGCGGCGCCGTTTTTCGTGTCGATGATCGTGAAATTCAGAGGATGCCATGCCGCGTGCGCGAACCAAGTCGAAGATGCAGCCTGTTGCTGCATCAAGACCGACGATGGGGAAACGAGGCGCGGCGCAGCGCGCGGCACCGATCGAGCTTTATTATTGGCCGACGCCGAACGGCTGGAAAATCTCGATCATGCTTGAAGAGTGCGGCTTGCCCTATGTCGTGCGTCCGGTCGACATTTCCAAGGGCGAGCAGTTCACGCCGCATTTTCTGGCGATCTCTCCGAACAACAGGATTCCGGCAATCGTCGATCCGAAGGGCCCGGGCGGACGGCCGATCTCGGTGTTCGAGTCCGGCGCTATCTTGCAATATCTCGGCCGCAAGACCGGCAAATTCTATCCGCGCGGAGAGCGGGCGCGGGTTGCGGTCGAGGAGTGGCTCTTCTGGCAGGTCGGCGGATTGGGTCCCATGGCCGGCCAGGCACGCCACTTCCGCCAATACGCGCCGGAGACCGTCGGCTACGCCATCGCGCGTTATACCGACGAGGTGAACCGGCTGTTCGGCGTCATGAACGCCCGCCTTGCCGAGCACGAGTTTCTGGCCGGCCGTTATTCCATCGCCGACATGGCTTCGGTCGGCTGGATTCGCCTCGCCGAGAAATTGGGCCAGGACTTGACGCAGTTTCCCCATCTCAAGCGCTGGTTCGAGACGGTCCGCGCGCGCGAAGCGGTTCGGCGCGCCTTTGCCATCCGCATCGAGGCGGCTTCCAAGGTCGACGTGCGCGACCCGAACGTACGCGCCATCTTGTTCGGACAGAGAGCACGGTAAGGCCCTGCCCGTTCGCCTCCGAGACAGATTCAATAGTGTCCATCACCGGCGAGGTCGGCGAACCTCGAAGGACGACGGGCAGGGTCGACACTTGCCCAGGCTGGTATCACCTCACCCGCGTCCACCTCGCCGTCTTGCACAGGAGTCCGCCCATGACGCAGCCCTTGAGATCGGCGGTGTCGGCGCCGGTCAAGGTGAAGGAACCAGAGTAGGTGTTGCCGTCCTCGGCGTTGTAGACCTGCCCGACCCATTTACCGGGCGTGCCGCTCGGCTTCATGCCGAGGACGATGGGTGCGCCGCGCAGCGGCCGGTCGCGCTTGCTCGCATCGCGGTTGTGTTTGTCGGTCTTCGGCTTATGGGTCTCGGGGTCGATCGGCTCTCGGAGCCAGACGATGTTGCCGCACAGCGCGCCGTCGCAATCGACGATGCGGATGTGAGCTTTCTTGTCCGCGGTCAACCAGGTGCCGTAGGGCTGCGCGGCAATGGCCGGCGTGAGTGCCGCAAGCGCGACGACGGCGCCGGCGACTGCAATCTCGGCAAGCGCCGATCTGTAAAAGCGTTTCATGATCCTCCCCCCGGTTTGCGCCGTGACGGCGGCCGCGAAAAGGATAGTCAAGGCGCCCGCCATTGCAAGTTGGCCGCCGGCGCAGCCCCGCGGCGGCGGACCTGGTAACGTGGCGGTCGAAACCGGCGCTTGCTTAACGGAGCGTTGCCGCTTGATGCCGTCGCCGCAGGGAAAACTTCAGTTTTGATTCATCGCAATGCTTAAACCACCGTTCAAATGTTGTGATGATCATTGGCGCGTCGGATGGGGCAGGAACGCCGACACGCCAACCGAGGTGAAAGGCGAAAGACAGGGGAGCGCACGATGGCTCGTTTTGAAATTCTCGACAGCGACAAGGCGCCGCTCGGACAAGGACCCGCTGCCGGCGACGTGCTGTTCGCGCTGGGCATGATGTATTCGGTCGGCCGCGACGTGCCGATCGATCTGGTCGCCGCGCACAAATGGTTCAATCTGGCGGCAGTGAAAGGCAACGCCGACGCGATCCGGCTCCGCCGCGAGATCGCCGATCAGATGTCGAATGCCGAGATCGCCGCCGCGCAACGCGCCGCCCGCGATTGGCTCACCGCGCATTGAGCGAAGCGGACAGCGTCAGCCGGTCGCCGCGCAAATGTGAGCACCGAGGCGAATCGGTGAGCCTCGGTGCGCAAATACCGGACGAAGTCCGCGAAAACATCGTCGAGTCGCTCGTTGCACAATAACCGGCATCTAACGCCGCATACGAGGCGTAAGGCCTTAACGGATGTCGAATCGGACTCCCTGGGCGAGCGGAAGCTCAGTGCCGAAATTGATGCTGCTGGTGACGCGGCGCATATAGCTTTTCCAGGCGTCCGAGCCGGCTTCGCGGCCGCCGCCCGTCTCCTTCTCGCCGCCAAAGGCTCCGCCAATTTCGGCGCCCGAGGGGCCGATATTGACGTTGACAATCCCGCAATCCGATCCTGCTGCCGACAAGAATTTTTCAACCTCGCGCATGTCGTTGGAGAAGATCGACGAGGCGAGTCCCTGCGCTACGCCATTGTGAAGTCTCAGCGCTTCATCGAAGTCGGTATACGCGACCACATAGAGGATCGGCGCAAAGGTCTCGCGCAGCATAGGGCCGGCCTGCCCGGCCATTTCGACGAGAGCAGGCCGCACGTAGTACGCGGCGGGATAGTGTTCGGCCCACAAGCGTTCGCCGCCGGTGATTTTCCCCTTCAGCACGCGAGCCTCATCCAAGGTCGCCTGCATCGCCGTGAACGCGGCCTCGTCGATCAGCGGACCTACGAGGACGGCGTTGTCTTCCAGCGGATTGCCGATCGGCGCATTCGCATAGGCGCGGTTTAACCGCTCAAGCAGGGAAGTGTAGACATCACGGTGTACAAACAGCCGGCGCAGCGTCGTGCACCGCTGGCCGGCGGTGCCAATGCTCGCAAAAGCAATCGCCCGCAGCGCCAATTCGAGGTCGGCGGAGGGACAGACTATGGCCGCATTGTTGCCGCCAAGCTCGAGAATCGCCCGCGCGAAACGTTGCGCCAGCCGCGACCCGACGTTGCGGCCCATGCCGGTTGACCCGGTCGCCGACACGAGCGGCACGCGCGGATCGTCGGTCAACTTGGTTGCTACCTGGCGGTCGCCGATGAGGACCGCCGATAACCCTTGCGGAGCATCGCCAAGCTTTTCCATGGCGCGCGCCACCAACGCCTGAACGGCGAGTGCAGTCAGTGGCGTCTTCTCAGATGGCTTCCAAACAATGGTATCGCCGCAGACCAGCGCCAAAGCTGCATTCCAGGCCCACACTGCCACGGGAAAATTGAAGGTTGTGATCACTCCGATCGGACCCAAGGGGTGCCACTGCTCCATCATGCGGTGCGCGGGACGCTCACTGGCAATGGTCAAACCATAGAGCTGACGGGAGAGACCGACGGCGAAATCGCAGATATCAATCATCTCCTGCACTTCGCCGCGGCCTTCGGCAGCGATCTTGCCGACCTCTATCATCACCAATCGGCTCAGCTGATCCTTGGCGGCGCGCAACTCCTGACCCAACAGCCGGGCGAGCTCGCCGCGGCGTGGGGCCGGAACCAAACGCCATGTGGTAAATGCCCGCACAGCGCCATCGACGGCATGACGAACCGCCGTCGCGTCGGCGTCCTTGACATGTGCAATCGTTTCGCCGGTCACCGGCGAACGCACGATCCGGGTACCGTCCTGATACGCACCGCGATCGACGCCCAGGCGCTGCAGGATCGAATCGGTTTCCCGAGCAAGATTTGATGGCGGACCCAAAGGGATCTACTCCGGACAATGGCGCAAGGTTTCTTGGAAATATTTAGATAACGCAACTGGTCGGCGAAAGAGGCTGGGCCGGCAACTGCTCCTCTTCAGCTTATGCTGCGATGCACTTAGTTCGCGCCAACGCCGCATTTCGCTCGCTTTCGGAGCGCAGTCTGATTTTCGCCAGTAGGACTTAGTCAACTCCTACCGAGGTCCTAAGCGCGGCAATACACGCCCCGACGGGACCGCGTTACCGCATTGGGGAACGTTTGATCAAGGCGGCGCCGGGCGAGGGATTTGCGACCAGCGTGCCGGTCATCGTTGTGGGCGCCGGCGCGGCGGGCTTTTGCGCAGCTCTATCGGCGCGTGAGCTGAACGCCGACGTGCTGATGCTTGAGCGCGATCCGCTGCCGCGGGGATCGACTGCGCTGTCGGCCGGACTGATCCCTGCGGCCGGCACGCGATATCAAAAATTGGCCGGCATTGATGACGACCCGGCGCGGTTCGCTGCGGACATCCTGCGCAAAGCGCACGATGAAGCTGATGCAACCATCGTGCATGCCATTGCCGGCGCATCAGGAGCTGATGCACATCTTCCATCGGATGGGGCGACGCGATGCGATCGAGCGGCAATATCGCCTGTGCATAGGCGCGCTCCGGCGTCAGGAGGATCGCGCACCCTCCGCTGAAACCCGCATTCTGTTCCAGCGTCTGGTTTCATGATCCGCGCGTGTGGAATTTGTTGACCCTCGGTTCCTTACGAAAGCGCGGGCGGCCCGGCTGGCGCGTGTTGTCGGTTCGGCGCATCCTAAAGATTAGCTAAAGGTCAGGGATGTTCGGTATTCCGCGGTGAGGCGTTCAGCCACGGAACGCGCGCCGGGATGCCCTCGTAGTGGGAGACGTCATTGAAAAGTCGCAGACGCGGACGCACCTCGCTCATGAAGTCGAGGATGTTCAGAGCTGCTGGACTTTGATCAAGGCGATCCCGGTAGCTTCGCATATCGAAACCTAGCAGGCTGCTGATCAGCAGCCGATTGGTACCCTTGTGCGAAACCACCAGCACGCTCCGATGACGGTGTGTCTCGACGATGCGCCGCACAACTGGCAGAATACGATTAAGGGCATTCAGCCCTGATTCACCGCCTTTCGGCGCGATCGTGAACGGGTCTTCCTGCCAGATCGCGTATTCGGTCTCAAAGTCACGTTCCACCTCGGTGCGCCGCAACCCTTCCCAACGCCCATAGTCGACTTCCTTGAGGTAGAACTCGGGGATTGGCTCAAGACCATGCGGGGAGGCGAGGATTCGCGCCGTTTCAAGGGTGCGAGCAAGGGGGCTTGTGTAGATGGCGTCGAGCCTTTCGTTCTTCAGCCTTTCGGCGAGGCTCGCGACTTGCCTACGACCTTCGGCCGACAGGTTGACGTCGGAGGAGCCGGCGAAGCGATCTTCTTCCGTAAGCTGGGTCGCCCCATGTCGAACCAGATAGATTCGAGTCGGCATAGCAATGGCCTCCCTTGGACCAGCGGCACTCGGATTCTCCGCATCGGCGGAGCGGCTTGTTTGGCGTCAACTTCAAGCAGTTTGCCCTTGATTCCGAGCCGAACCACAGAACATGACCTCAAGCCCGCGTTTCGGACCGGCGGGTTCCAGAAACCGCACCCGAACGCCGGCTCGTTCCGACCAACTGAGCATGGCCAGCCCTCAGACCGCGACCATGAGCCGGGGCTGCCGCTCGGCGGCTTCTACGTCGTCCATCGCGGTCCATTGGAGATCGCCGGCGTAACGCCAGGCCATGCGCCCCTCCTCGTTTAGGGCGAAGAGGTGCAGCCATCCGTTGTCGAAGAGGGCGCGGACGTTGTCGTGACGGCTCAGGACGTCCGTCATCGCCTGGCGGGGCGCCTCAACGCAGACCGACAAACGCAGCGGTTCGTGCGCGTACGCCTCGCCGTCATGGATCGACTGCCAGGGAAGGCCCGCCCGCAACAGGCCGCCGTTACCCTCGACGACGCCGATGCCGCCTGTGACGTTGTGCAGGAGCTTGTTGCCGCCGCCAAAGACCCCGGGCGCTACGGTCGATCCGTAGTATTGCAAGCTGATCCAACTCGCGACGACAACCGGCGCGGTCAGGATCAGTTCGAGGACGCTGAAGCTCTTGTCCTCTTTCCAATCATAGTCATGCAGGAAAGCGCGTCCCTCCAGGCTCCTGCCGGCGGTGCGCGCCCTTGGCGCGGCGATGAACGCCTTGCATCCGGCGAGCGCCCATTCGGGGCGCGTCTCGGACCAATCGCGGCTCCGTCTCGGGATGAAGCCCTCATGCGCGGCCCGAGGCAGCCTGAGGGCGCGCTCGCCCCGGACGAGCCTGCCCGCCGCCGCGAACCAGGTCTTGGCCTGGCGGATGTCCTGATGATGAGTCGCGGAGGGATGATCGTCGGCATAGACGGTCACCTGATCCGTCGTCGTGTCGTGCAGCGCCGCCAGGAACAGGGTGTCGGCGGGAATCTCGACGCCGTTCCGCGCCAGCCCCGCCCGCACCTCGGGATCGTTCAGGAGCGCCGCCAACAGGCGAGCGTTGACGTCCCCGGAATAACCGCCACAGGCGCCGCAGTGCAGCCCGCTGGCGTAGGGATTGTTGACGACATTGGCCCCGTGCCCCGCGAGCACGACCAACCTTGCGAAGCCCGAGGTCAAGGACATGGCCCGCAGGACCACCTCGGCGGCCTTGGTCCGGGTGGCGAGATCAAGCGCGGGGTTAAGCCGGGGCGCGGGCTCGTTCGGGGCTGGGGCTCCATGGAGCCCCAACGCGTCGCCCACGAGCTTGCCGGCGCAGATCGAACCCGTCGCCTCGACGAACGCAAAAGACGAAACGGCGGCGAGCTTGAACCGACCCCACGCGCGTTTTGCCCGCGCCTTCACTCTCGCGGACAAATCGGCTGCGGCGAGGTCCGGTCCGCCGGAGCAGGACCTGAGGGCCGGGTTGAGCAGGACAGGAAACCGCAGTTCCTCGACGTCCGAGGCGAAGCGACGGTGCGCCGTGGTGAGGCCAAAGAAGCCGGCGAAGCCGAGCGTCTGGATTTGAGGGTTCACGCTCTCCAGGGCGCGGCGGAACACCTCCGAGCGGACGTCGATGCAGAACGCGGCCTGCAGAAGAGGGCGATCGGTGATCTCTTGCGCGCAGCCCTCTGCGAGCGTCGTCGCCAGCGCCCGCTGGGCGGAACGCTCCGCCGCCTCCTGCAGGATAGCGTCGATCACGAGGTCGGCCGTCGCCTCGATCGGCGCCGCGTGGCCTACACGTACGCTCGCCCACCTGTCGGCGATCTGCGCGCCATAGCGGAGAAACAGGGCCTCTTCCCAGATCAGCCGGACCGCAAGGAAGTCCGTGATCGCCTGATCTGATCCGCCGGCGAGCTCCGCACGCCAGAGCTTGTAGCGCGCATACTGAGCCCAGCCGCCCAGCATCATAAGCATCTGGTGGAAGTAGGTTTCCATGGCCTCAGGCCCGAGGCTGAGCCGATCGGTCACCCGGGCCATCAAGGCCATGGCGGCTTCAGGCGCCTTCGAGACGTGAAGCACAAAGCCAGGCAGACCTGCGATTTTCGGCGTCAGGTCGTGCATGGCCATGGCCCGCCAGGCCGCATAGGCGCTGTTGCCGCGCGGCGCAGCCCAGAGCGCCTGACTTTCGTCGAAATATCCCGCCGCCCAGGCGCCGAACCGCTCGGCGATCACGCTAGGCCAGTCGATCCCTGAGATCTCCGCCGCGAGGTCCGCGATCGTGGGCAGAGCGACCGGCTTCGGCGCATCGGAAGCAGTGGCGGCCTTCAGGGCGCTCAGATCGGTCGGCCGCAGATGCACAGGCGCGTTCGCCCAAGCCGCGAGCAGGTCCTCGTCGGAAATCGCCCCGGAGGAGATCTTCTCGCGATACCAGCCCCGCGGCATGGTCACGGCGGCGCCCGCGACGCGCGCAAGGCGCGCGCCCGCCGTTGCGAGGCTCTCGCCTGTCTGACCCAGGAAGGGATTGACCGCGACGCTCGACGCTAGAGGCCAGACCGGAGGGACAGCCCGAGCCGCGCGATCGGCTGCGGTCGTGACAACCTTTAGATCGACCGGCGCCGATGCAATTGGGGGCGACATTTTCAAAGCTCCTTGAAAGCTCTGGCCAGTCAGAACGCGCTGCGGGTGAACCAGCCGCCAACGATCCGGTCGAAGACGGCGTTAGCGTAGAAGCCGTTCGAGAGATGCACGCGCAGGCCCGCGGCGGCGGGGTGGTAGGCCCAGAGCGGGAACATGGCCTGCACGATCGCGGCCAGGCCGAAGCTGATGACGGCGAGCACGATGAGCGCCCATTCCAGCGGTCCCGGCGAGGGTGTCGCCGGCAGAACGCCTGCGGTGAGAGACGTCGCCGCCGCCTGATGCGCGAAGTAGCCGACCGAGGTCGCCACGGCGTAGACGGCCGTGCGCCGGGTGAGCGCCCGGGGCGCCGCATCGGCGAAGCCCTGCGCCAGCACGTAGGTTACGCCAAAGATGAGGATGGCGCCCAGCGCTATGGCCTGGGGCGACTTGTGCGCCAAGCCAAAGCCGAGCCCGATGAGGACGTAGATGACGAGCGCGGAGACGAAGGCTCGGCCGACCGCACCGGCGTCGGGGACGGCGACCGGACCTGGCCTGCGGATGGCGGCGACCCTTTCCACAGCCCCGCCAGACGCGAGGAAGGAGTGGGCCTTGTAGAGCGAGTGCGCCACGATGTGCAGCAGCGCGAGTGGGAAGAGCGCGAGCCCGCACTCGAAGATCATGAAGCCCATTTGTGCGACGGTCGACCAGGCGAGCGAGGTCTTCACCGCGGGTTGGGTCAGCATGACCAGGCTGCCGAACAGCGCCGTGAAACCGCCGATCATCACGAGGAACGCGAGCACGCCCGGGGCCAGTAGCATGACGTCCGCGAAGCGGATCAACAGAAACCCGCCGGCGTTGATCACGCCCGCATGGAGGAGGGCCGATACCGGCGTGGGCGTCTCCATGACCTCGGTCAGCCAGCCATGGGTCGGAAACTGGGCTGACTTCAGCATCGCTGCGAGTGCCAGCAGGTCAGCCGCCGCCACCGCAAGATTTCCGCCTTCTCCCGCGCGGGCGGCCTTCAGAATCGAACCGATATCGCCCGAACCATAGGCCGCCGCGAGCAGCGCGACCGCCGCGAGCAGCGCAACGTCTCCCATGCGCGCCGTGATGAACTTCTTGCGAGCCGCGCGCCGCGCGGCCACGCGATCGGGGTAGAACAAGAGGAGCCGGTGCAGGAAGAGACTGGTGGCGATCCAGGCGAGAACGAGCTGGATCAGATTGCCAGCGGTGACGAGCAGCAACACCGAGGCGAGCGTCATACAGAGCCAGCCGGTGAAGGCGCCTTGCCGGGCCTCGCCGTCCAGATAGGTCCCGGCGTAGCGGACGACGACCCACCCGATGAAGGTCACCAGAAGCAGCATGGTCGCGCTGACGGCGTCCAGACGCACCGACAGTCCTACGCCCTGAAGCCCGATCACGGGACTGACCCCGGGTCCGAATAAGATCAGGCCGGCCGCCGAAACCAACGCGGCGACCAGCGCCAGGAGTGCGGCGATTTCAGCCAGTCTAGGGAGAAGCCTGGGCCTGCGTCCCTTGGTGAGGAAGCCGATCGCCGCGCCGATGATCAGCGGAACGGGCGCCAGCAATGGCGAGAGGCAGATCGACACGACATGTCCCCTTCGACGCGAAGTTCGGTTCGGGGAAAGTCGTACCGGAGCGCTTGGCGTCAGAAAAATTCATTGAGTCGCCCATATCGTTCGGTTTAATAAAACGATATGAGAGATCTGAATTACAACCACCTGCGCTATTTCTGGGCGGTCGCGCACGAGGGGAGCCTGACCCGTGCGGCCGAGCAAATGAACCTGTCGCAGTCGGCTTTGTCGGTGCAGATTCAAAAGCTCGAACATCAGATGGGTCACAAGCTGTTTGATCGCGCGGGGAAGAAGCTCGTTCTGACCGAGGCTGGCCAGATCGCACTCGACTATGCCGACACGGTCTTCAAAGCCGGCGACGAATTGATGAGCACTCTGCGGGGACGGCCAATCGCCAGCCGTCAGGTTCTGAGGGTCGGTGCTCTGACCACGCTTTCAAGGAACTTCCAGCTCGAATTCCTTCGCCCCCTCGTAGGACGCTCCGACGTCGAGCTGATCGTTCGCTCCAGCAATATCCGAGACCTGCTGGCCCAACTCGAAGCCTACGCGATCGACGTCGTTTTGGCCAATGGCGCTGCTCCACGCGACGCGCGATCGTCCTTACGGAATCACTTGCTCAATCAGCAGCCGGTGAGTCTCGTCGGCCACCCGCGGCCCAACAAACGGAAGTTCAGATTTCCTGACGATCTGCGGATCGAGCCGGTGCTTCTGCCGAGCTTGGACAGCGACATCCGCGTCGCGTTCGACCGAGTGCTCGAATTCGCGGGGATCAGACCCATCATTCTCGCCGAAGTCGACGACATGGCGATGCTGCGATTACTCGCGCGCGAACGAGAATGCGTTACGCTCGTGCCGCCGATCGTTGTGCGCGATGAGCTGGAAACGGGCGTTCTCGTCGAGCATTGCCGGATCCCGGAGGTGACAGAGACCTTTTATGCGATCGTGCAGAAACGTCGCTTCCCCAACCGGCTGCTGAGCGAGCTTCTCCCCATCGGCAAATCGGCGACGGTAGGCTCAGCATCGATCTGATGGCGATATGGTCTCAGATGCCCAGGCCGCGCCTCTGACCGAAGCGCCATTCGACATCCCCTGTGGCGGTCATCAACCCTGTGATACTCTGTCCAAGCTGGTGCTCCAGCACCGGTCGCCACGGCACGAGCTGAAACCCCATTCCGTCGTCGATCATGGCGTAGCGACCTGAACGGCTGGCGCGCCAATTTCAGGAGCGAGGGTTCCTGCCGGGCGAGCGTGTCGTCCTGCAACTGCCGACGGGGTCGATTTCATTTTGGCCTTTCTTGCCCTGGTGCGAATCGGGGTCATTCCCGTGTTGATGCTGCCGGCGCACCGGCATTTTGAGGTCAGCCATATCGTCGCTCATGCGCAAGCTGTCGCCTGCATCGCTCCGGCGCGCTGGCGCGATTATGATTATCGTCCGATGGCTGCCGAAATGCCCGCAGGCGGGGCTTCGCATCGTTGACAGGCTCGACCCGCTTGCCAAACTTGCCGCCGTGAGACGCAAGGCAAGTTGTGACCCCAACGGGCGAACGGGCGCTGCCCATTATCTCAAATCCAGACTTTTGCACATGACTTAAGCTCCGGGATCAACGTCCGGAGGAGCGCCAGCCTCGACAAGCTGGTGCCGATCGTGAGGCTTTCATGACGTAAGACACCGCCGCCCCCCATGGTCCCGCATAGCCGCGCATGGCCCGCATCGTGAGGTGATGCGTGCGAAACTACTCCAGCGCGCGGGCGCGCAACTGCTACCGCGTCATGGTTGTTGGGTGAGCGCTGGCTGATTCCGCCGTGCTCGCTCGCGCATCCGCTTGAGGCGGTACGCGATCTGCGGGCGGGTGACGCCGAGCATGCGCGCGGCGGAGGAGAGGTTGCCCCGCGCCTTGGCGACTGCAATGTCGAGCAGCGTGGCCTCGATCTGCTCAAGCGTCAGGACGCTGTTGAACATGGCTTCGCAGAGCCTTTTCGCGGAGTCGCCGTGGTTTAGATCGAGACTTCCGTTTTCGTCGAGACCGGCCTCCGGCACGAGGCCGTTGCCGACGGGAAACAGGTGGTGGACCTCCACGCGGGATCCATTCGGCGCCAGGATGGCGCCGCGCTCGACCATGTTCTGCAGCTCGCGGATATTGCCCGGCCACGGATAAGTGAGGAGCGCGCGTTTTGCCTTGTCGGTGAAGCCGCGCAGCTTCTTGCCGTGGACGGCGCAATATCTAGCCAGGAATCTCTTGGCGAGAGGCGAGATGTCCTCTTTACGTTCCCGAAGCGGCGGTATCTCTATCTGGTAGGCGTTCAAACGGTAATAGAGATCAGGGCGGAAACGCCCTTCCTTCACCAATTGCTGGAGCTTCGCCTGGGTGGCTGCCACCAGGCGAACGTCGACCTTGCGTATTCTTTGGTCGCCGAGCCGCTCGATCTCGCCTTCTTGCAACGCGCGCAGCAGCTTGCCCTGCGTTGAGAGCGGCAGATCCCCGATTTCGTCGAGAAAGAGGGTGCCGCCGTGGGCACGCTCGAATCTTCCCAGGCGCGTTGCATGCGCCCCGGTAAAGGCGCCCCGTTCCACGCCGAAGAGTTCCGATTCGACCAGCTCTCTGGGGATCGCCGCGCAGTTTACGGCGACGAACGGTCCACCGCAACGCGGCCCCATGCTGTGCAGCGCGCGCGCGAACAATTCCTTGCCGACGCCGGTCTCCCCGAGAAGAAGCACGGTGATACTGCTGTCGGCGGCCGGCTTGAGCAGGTTGTAGGCAGTACGAAAGCCGGGTGAGGTACCCACCATGTCCGCTGGCGGCTTTTCCGTGTCGTCGTTCGACGAACGCGGCTCCAGAGCCGGTGCCTGCTGATTGAACAGCGGCTCGGCTTGCAGCTCGGGATCGTTGAACAGGCTATATTCGCTTGCATCATCCCACTCACCGACCGGCTTCCCGATGATGCGGCAGTTGGCTTGCCCCATCCCGGTGCATTCGGTCTCCTTGAATAGGATAGGGCGACCCACGAAGGTGGAGGCAAAGCCGCAGGCGTAACCCACCTGCATCCAGCACACGGGAGCCGAGTGAACCCCGTAATCATGGCAGTACCATTGTCCCTCCCAGGAGTTTTCTAGGAGAAACTCGGCATAAAAGCCGCCCGTTCGATCCAACTCGAGCCGCACCGTCGAAGGACGCCCGATACCTTCCAGCGTCTGGAGTTGTAAGCCGCTCGCATAGGCCTCGACGTCCCAGGTGCTCTGCGCACGCAGACGAGCAAGCTCGGCGTTCCTCGCCCCCGAGACGTAGCCCATGCGCATGAACAGGCCTCTGGCGCCGTCGATACCGAGCGTTTCTATCAGCTCTTGACGCAGTGAAGCCAACGCCCCGGCGTGCGCGAGCAGCATGCGGTGTTCGCGCAACCAGATCTGACCGGTCTCATTGGAAAAGTGCAGCCCTGCGCGAAGACCGTCGCTCCCGTCTCGCGCCGGCAGACGAGGATTGCCCATGGCTCGCAATTAATAATGACGGCCCCGTTGCCGCCTTGATCTAGGTCAAGGCCGACGAGCGGAGTCTTGATTAAATGATCAATGTCGCACCTCAGAAAACAGCCAAATCACGATTTGATCAAGCGCCTATTCTTCGTCTCGAACCGAGACCGAACCGCTAGCCAAGACCAGATCTCGGAAAATCATCTTTTTTATCAGCGTTTTGCTCGATCAATGCGGCGTGGCGCTCTCTCGCTTGCCGGGGGGCAGTTCGATGGCATACACTTTGCCTTACCAATGCCCGATACCAAGAGCCGCACAAGGCTCATCGAGTATAAGCGACAATCGTTCAAGGAGGAGAGGCTCATGAAGTTTCCGGTTCCCCATGACGTGAAGGCGCAGACCATTCCCGGCACGGAAGGCTGGGAGCGGATGTATCCCTACCAGTACCAGTTCGTTACCGACGATCCGGAGCGCAACCGTTACGAGAAGGAAACCTTCTGGTTCTACGACGGTCTGCACTATCCGGAGCCGCTCTATCCGTTCGATACGATCTGGGACGAAGCCTGGTATCTCGCGCTGTCGCAGTACAACAACCGCATCTTCCAGGTGCCGCCAGTGCGCGGCGTGGATCACCGCATCATCAACGGCTACGTCTACATCTCGCCGGTCCCGGTGAAGGACCCGGCCGAGATCGGCCAGCGGGTGCCGAATTTCACGGAGCGCGCCGGTTACTATTTCAAGAACTGGGACGCGCTTGAAACCAAATGGAAGAAGAAGATGGAGGCCACGATCAGGGAACTCGAGGCACTCCAAATCCCGCAGTTGCCGGAACTCGAGGATATCTCGGTGGTGACCGAGGCGCTCGGTGAATCGAAGGGCTTCCATTTGCTCAAGGCCTACGACGACCTGATCAATCTCGGCATCAAGACCTGGCAGTACCACTTCGAATTTCTCAACCTTGGCTACGCCGCGTACGTCTTCTTCCTCGACTTTACGCAGAAGCTGTTCCCGAGCATTCCGCTGCAGCGCGTGACGCAGATGATCTCCGGCGTCGATGTCATCATGTATCAGTCGGACGAGGAGCTGAAGAAGCTCGCCCGCAAGGCGCTCGCGCTGGACATCGCCGAAGCTGTCACGTTCAGCCCCGAATGGTCCGTGGTCGAGGCGGGCTTGAAGAAGCTGCCAAAGGGCCAGGAGTGGCTTCAGGCGCTCGACAAGGCACGCGATCCTTGGTTCCACATTTCGACGGGGACCGGCTGGTATCATCACGACCGGTCATGGAACGACAATATGAACGTTCCACTCGCCGGAATCGCGACTTACATCGAGAAGATCCGCCAGGGCGTGAACATCGAGCGTCCGATGCAGAAGGTGCGCGCCGAGCGCGACCGCATCACCGCGGAATACCGCGATCTCATCGAGAAGGAAGAGGATCGAAAGCAGTTCGACGAGCTGCTCGGCTGCGCGAAGACGGTATTCCCATATGTCGAGAATCATCTGTTCTACGTCGAGCACTGGTTCCATTCGATCTTCTGGAACAAGATCCGCGACGTGGCTCAGGTGCTGAAGACGCACGGCATCATCGCGGATATCGAGGACGTCTGGTATCTGCGCCGCGACGAGATCAAGCAGGCGCTTTGGGACGTCGTCACCGCCTGGGCGACGGGCGTCACGCCGCGCGGTGCCAAGACTTGGCCGATGGAGATCGACTGGCGCAAAGGGGTGATGCAGAAATTCCGCGAATGGAAGGCGCCGCCGGCGATCGGCACCGCGCCGGAGGTGATCCAGGAGCCGTTCACGATCGTGCTGTGGGGCGTGACCAACAAGTCGCTCTCCGATTGGGCGGCGGTGCAGGAGGTGAAGGACCCGGACAGCATCACCGAGCTGAAGGGCTTCGCCGGCAGTCCCGGCGTCATCCAGGGTCGCGCGCGCGTCTGTCGCACCGTGGACGATATCAACCAGCTTCAGGAGGGCGAGATTCTCGTTGCGCCGACGACGTCGCCGTCGTGGGCGCCGGCGTTTGCCAAGATCGGCGCCTGTGTCACGGATGTAGGTGGCGTGATGAGCCACGCCGCGATCGTCTGTCGGGAATACGGCATGCCAGCGGTGGTCGGCACCGGCCACGCCACCAAGATCATCAAGACCGGCATGACGGTGAATGTCGACGGCTCGAGCGGTGCGGTTTCCATTGCCCGCTGAGAGGAGGGCGTGATGGCGAACCAGCCGGCGCTTTGCTGGTTCGAGGAGTGCACGCGCGCGTCGCTGCCTCTCGTCGGCGGCAAATGCTCTTCGCTTGGCGAGCTGATCAACGCCGGCGTGCGCGTGCCTCCCGGCTTTGCGCTGACGACCGAAGGGGTCCGCCGGTTCATGGCAGCCGGCGGGATCGGAGGCGACGTGCGTGCGCAATTGCGCGGGCTCGACGTGCGCAATCCCGAAGCGCTGGAGCGCGCCAGCGCGGCGATCCGCTCAATGATCGAATCGACTCCCTTTCCGCTCGAACTCGAGGATGCGGTCGCCGAGCGCTATCGCAAGCTGTCGGTGCGTTGCTGCATCCCCGCCGTTCCGGTTGCGGTGCGTTCCAGCGCGACCGCCGAGGACCTCCCGGACGCAAGTTTCGCCGGCCAGCAGGACACCTATCTCTGGATTCGTGGCGCCGACGAAGTCCTGCGCCACGTTCGACGCTGCATATCGAGCCTTTATACCGCGCGCGCCATCGCCTATCGCGCCAACAAGGGATTCGCCGACGATAGCGTGGCGATCAGCGTCGGAGTGCAGAAGATGGCGAAATCATATGCAGCGGGCGTCATGTTCACCCTGCACCCTACGAATGGCGATCGCTCGGTGATCGTCATCGATTCCAATTTCGGCTTCGGCGAATCTGTCGTCTCGGGCGAGGTGACGCCCGACCATTTCGTTGTCAACAAAGTGACTTTGGACATCCTCGAACGCACGGTGGCGACGAAACAGTCGTGTTACACGGTCGACCAGAAAACACAGACGTCGCGGGCGTTCGAGGTTCCTTTCGAGCGGCAGAGGGTGCAGTCGCTCATCGACGATGAGATCGTCGAACTCGCCGGGATGGGAAAGAAAATCGAAAGGCACTACGGCTGCCCGGTCGATGTCGAGTGGGCAGTGGACAAGGACCTGCCCGCCGGCAGCAATCTCTTCATCCTCCAGGCGCGCCCGGAGACAGTGTGGAGTCGCCGGAGCCGCAGCATCGTGGCCGACCGGGAGGCATCGGCCATGGATTACATCGTGTCCAGCATGCTGCAAGGCAAACGCGTCACGTGAGCGGGCGCCTCATAGTTCAATTCCTCAGGGAGACTTCGCGATGAACATACGCGTCGACGTAAAGCAGATCGACGATCTGCGCAGCTATATCGGGGCCTGCGAGGCGTACGGCCAGTTGCACCGGATTAAGACCGAGGTCGATTGGAAGTGGGAGCTGTGCCACGTTTCGAAAGTCAACGAGGAGGCCAAGGGGCCGGCGCTGCTCTACGAAAACGTCAAGGACTATTCGATTCCCGTCTTCACCAGCGCGTTCACCACGCCGGAGCGGCTCGCCATCGCGCTTGAGCAGGATCCTTCGCTGTCGATGAGCAATCTGTCAAAAAAGTGGATGGAGCTTACAACCAAGAAACTGATCAAGCCGGCATATGTAGACCACCCCCCGGTGATGGACAATGTCATCACCGGCGACAGCATCGACATCAACATGTTCCCGAGCCCGTGGTTCTATCCGGACGACGGCGGCCGGTTCTTCGTCACCGCGGGTTTCCTCGTGACGCGAGACCCGGACATGGGCTGGACCAATCTCGGCACCTACCGGTCACAAGTGCTCGGCAAGGACATTTTGGGCTCGCAGATCATCAAGGGCAAGCATGGCGACATGCACATGAAGAAGCACCAGGAACGCGGCGAGCTGATGCCTGCCGCGTATGTGGTCGGAACCGACCCGGTGCTGTTCCTGTCGAGTTCGACGCTGGTCTCGGCGCAGACTGACGAATACGACATCGCCGGGGCGCTTCGCGGCCGGCCGGTGCCGGTGTTCAAGTCAGACGTTACCGGGCTCACGCTGCCGGCGAATGCGGAGATCATCGCCGAGGGCTTTATCGATCCGAACGAACTGATGGATGAGGGACCGTTCGGCGAATACACCGGCTACTATTCGGGCAACAAAGGCAAGGACTATCCGAAGCCGGTGCTGCGCATCAAACGCATCCTGCACCGCAACGACCCGATCTTCTGGGCGACGACCGTCGGCAAGCCCATAAACGACATCCACATGATCCAGTCGCTCAACCGCACAGCGACGCTGTGGCACGATCTCGAAACGATGAAAGTGCCGGGCATTCAGAGCGTCTACATTCCGCCGGAGGCCTGCGGCCGTTTCTGGGTTGTGGTGTCGGTCAAGCAGATGTACCCGGGCCACTCCAACCATGTCGGCAACGCGGTGATCGCCAGCACGACCGGCCATTACGGCGTGAAGGGCGTGATCACCGTCGATCACGACATTGCCGCCGACGACTGGGATCGCGTCTGGTGGGCGCTCGCCACGCGTTTCGACCCGAAACGCTCGGCGCAAATCATCGACCGGGGCCGCTCGACCCCCCTCGATCCCGGGCTGCCGATCGAGGCGCGCGAGATCACGAGCCGCATTCTGCTCGACGCCTGCACGCCGTTCGAATGGAAGAACAAGCCGACCGAGATTTTCATGGACCGCGCCGTGTTGCAGAAGGTGTCGGACCGCTGGAACGAGTACGGCTTCAAGGGCGCAAGCCCGGTCGCCGACATGATTCCGCGCCTGACGCGGCCCGAAGTAAAAAAGGCGCAAAAGTGAAGAAAAGCATCGTCATCATCTGCAACCTCGATACGCGGGGCGAGGACATCGCGTTCGTCAAGCCGCTCATCGAGGAGCGCGGTCACGACGCGATCCTGCTCGACTTCAGCATGGAGGAACCGCCGCCGTTCCCCGGCGATATTCGCACCGAAGAGGTCGCGGCGCGCGGCGGACTGCCGATCGAAGCGGTACGCGAGAAATACCGCTCGGACCGCGACGCCGCCACCAACAACCAGATCCGCGGCGCCGCCGCCATCGTCGGCGACTTGCTGCGGCAGGGCCGCGTGCACGGCGTCATCGGCATCGGCGGCGGCACCGCGACGCTCGTGGCCACGTCCATCATGAAGCAGTTGCCATTCGGCATGCCCAAGGTGATGGCGTCGCCCATGGCGGCGCATCCGGCCTATGTCGGGAAATATGTCGACACGCGCGACATCACCATGCACCACACGGTGCTCGACATCGTGAAAATGAATCCCCTGCTGCGCGCGCAGATCGTCAACGCGGTCGGAGCGATCTGCGGGATGGTGGAGATGACCCAAGGGACGAACATCCGCTTCGACAAGCCTTGCGTGGCAGTCTCGTCGTTTGGCTTCGGCGAAATGGCGGTGCAAACGGCGCTTGGCATGCTTGAGGAGGCGGGGTTCATACCGATCGTCTGCCATGCGCAGGGCAGGGGAGATCGGGCGATGGAGGAGATGATCCGCGACGGGGTCTTCCACGGCGTGCTCGATCTGTGCACCGGAGGGATAATCGAGCACCTTTACAAGGGCAACCGCGATCCGGGACCGGATCGGCTCATGGCAGCGGTCGAGACCGGCATCCCCATGGTGCTGGCGCCGTGCGGGCTCGACATCCTCTCCTACGGCGGACGGCCGGACATGCTCGAAAAGACCAAGCACCGGCCGCAATACGTCCAAGACGCGCTGCGCGTGCAGGTGCGCACCAGCGCCGAAGAATTGCAACAGGCGGCGGACGTCATCGCCGGGCGCCTTAACAGCGCCCGTGGGCCATGGAGTTTTCTTATCCCGCGGCGGGGATGGTCATCGCTCGACAAGGACGGGCGGCCGATTTACGACCCGGCGGCGGACGCGGCATTCGTCGCGCGACTGAAAGAAAAGCTCGCCCGGCCTGAGCGCGTCAAAGAGGTGGACCTGCATCTGTACACGCCCGAATTCGCGCGCGTCGCCGTGGACGAGTTCGTGCGTCTTTACGCTGCCGCGCAAGAAGCGCCGGCGCAGGCGGCTGCTGCGGGATGATCGAGGCATGGCCGCGGCTCGCCTCGCGACGGGTGTTCGACGCCGGACTTTTTGCCGTCACCCGCGACCGTACGCGCTCGCCGCGCACCAGCGTCGCGCACGACGTTTATGTGGTGCACATGCCGGATTGGCTGATGACGGTGCCGCTGACGGCCGACGGCGCGTTGGTAATGGTGCGTCAATACCGCCACGGCTCACGTCAGACCAGCCTCGAAATCCCGGGTGGCCTGCATGACCAAGAGAAGGAGCGGCCCGAGGAGGGCGCTGCGCGCGAACTGGCAGAAGAAACCGGTTACGGCGGCGGCGAACTAACTCCGCTCGGTGAATTGCGACCACAGCCGGCGCTTCTATCCAATCAGGTCCGCATCTACCTTGCGCGCGGGGTACGGATCATCAGGGCACCGCGGCTCGATGCAGGGGAGGACATTGAAGTCGTGCTGCTCGATCCGCACGAAGTAAACGAGCGTATCGCCCGCGCCGAGATCAACAATGCGATGACGGTCGCCGCGCTGGGGCTGGCGCGCTTTGGCGGCTACCTCTGAGAAGGAGAACGGCGATGATCGTGCGCAACTGGATGTGCCGTAATCCGATGACCGTTCCGAGCGATACGCTGGTATCGGAAGCCAAGCGGCTCCTGAGCGAGAACAATCTTCACGCATTGCCGGTGGTGGACGCGGGCCGGCTGCGCGGTTTGGTGACGCGGGCCAACCTGTTGCGAACCGGACACTTCGTGTTGCGCACGCAGAGCGAGGCCGAGATCGATTATTTCCTGACCCGTCTCAAGGTGAAGGACATCATGGTGCGCAACCCGGCAACGGTGCAATCGAGCGACACCATGGAGCATTGTCTGCGCAAGGGTCAGGAACTGGGGGTGGCGCAATTTCCGGTGGTCGACGGAGAGAATGTGGTCGGTGTCATTTCGGCTAACGAGATCTTCCGTCTCGCGGCGCATTTTCTCGGGGCATGGGAGCGGCGCAGCGGGGTAACTCTCGCGCCGGTCAGGTTCGGTCCCGGCGTTCTCGGTCGCATCGCGGACGTAGCCGAAGCCGCAGGCGCCGCGCTGCAGGCGATTTATCCGATCGGACAGCCCGGTCCCGACGGCGAGGCATCGTTTCCGGAGAAGAAAGTCATCGTGCGCTTCCACGCGCCCGAGGCGGGCGCCGTTGCGCGCGCGCTGGAGACGGCGGGCTTCCCGGTGATTGAGACCGTGGAAACAGAGCGGCTGACTCGGGCTGCGGGCGATCGGACCTGATCACGGTCAACGGGCAACAGCGGTCCCCGTTGAGGCGTCGCCGTGAGCGAAAGGTGGCGAAAAACAGATGACGATCAGCAATTCTAGGACACCCTTGCGGGCCGCGTTAGCCTCATTATCTGCTCATCGCACGCGCGCGAGGGCGCACCGCTGGCTGGACCAGGAGGTGGTCGGCCGTCTCGCGCCGGCGCGCTGAAGGGAGTCGACGCTGGTTGAGTCGACACATCGAGGTGAGGTCGGCGATGTTCTTTTCGCTGGTCTCTGACGAGGTCCGGGTCGAGGCTTACGCCGCCCCGATCGAGTCACAGCGTGATATCGGCGCGTTAACCTAACTGACAATGCGTCCGCGCGCGCGAGGCGCGGTGATCGGCACGATCGAGCTTAAGGGTGCGCCGCGCGGGCGGCGCGACTGATTTCAGGGCGCGAGCGACGGTCTCCACGGCGCTTGTCCATAATGTTTGGTTCGATACTGACATGACGGGCGGTTGCACTCTACCTACATCGCCATGTGACATTCTTTGTAAAAGGCGTCCTTGTGATCGTGGAAGATGACGCCTTCGGTCCGGGGAACGTAGGCGCCGTCTGCGGTCTTCTCAATCTTGAGCAGATAGAAGTTTTCGATCGGGAAATGGTTGATGTTGTACTTGAAGGGTCCGCGCACCGAGGCGAAATTCGCCTTGTCCATGGCGGCGAGCATTCCCTTCGTATTCTTGAGATCCCCATGGACCGCGCGGACGGCGCTGTCGATCAGATTGATCGCGTCGTAGCTCTGCGCCGCGACGAAGGACGGCATGTAACCGTAGGTCTTACGAAAGTCGCTGACGAACTTCTTGTTGGCGGGATAGTCGAGATCATAGCTCCAGGAGCCTGCTGAGTAATCGCCGATCGCGGCGGCGCCGATTGCCGGCAGCGTCTCCTCGGTGAGGGTGAAGACCGAATAAAGAGGAATTTGGTCGCGCAAGCCCGATTGCAGGTATTGCTTCATAAACTGGATGCCCATGCCGCCGGGGAAAAATACGAACAGCGCCTTCGGCTTCGCCGCCTGGATGTTGGTGATCTCCGCCTGGTAGTCGGATTGACCCATCTTGGTATAGACCTCGGCAGCGATCTTGCCTTTGAAGTACCGCTTGAAGCCGGCGAGCATGTCCTTGCCGGCCGCGTAGTTGGGCGCCATCAGGTAGACGTCGGTGATCTTGTGCTCCGTCATGAACTGACCCATGGCCTCCGGCGTTTCGTCGTTCTGCCACGAGGTCGAGAAGAAGTTGGGCGCACACTGGCGGCCGGCCAACTCGGCCGGACCTGCATTAGCGCTGACCAGGATGGTGCCGGAGCTCAAGACCGGCTGGCGGATCGCCAGCAAGACGTTCGACCAGATAACGCCGGTGACGAAGTTGACGTGGTCGCGCTTGAGCATTTGCACGGCGACCTGTCGGCCGACATCCGGCTTGAACTGGTCGTCGCCGTAGATGATCTCGGCCTTGAGGCCGTCCATCTTGCCGTGAAGCTCCTTGAGGGCGAGATCGGCGCCGTCTTTCATTCGCTTGCCTTGGATGCCCTCCGGGCCCGACAGCGTCGTGATTAAACCGATCTTGACGGTGTTGGCGGCGAAAGCCGGCGACGCCGCCACAAACGCCACGGCGATTGCGGCAATACGCTTCTTCATGGCTTGTTACCTCCCTTGAATGTTGTCCGTGGTTTGAACGGCCTCAGCCGGCGGCGACGCGCATGCCCGGCCGATAGGGAATATGCGCGAGCTAATGCACCCATTCGTCGTGCAGGAGGGGCAAGCGCGAAGGCGCGGCGGCGGCAGTTCCTCTTCTGATCATTGGGTGCGCCCCTCCCCTTGCCGCGCGTGTTAGTGTGGCGCCGTATCCAAGATTATCACAAGCGCCGACGCTGCAGCGCGCCGGGTTCTATTGGTTGGCCGGTTCGAACGTCCTGATCTGGGGTGGCTCGCCCGGCAAGCCAAGTTCGAACCAGCGCGCGCACACTTGATCGTACATTTCCTTCTTCAGCAGACTGCGCGGCGAGAACGACTTAATGTGCTTGAACTCCTTGGTCGCGTTGATGATACACTTCGAGCCCCATGGGCGGATCTCGGGCGGGTTCTGGCTCGGGTCTAGATAGGTGCTCCAGGTCTCTCGCATGATGTCGATCGACTGGGCCGGACGCGAACGCGTGACCATCGCCCACACCACCTCGCCGAGGTCGGTCGGATCGACGTCGTCGTCAACAACTACCACGTATTTCGTGAAGTACGCTCCGCCCATGCACTGGGCCGCAAGTGCCCCGACCTGCGCGGCATGCCCGGCATAACGTTGCTCGATGGACACGACCGTCATGCCCCAACCCGCGCCCTCCGGCGGCGACCACACGCCCTTGATGCCGGGCACGCCCATGGCATCGAGATCCGTCCAGACCTTTGCCGCCTTAGCCATGCCCCACATCAGGCCGCACTCATTCGACCAGCCGTCTGCCATCAGCGCGCTGGTGAGGATGGGATTGTTGCGGTAGCGGATCGCATTGATTTCGATATAGGGGGTCGGTCCGCCGGGCCGGCCGTAATATCCGGTGAATTCGCCAAACGGTCCTTCCGCCGCGAATTTGTCCGGGTATGAGAAGCCTTCGACGATGATCTCGGCATTGGCCGGCAGCATCAGGCCGGTGACGTCGCTCTCGAACACCTCGACGGGCGCGCCGTTGATGCCGCCGGCGAACTCGTATTCCGACGCGTCCTTCGGGAACGTGGTCGCGGCGACCAGGAAGAGGAGCGGGTCGAGGCCGTATACGGCGGCAACGGGCGCCGGCTTGCCTTGTGCCCACCAGCGCTCACGGTCGAGCACCGCGTCCTTGCCGGGCGAGGCGTAGAACCCGACCCGGTTCGGCCCCTGGATCATCTGGCGGTAGGTACCGACATTGATGCGGTCGTTCAACGGGTCCTTGGTGATGACGGCGTCTGCCGTGCCGATATAGCGGCCGCCGTCGCGGGGCCACATCTTCGGCGCCGGGAACTTGGTGACATCGACCCGGTCGCCGCGCTCGATATTCTGGTTGACCGGCGCGAGGCGCGCATCCGTCTGCTTCGGCCCAAGGCGTCGCTTCATCTTGCCGCCAAGCGTGCGCACGAGGTCGATGGCGTTCCTACCCGGCTCTTCGCGGATCGTGATGGCGACACGGTTGAGACTGGAGCCGAACGGATTGAACAGCACCCGGCCGCCCGGATGTCCCTTGACGTTTTCAAACAGGAGCGTCGGTCCGCCCAACGTTTTGCCGTGCATGTAAGTGATGGTTGACATCTCGAGCTCGGGATCGACCGGCGCGGTGATGCGCTTGAGCTCCCCAATGCGCTCGACCTTCTCGATCCACGAGCCTAGCCCGTCGCAAGTCGCTGCGGTGGCTGGTTCGACCGGCTGCATTACGTTCATGTTCCTCTCCTTGACGCGTTGGCTCTCGGCCGTTCCTCGCCGCCGAAGTTGTGCATATACGTCCATTCCGTGGACAGATGACAAATGGGACGTTATACTTAATTTTCAGTACGTCAAGCGTAGCTGTTTGTACAGAAGCCGACAAATTGTCCATCAGGTGGTCACAGCCAAGAGCCCAATCCTCATGCCCGCCGCCGCAAACAGCCAGAAGAGCGTCCGCGCGGTTGAACGTGCGATCGAGATTCTCCAGTGCTTTTCGCCGGGCAAGCCGTGGATGAGCGTATTGGAGATTCAGAAGAACGTGCCGCTGAGCCGCCCGACGCTCTATCGTCTGCTGCAGACGCTGGCCGCGAAGGGTCTGGTCCGCGTCGAGGGCGAGCCGCAGCGCTTTGCGCTCGACTACGCCGTCGGCGCTCTCGCCCACAGCTGGATCACCGGGCTCGACGTGACCGGCGTGGCGCGCCCCATCCTCGAGCGACTGCGCGCGGAGACCGGTGAGACCGCGGCGCTGTTCGTGCGGCGCGGCGCCCTGCGCCAATGCGTGCTCGAACTGACCAGCCCGCACGTCCTCGCCATGTCGCGCGGCATCGGCGAGACTGACCACCTGTGGCGGGGCGCAAGCGGCAAGGCGATCCTTGCTTTCCTGGACGACAGCGAAGCTGCCGCCATCCTACGCACGCTGCCGAGGGGAATTAACTCAAATCGGCTAGCGGTGGACCTCGCCCGCGTGCACAAGGATTCGCTCGCGATCAGCCGCGGCGAGGTGTTCGTCGGTGCGATCGCGATTGCCGCACCCTATTTCGACCACACCGGCCGGGTTGCCGGCTCGCTTGGTATGTTTGGTCCGCAGGCGCGCCTGGATGCGCAAAGGGAAAGAAAGATTGCGCGCAGCGTCGTGAAATGCGCTACCGAACTGTCGACGGCGCTCGGTCAACGGGTGCACGGCTAACGCATGTCGTTGAGTCGCTCTGAAGCTGTCCTGAAGCTGTCCTGACGGGAGCGCATATATGGCTGGCCATTGTGGTCTGCAAATCGTGAAACGCTGCTAAGGCGCTGGTTTCTGCCTGCGACGGGTTGCGACAATTCCGATATCTCCACCTGCCCCCCGAGCAATTCCGCGACCTGCTCATGCCCGACCTGCGGTCACTACATCTCGGCGGAAATCCTCATGTATATGAAGATGGGCGCGCCCTCGGGCTGGCGTTCATGGGGACGTGCCGCTGACGAGTGACGGGCCATCGGTGACGAGCGACGGGCCATGCACAGACGTCCGTTGACCGCACCGCGTTGGCCTACGGCACGCCTAATCTCTTGCACCACGGAGCGATGCGAGGCTTGCGCCTGCGGGCGGTCAGCAAGGCGCTTTGACGTAAGCGGAAAATTCCTTCGCCGATCCCAGTAATCCGGGATTGATGAAGCGAGACTTTACGGTTTGTTAACGACTGCGGCTGGCGCCAACATCTTGCATCATGAAGCCGTCGAAGAAGGCAGCAAGCTCCGTGTAGGCATCGAGTGGCAAGATGTGAGCAACATATTGGTCCGGGCGCACGACGACCATGCAGCCCCTGTATCGATCGATACCGCGCAAATCGAAAATGTCTTCGCCGCTTTTTAGGTCGCGGCAGAACATCTTCTCGTAGTCACGTAGGCCATAGCGGCCCTTCCGGGGTAACAGAAACGATGGCATGGTCTCGATCGCGAGTTCGCGATGACCCTGCTGGAAGATCGCACGGACATCGATCACGCTGTCGATGTCTGTATCGGTCGGAGTGTATTTCCTGACGGGAGACCGTTGTGACTGGGCAAGGAAATGGCAGAGTGAATTGATGGCAGAGGCCGCCGCGGTCGGGTCTTCGGCGCGAGAAAAGGCGAACACGCGCCAGCGTCCGTCGGCATTGATAGTGTGGCCAAGGTGAACCGGCTTGGCGTCCGCCAGCCGGATCACGCGCGCGGAATGGAAGCGCATGCCGATCACCAGGCCTTTGGCCAAATGCTGATACGTCGGCTCGGCGGAGATGATCGAAGGCTGGTATCTAGTTTCCGTCCCCGCGGTGAAGCGCCCCTGCTTGATGAAGTATTTCTGAAACTCGGTCAGATCGGCACCTTCGCTCCCGGGATTGGCCGCATCCTTGGGCGGATCGCTAAACAACTTCGCAAATTCACGATCGAAGTCGATCAGCTCCTTTGCTATGGCCTGGCGTTCCGCTGAGTAGGTATGGAGTAGTTGCGGCGAGCACCGGCCCTGGAGGACAGATGCCAGTTTCCAGCCGAGATTGAAGCTGTCCTGCATGGACACATTCATGCCCTGCCCAGCTTTCGGGCTGTGCGTATGACAGGCATCCCCAGTTATGAACACACGCGGGAAGCGCGTCCCGACCTCTTTCTCCGGCACGTCATCGAACCTGTCGCAAAGTCGTTGGCCGATCTCGTATACCGACCACCATGCGACCTCCTTCACATCAAGGGTGTAGGGATGCAGGATGCGCTGTGCCGCTGCGATCACATAATCGACGGTTATATTCCGGCTCGCGACCCGTTCGTTTTCCTTGAGCTTGTCGAGTTCAACGTAGATGCGAACCAAATAGCCGCCTTCACGGGGGATGATCAGGACGCTGCCTTCGTTGGCTGACTGTATCGCCGTTTTCAGGCGGATGTCAGGGAAATCAGTGACCGCCAGTACGTCCATGACGCCCCAGGCCTGATTAGCCGAGTCCCCATGAAGTGCCCGCCTGAGGCATTGGCGCACAACGCTGCGCGCACCGTCACACCCGGCCACATAACGGGCCTTCACAATTTCCACCTGACCTGCGTTCTCGGGATCGATCCGTTCGAGCCTGACCGTCACCGGGTGGGTAGGCGTGCTGGCGCAGGAGGAAGCTGCAGGGTCGATCTGAACATCGATCACGCGGCGCGCATAGTACGGCTCCAGCCGGTTCGGCGCATTGCGCATAACTTGCAGGTAGAAATCGTGCACGCGCGCCTGGTTCAGGATCACATGTGGAAATTCGGATAACCCATCTTCAACATCCTGGACCCTGCCGCTGCGGACGATGTTGCTTGGTTGGGTCTCGTCTGGTTTCCAAAACGTCGTCTCATTGACCCAGTACGCCTCTTTCAAAAGGCGCTCGCTAAATCCAAAAGCGTGGAACATCTCCACGGTGCGGCAGGCTATCCCGTCGGCCTGGCCAAGCAGCAGCGGACCGGACTTCTGCTCCACGATTCGGGTGTTGATTTCCGGAAATGCTGACAGCTGCGCCGCCAGGGTCAGACCTGCTGGCCCGCAGCCGATGATCAGCACGTCGGCTTCCGCGGGAAGAGGCCCCAACGATCGTGCGCCATTGTAACGCTCAGCAGGTTCGGAAATCTCTGGGTCGCCCGGTCTAAATCCGTTGAGATGAAATTCCATAGGCATCCACTTTCTTCAAACGCTTCGAGTGATTCAGACTGCTCGTTGTGTCGCAATCCGCCATCATGTCAACTCGGCCGTTGAACTGCACACGCCGCCGCGCCGTCAAACACTATAAAAGGCGGTGGCCGAGGTTCTCTCGTGGATGTATCGGCGCACTGGACGAGCCTCATTCAATTCGACTAGCTAGACTCTAGCTAGACTAGTGAAACGATCGCGCATGTGCGCGACGCCGATGCCGCCGCGGTTGGCGATGCTGTCGATGCGGCGGCCCGCGCCTGCGCCGCGGCGCGGCGAAGTCGTTCGCCTCCTGGGCGCGCAAATGTTGATCATCGCCTATCACCGGATCCGCTGGTCGCGATAAATCGGAATAGCTGGTCGCGGTCGCCCGGTGCGCGCACCTATGCCCATTTGGTCGACAGACAGACTGAACGCGTTTAGTGTGGCCTACGAAGGCCCGACCCGGTCGCGCGAAGTTTCCGGAGGGTTCGATCTGCAAATTCTCCGGCAATCGTTTAGAGTCCCCGATAGGGGATCAGGAAACCCCACGCCTTTAGGCGGCTGGGATCGCGGCGTTTCCGGTATAAAACGGCTGCATGGAAGTATACAAGCGGGGCA
>JAKAPE010000237.1 GCA_021811945.1 Pseudomonadota bacterium | reverse complement strand
CTTGCAGTCCCAGACGGTGTGGCTGCCCCGCTTGTATACTTCCATGCAGCCGTTTTATACCGGAAACGCCGCGATCCCAGCCGCCTAAAGGCGTGGGGTTTCCTGATCCCCTATCGGGGACTCTAAACGATCTGCGAGGTCCGGCGGGTCGAACCATGGCCGGGCGCGGCATAAGCGGCGCGCGGCGTCGCTGACCAGGGTCTCGATCCGTTGCGATCGACGGCTTTCTCTGATCGACCTTATAGGTCTTGATCAAGTTACGCCGGGCGTCTGTTATCGAGAATATCGAGCACGGGGCAATCCGGGACTTGCTTGGCCGAGCAGCGCGCGATGGTCGTTGCCAACAGGCGTTCGAGCTTTGTGAGATCGGCGAGCTTGGCACGGATGTCTTCGAGGTGGTGTGCGGCGATCGCGCGGACTGCGGCGCATGAAGCCTTGCCCGGCGCGGCCAAGCCGAGGAGGGTGCGGATTTCATCGAGGCCGAAGCCGAGCTGCCGCGCCCGGCGAATAAAGGCGAGCGTCCGCGTGTGCGCCTCTCCATAGACGCGACGGCCGCTTGCGGTGCGCGGCGGCGCCGGTAGCACGCCGATCTTCTCGTAATAGCGGATGGTCTCGATATTCACGCCGGTGAGTTCCGAGAGCCTGCCGATGGTGAATTCTTGCGCTCGCGAAGCCGTGATCGTATGCATGAAAAAACTCTTGATCCTGTAGTCGCTACAGGATGTAGCGACAATACATGGCTAGGCAAGAACATCTCCGCGCCTCAACGGGGCGCGCGCAGGGGCTGCTGGCGGCCGGCGGCCTCCTTGGCGCGCTGGCTGCCTCGTCCTGCTGCATACTCCCGCTGGTGCTGTTCGGCCTCGGTGTGAGCGGGGCGTGGATCGGCAACTTCACGCAACTTGCCTCCTACCAACAGTATTTCATCGCTGCGACCCTCGTCTTTCTCGGCGGCGGCTATTGGCTGGTCTACCGTTCCCGGAAACTGGCATGCGCGGTCGGGGATGCCTGTGCCCGGCCTTTGTCGAATCGGCCGGTCATGTTCGGACTCGTTGCGGCAACCGTGCTGGTGATTGCGGCCGTCGCCTTCGACTTGCTCGCGCCGATCTTCCTGAGCTGAAGCATGGAAGTCTCGTCATGAACAAAATGATCAATCCTTTCGCGGCGGCTGTCCTTGGATTCGGTCTCGTCACCTCCTCTGCCGCCTTGGCCGCTGAAAGGACCGTTACGCTGAACGTGCGGAACATGTACTGCGCGGCATGCCCGACGATCGTGAGAAAGAGTCTGGAAGCCGTGCCGGGAGTCGCCAAAGTGGTCGTCTCTTACAAGCAAAAGACGGCCATCGTGACCTACGACGACGTGAAGACCAACGTGAGGGCGCTCACGACCGCGACCACGAACGCCGGGTATCCGTCCGCGCCGAGAGGCTGATCCGCGCGTCCCGGACTCTTCCGCAATAAGGCATTGAATTATGAGCGATTGCTGCACTCCGGAGAAACCGGCTACCTGCGATCTAGCCGTCATCGGCGCCGGCTCGGCCGGCTTCTCCGCGGCCATCGCGGCGGCGGAAGAGGGCGCGCAGGTGGCGCTCATCGGCTACGGCACGATCGGCGGCACCTGCGTCAATATCGGCTGCGTGCCCTCGAAGACATTGATCCGCGCGGCGGAGACGTTGCATCAGGCGCGGACTGCCGGACGCTTCGCCGGCGTGAGCGCCGCCGCGCGCGTCGAGGACTGGCGCGCGGTTATTCGGCAAAAGGATGATCTTGTCGCCGGCCTGCGGAAATCCAAGTATCTTGATCTTTTGCCGGCCTACAACAGCATCACCCACATCGAGGGGCGGGCGCGCCTCGGCGCGGGCGGTGTCGCGGTGAATGGTGCCGTCATCGAGACCGACCGCGTCGTCATTACCACGGGCGCGCGCCCGGCGCCGCCGTCGATCCCCGGCATCGAGCGGGTGGAGTACCTGACCAGCACCTCGGCGCTGGCGCTCGAGACTTTGCCGAAATCGCTCTTAGTGATCGGCGGCGGCTATATCGGGGCGGAACTGGCGCAGATGTTCGCCCGGCTGGGCGTCGAGGTCACGATCGTCTGCCGCAGCCGCTTGTTGCCAACCGCCGAGCCTGAAATCGGGCAAGCGCTTGCCAATTATCTCCGCGCTGAGGGCGTCAGAGCACACAGCGGCATCGCTTATCAGAGCGTCACGCAGAGCAACGACGGCATTTCGCTCATGGTGCGCAAGAACGGCGAGGCGGAGATTTTGACTGCCCAGACGATGCTGGTTGCCGCCGGCCGGGCCCCCAACGTGGAGGGACTCGGTCTTGACGAAGTCCGGATTGCCCAGGCCGCGGACGGCAGCATCCGCGTCGACGACCGCATGCGCACCAGCCGTCCCGGGGTCTACGCCGCGGGCGACGTAACGGGGCGGGACCAATTCGTTTACATGGCCGCTTATGGCGCCAAGCTCGCAGCAAAGAACGCGCTCAACGGCGACAGCCTGCGGTATGACAATGCGGCCATGCCGAGGATCGTGTTCACGGATCCGCAGGCGGCAAGCGTCGGAGCGACCGAGGCGCAGGCGCGCGCCGCCCGCTGTCGAGTGCTTGTTTCGCTGCTGCCGCTCGACGCCGTGCCGCGCGCTCTTGCCGCGCGCGACACGCGCGGGCTCATCAAGCTTGTGGCCGATGCCGATACGCGCAAGCTCGTTGGCGCGCATATTCTTGCGCCGGAGGGCGCCGACAGCATCCAGACAGCCGCGCTGGCGATCCGGCACGGCCTGACGATCGACGACCTGGCCGACATGATTTTCCCCTATCTCACGACCGTGGAGGGACTGAAACTCGCGGCACTGGCGTTCGAAAAGGACGTGGCCAAGCTCTCGTGCTGCGCGGGATAGCGAGAGCGGGTGCTGCCGCAAAAGCTGCGGCGGATTGGACCGCCAGCCTCGGCAGCGCGCTCGCCGCGTGGCGGGCTCCTCAAGCCGCGGTAGAGACCGGCGCCACGCCGTGAGGCGTGGAAGTTTCCAGTGTAGCCGCCTCTCTTCGGATGAAGATCGCGTAAACGTGAATAGGCTGAAGCGACGGGGCGCTTCTCCGATGGGTTCAGAGCGGCAACACGGAACTCGCCGCAGAGAGCACCACGTACGTGTATTCCCCGTCCAGGAGGCAGAGATCGATGACCTCCAGGATCACCACCGCGGGAAGAAGAATGAACTCAATAATCCGCATCATGACGACGATTGTCCTCGAATCGTGTACGCCGGATGGCCTCGAATCATGCATGCCGGACGTTAGCGAAGTCTTGCGAACGGCTGATGGTCAAACTGCGGCAGGCGCGTTGCGTTCCGAGGGCGCTTTGGCGGCGTGTTCCATTCGGTGTTCCGCCGGCAGCGGTATCATTCTCGGTCGAGAAGCCCGCAGGCCAAGGCTCTGTGGTAATCCGCAGGGGTGTCGATATCCCACACCAACGCCGGTGCCGAAATCCGCAGCCCGGCCTGCCGGGCCCGCAGCCGAATGCCGATGCGCATTGGTGAAGAGTTTGCGGCGACAGCCGCGACGGAATTGCGTGCGTTGCCGCCAAGAAAATCATCAAAGAGGAGGCGACCCGTGGAGCGACCCATGGAAATGCCGTCAAATGTCAAGGAGCGCCCGGAGGTCCTTGCCTAGGAACGGGCGAAGGACGAAACGATCAAGCGGATTCTGAAATTGCGCTGGATGGCAATGGAGGACGAGGCGGAAGAGGTCCGCAAGGCACTGCGGCAGATCGAGCCGGGAGTAGCGCTGTTGACGGGCCCCTACGACACGGATTGATATCTGCCAATCCCGATTGGGAAATGACGAACCGTCAGGGTCGTTCTGGCGCGTGGGGCGGCTTGCGGACCTGCCAGCGGGCGAGCAACAAGGCCGGAACAAAAACGACAAACAAAAATGCCGCCGCCGCGATCGGGTCGGCCAACAGCTGAGCGCGGCCGAGCACGTCCAGGACGACGAGAATGACGGCGAAAACCGCGAAGGAACTCATCGTGAATATCGCGGAAAAAATCAAATAAGCGGCGAGCGGCCGCGTCTGGGGATTGCGCGCCCGCCGCGTGTAGAAGATCGCCGCGACCAGAAATGCCGCCCAAAGGCCGAGTGCAGCGCTGTACATTGGATTTCACCGAGCAATATCAACCTACACAAATTCTGACCGTCGTCCCGAGGCGCTCGCCGACGAACTCCGCGAGCCTCGAAGGGCGGCGGCTCCGCTGCAAAATGACAACAGCGCCTTGCACGAAGGAAACATAGCCGGCGGCGCGACAAAGGCGCTGATCTAGATCAAAAGCGGCGCACGAGCGCGGCCTTTGCCGCGTCGGTGTTGATCCACATCAATGCCGGTCGCGGCACGGACTGTTGAGCATTGCCGGGTGTCGCAACAGTTGTTCGGCGGCCGTGGCCAAGCTGGAAGCTTGTTACCGCTGCTGAGACGACCCAGGTTGTCGGCACGCTCGCCACCGTCTATGGCTGGGTCATGACGCCGATCGGCTGGCGCTATGCCGCACTGCAGCCGGGGATAATGACGTGGACGCTGCCATTCTCGTTCTCAATGCCGGCTCGTCGAGCATAAAATTCTCGCTCTTTCCGGGCGAGCAGCGGCCATCGCGGGCGGATCTCATCTGCGAAGGCCAATACGCGGGGCTCGGCCACCGCGTGCATTTCACCGCACGGGACCGCGCCGGAGCGCCGCTCGCTGACGAGCATTTGCCCGAGATCTCGACCCACGAGCAGGCGCTGGCCGCGCTGCTGCAATGGCTGCAACGCCGCTTCACGGAGCACCACCTGATCGCGGCGGGGCACCGCGTCGTTCATGGCGGCACCCTCTACAAAGCACCGGTGCGCATGGACGCCAAGGTTGTCGCCGAGCTGACCCGTCTTGTTCCGCTGGCGCCGCTGCACCAGCCCCATAACCTTGCCGCCGTCGCGGCGCTGAACAAGCTGCATCCGCGCCTGCCCCAAGTCGCCTGCTTCGATACGTCGTTTCACCACACCCAGCCGGAGGTCGCGACCCTCTTCGCCCTGCCGCGCCGCCTCACCGAGGAGGGCATCCGGCGCTACGGCTTTCACGGTCTGTCCTACGAATACATCGCCAGCGTCTTGCCCGAGGTCATCGGAGCGGACGACGCGCAGGACCGCGTCGTGGTCGCCCACCTCGGCAGCGGCGCCAGCATGTGCGCCATGAAGCAGTGCCGCAGTGTTGCCACCACGATGGGATTCACCGCGCTCGACGGGCTGCCGATGAGCCGGCGTTGCGGCAGCCTCGACCCCGGCGTCGTGCTTTATCTGATGGAAGAGAAGAAAATGACGGCCGCCGCCGTCAGCAACTTGCTTTATCAGTCCTCCGGCCTGCTCGGCGTCTCCGGGCTGAGCGACGACATGAAGGCGCTGCTGGCGAGCGACCGGCCGAGCGCCGCCGAGGCGGTCGAGCTGTTCGTCTATCGCATCTGCCGCGAGCTCGGCTCGCTCGCCGCTGCGCTCGACGGGCTCGATGCGCTGGTCTTCACCGCGGGCATCGGCGAGCACGCGCCGGAGATTCGCCGCCGGGTATGCGAAAACGCGGCATGGCTCGGGGTGGAGATCGACGAAGCGGCCAATGCAGCCGGCGGCCCGCGGATCAGCAAAGCCGACAGCAAGACGTCCGCATGGACGATCCCGACGGATGAGGATTTGATGATCGCGCGCCACACCTGGCGTCTCGTCGGAACGGAGAAAGAACGCAAGGATTGACAGTACGCCCCGCGAAGGGCCGGAGGGCAGCATGACGCAGGATCCGGGCACCGCGAAAGTCGTCACGCTTGGCCGGCGTCAGGCCGCCGCCGCTTAAGCCGAACGCCGCGCACGAAACGCCGAAGGTGCAGTGATGCCGAAAAAATCGTTCGCCAAGTCTTCGGAATTCTCGCTCGCCAGCGTCCCGGCGTTCTGGCCGATGGCCATGGCGGCTTCATTGGCCGAGCAAGGGGCGGAGCTTTACGCCAGGAACCTCAAATTCGTCGAGGAAGAGATCAAGATTCACGGGGACTTGCGTCCCAATCTGGCGACGCCGAACACGGTGCGGCTCGATCTGCGCACCATGCTGCTGCGCGACTACGGCAAGCAGGACGGACTTCCGACTCTGGTCGATGCGCCGCATGCCGGCCATACCGCGATGATCGCCGACTATCACAAGGGCCAGAGCCTGATCGAGACGCTGATGGCCAACGACATCGGCCACGTCGCGCTGACCGACTGGAAGGCGGCGACGCAGGACATGAAAGACCTCGAGATCGACAATTATCTCGCCGAGATCGTCGTCGCCATCGACGACCTCGGCGGCCGCGTCAATCTCGTCGGCCTCTGCCAGGGCGGATGGGTAGCAGCGATGGTCGCGGCGCGGTTTCCGCGCAAGGTGAATTCGCTGGTGCTGGCGGGGTCGCCGATCGACACCGATGCCGGCAACGGGCCGATCAAGCGGATGGTGCATCAGTCCCCGATCTCGTTCTACGAGGAACTGGTGACGCTCGGCGGCGGCCTGATGAAAGGAGATTTCATGCTGCAAGGGTGGAAGAACATGCATCCCGAGCAGCACTACATCCAGGACCATGTCGATCTCTACGAGCACATCGACGATCAGGCCTATCTCGCCAAGGAAGAGACGTTCGAGAGCTGGTACGAAAATCCGATCGACCTGCCGGGGCGCTGGTATCTGCAGGTGATCAAGGAGCTGTTCAAGGAAAACCGGCTGGTCAGGGGAACCTTCGTCGGCCTCGGCCGCCGCCTGAACCTCAGGGACATCGTCTGTCCCGTCTATCTGCTCGCCGGCGAATCCGACGACATCACCACCAAGGAGCAGGTCTTCGATGCCGAGAGGTATCTCGGAACGACGAAGGACAAGATCGAGAAGAAGCTGGTTCCCGGCGGCCACATCGGGCTGTTCATGGGGTCGCGCACCTTGCACGAGGCATGGCCGGCGATCGCGCGCTGGATCGCCGCGCAGTAAGTCGCAGCCGATATTGACGTACGGGCGCTGACGCGCAGGGCGCTATGCCGTGACGCGCGCAAGGAAGGCCTCGACATGGCGGCGCAGATCGGCGACGGCAGTCTCCACGGACTGCGAAGTATCGAGCACGATTTCGGCCGACATGTGGGTCTGCGCGGCGGCGCCGGCGACGTCGCTCAGAGTCCGTGTTGAATCTTCGTCAAGGGTTACAAAGCTTTCGCAGCATGAGGCGGATGGACGCGAGTTTCAAGAACGCGAGGGCGTTGCGGTTGAGATTTTCCCAGTCCTTGGCGAGGCGGCGGCAG
>JAKAPE010000236.1 GCA_021811945.1 Pseudomonadota bacterium | reverse complement strand
GATCTTGACCGCGCTCAGATCGTTAGCGGATCCGGTCGCGGCCGCGAGGAAGCCGTCGTGCATGCCCTTGCGGAGCAAGCGACTTGCGGCTAAAAGGCAGCATCGAGTTTTTCGGCCGGAACGACTCGGCCTTGCAGCGACGATAAGCGCGCCTGACTGACGACCTTTCACCAAAATCTCGAGCGAGCCGGGCCGCGCCTTTGGCGCTGCTCATAATCGTGATTCCGAAAGAGGAGTTTCCCGTGAGCAACGGAACAGTGAAGTGGTTCAACGCACAGAAGGGGTATGGGTTCATCCAGCCCGAGGGCGGCGGCAAGGATGTCTTCGTGCATGTCAGCGCCGTCGAACGCGCCGGCCTGCGTGAGCTGCGCGAAGGCCAGCGTGTCTCGTTCGAGATCGTGACGGACCGCAAGACTGGCAAGTCGGCTGCCGAGAACCTGAAAGCGGTTTGACGGCTACGGCGTGACCGCAACACGGTCCGCCTCCGATTGGATCGCGCCATTCGATGGCGCGGAATGGACGTTCGGCCGGCGGCGCGAACAAGCGCACGCCCGCCGATCAGTTGGATTCCAATAATGGGGCTGTCGGCAGCACGCCGGGTCGGCCGGCGCCGCTTCCTCAGCGCGCGCCGGAGAAGCCGGGAATTGCCGCGCCGAATATCTGCACGATGAGAACGGTATTGAGGAGCATCACTATTACGGTGCCGGTCAGCGCCGCAACGTGGGTAAGACGGCTGTTGGTGAAGGCGCCCATGATATCCGGCCTGCCGGTGAAGATGACAAGCGCGATCATCGGCAGCGGCAGCGCGATGCTGAGCGCGACCTGACTGATAACGAGCGCGTCGGTCGCGTTGACGCCGAGCGCGGCGACGGCGATGGCCGGCAGCATCGTTACCAGCCGGCGCAGCCAGATCGGGATGCGGAAACCGACAAAACCCTGCATGATCATCTGCCCGGCCATGGTTCCGACCGTCGAGGCCGATATCCCGGAGGCAATGAGTGAGAGCAGAAACACGCCGGCGGCGGCGGCGCCAAGCAGCGGCGTCAGCGTGTGATAGGCGGTCTCGATCTCCGCCACTTCAGGATGGCCGGCGTGGAACGCGCCCGACGCCATCATCACCATCGCCATGTTGACGAGCCCGGCCACCGCAAGCGCGACGATGACTTCCTGATTGGAGAAGCGCAGCACCTGGCGCCGTTCGCCGTCATTGCGAACCGGCATGCGCGCCTGAGTGAGGCCGGAATGCAGATAGACCGCGTGCGGCATGACGGTGGCGCCGATAATGCCGACCGAAAGCAGCAGCGCCTCCGCGTCGGGAATCTGCGGCATGACCGTGTGCACGGCAGCCGAGGTCCAATCGACCGGAGCAATGAACAATTCGGCCACGTAGCAAAGAGCAATGATGCTCACCATGCTGCCGATGATCAGTTCGATCGGGCGAAAGCCGAACCCTTCGAACATGAGCACGCCGTAGGTTACCGCCGCCGTGACCGCCATGCCGGCGAACAGGGGCATATGGAACAACAACGAGAGGCCGATGGCGCCGCCGAGGAACTCGGCAAGGTCAGTCGCCATGGCGGCAACTTCGCTGACGACCCACATCGCCCAAACGACAGGCTGCGGAAACTGCTCGTGGCACATTTCCGCGAGATTGCGGCCGGTCACGATCCCGAGCTTGGCCGAAAGGGCCTGAAACAACATGGCAAGCAAATTGGCGAACAACACCACCCAAAGCAGCGCATATCCATATCTGGCGCCGGCCTGGATATTGATCGCAAAGTTCCCGGGGTCCATGTAGGCGATCGAAGCGATGAGCGCCGGGCCGGCGAAGGCCGCATAGGCGCGCCAGCCGGCTCGTTTCCCGGCCAGCACCTGCCGCGCCGCGGCGACTGTGCGTTCGGAGAGCGATCTGCGGGGCACGATCGTTTCGCTCATGGCGGGGTGCATGAACCCGTGTATCAATAGTGTAGCATCAGCTACGTTACAGGGACGGAGCGTTCAGTGTCAACGGCTACAAACTGTAGTCTAAAGCACACTTTGACACCGCAACTCAGATGTGGTTTGGGCTGGCGGGCCTGCAAGGCGTTCGGAGGCTGGCGCGGCATCATGACATCGGCGATGGCGGACACAGCGAAAGGCGCGCAGCCCGGCTCGACGGGAAAACTTCCCGCCGCGGGAACCCAGGCGCGTCGCTTCGGCAAGACGCGGTCGGCGCAGTCGACCGCCCTCTTGGAAGATTATGTAGAATTGATCGCCGATCTCCTGGCAAGCGCCGGCGAGGCACGCCCGACCGACATCGCCCGACGGCTTGGCGTGTCGCACGCCACCGCCGTCAAGAGCGTGTCGCGCTTGAAGCGGGCCGGGCTGGCGACGGCGCGACCCTATCGCGGCGTCTTCTTGACCGAGAAGGGACAGGCGCTCGCGGATCGCGTCCGCGTCCGCCACCGGCTGGTCGTGGATCTGCTGCGGGCGCTTGGCGTTCCCACCGAGTCGGCCGAGGCGGACGCCGAGGGCATCGAGCACCACGTCTCGGAAATCACGCTTAAGGCGTTCGCGCAATTTCTAAAATCGCAGCAGTGAACGGCTCGCCGCTCGCCTCCGGGAAAGCGGCAGTCGTTGCCATCGACGGCCCTTTCTGATCGGCAAAGAGTGTCCCAGAGTCAATTACGCGGAAACGGTATCACGTCGCGTGCTCGCTGAGCGCATCGACGATGCCGTCGACGACCTCCTCGACCAGCGCCTTGTCGTCGCCTTCGCCCATCACACGGATGACCGGTTCGGTCCCCGAGGGCCGCACCACCAGCCGGCCAAGCCCGTTGAGGCGCTGTTCGGCGCCCTCGATCGCCGAGCGCACCTGCGTATTCTCGAGCGGCTTGCCGCTGCGATAGCGCACGTTCTTGAGCACCTGTGGCAGCGGCGTGAAGCGGCGGCACACCTGCGACACGGGCTTGTTCTGCTTCTTCACTACCGCGAGCACCTGCAGCGCGGCGACAAACCCATCGCCGGTAGTGGTGTAGTCGGAGAGGATGATATGCCCCGACGGCTCGCCGCCGACGTTGTAGCCGTGTTCGCGCATGTGCTCGAGGACGTAGCGGTCGCCGACGGGCATGCGCACCAAGGACAGGCCGAGCGATTGCAGATAGCGCTCGAGGCCGAGATTCGACATGACGGTGGCGACCACGCCCGGCTTGGCCAACCGTCCGTCGTTGCGCCAGCTCTCGGCGATCACTGCCAGCAACTGATCGCCGTCGATCAGATGGCCCTGCTCGTCGGCGATCACCACGCGGTCGGCGTCGCCGTCGAGCGCGATGCCGATGTCGGCGCGCATCTCGCGCACCTTGCGGCAGAACGCGTCCGGCGCCGTCGAGCCGAATTCGCGATTGATGTTGAAGCCGTCCGGCTCGACCCCGATGGAGACGACATCGGCACCCAGTTCCCACAGCGCTTCAGGCGCAACCCGATAAGCGGCGCCATTGGCGCAGTCGATCACCACGCGCAGGCCTTCGAGTGAAAGGTTGCGCGGCAGGGTGCGCTTGGCGAATTCGATGTAGCGGTCATGGACGCCGTCGATGCGCTTGGCGCGGCCGAGGTCGCGGCTTTTGGCCAGCCGCTTGGTCATGTCGCTGTCGATCAAGACTTCGATCTGATGTTCAACTTCATCGGAAAGCTTGTAGCCGTCCGGTCCGAAGAGCTTGATGCCGTTGTCGTCGAACGGGTTGTGCGAGGCCGAGATCATCACCCCGACATCGGCCCGCATCGAGCGCGTGAGCATGGCAACGGCGGGAGTCGGCATCGGCCCGAGCAGCAGGACGTCCATTCCCACCGAAGTGAAGCCGGCGACCAGCGCTGTCTCGATCATATAGCCGGAGAGCCGGGTATCCTTGCCGATGACCACGCGATGGTGGTCTTCGCCGCGACGGAACACGACGCCGGTCGCCTGACCGACCTTGAGCGCCAGTTCCGGCGTGATTGCGCCATTGGCGCGGCCGCGGATTCCGTCGGTACCAAAATACTTACGGACCATGACTTCGAGCACCCCAGCCGCCAATCTCTCCCGCGACGATAATAGCCGCTTCGGCATGGCGTGCGCCTCAAAAAATTTTTAGCAATCTTACAAATGTATAAAACCCTTTGTTCACAAACGCATACGGGGGGAACTCGCCCGCCGAGAAGTGGAAATATGCGCCGCGACGCGGGCTCACGGACCGCGCTTGTCGCAAACGCTGCGTGGCGGCTGTGTGACCGCGACCGGATCGGAACCGGGAAAGGTATCCTCCCGACCGCAGCCAAGCGCCTTCTCGAGCCTCTGTCTCTCTGCCGCCTTGCGTTCGGCCTGCCGGTCGTGCTCGGTTTACCTGCTCCGGCCATTCCGCCGGATTCTTCGTTGGGGCTGCCATGGGTGCTTTGTGATGCGGTTCGTCGGGGCTTGGTAGTGGTGGTGATTTAACGCGCCCACCGTGCGGACATTCCGCAGAGCGCGGCGGAGCCGCGAGCCGAGCCGTAGTTTTGTGCTAACGAGAGAGCGCCGAGTGCGCGGGGATCGGGACCATGAGAACCATGACCTGCATCGAAGATTTGCGGCAGGCCGCCCGTCGCGAGGTGCCGCGCATGTTCTTCGATTACGTCGAAGCCGGCTCCTACGCCGAAGAGACGCTGCGTGCCAACCGCGCCGACCTCGAGCGCATCAAGCTGCGCCAGCGTATCCTCGTCGATGTCTCCAAGCGCAGCACGCGCACGACGATTCTCGGCGAGCCGGCGGCGCTGCCGTTGGCGCTGGCGCCGATCGGACTTTGCGGCATGCAGCGCGGCGACGGCGAGATTCTTTCCTGCCGCGCCGCCCAGGCGGCGGGAATTCCGTTTACGCTTTCGACCATGTCGATCTGCTCGATCGAGGACGTGGCGGCGGCTGTGGACAAGCCGTTCTGGTTCCAGCTCTACGTCATGAAGGACCGCGGCTTCGTGCGGGCGCTTATCGAGCGCGCTGCCGCGGCCAAATGCAGTGCATTGGTGCTCACGGTCGATCTGCAGGTGCTCGGCCAGCGTCATCGCGACATCAAGAACGGCCTGACCGTTCCGCCGCAGCTCCATCTCAGGAACCTCATCGACATCGCCACAAAGCCGGCTTGGTCGCTCAGTATCCTGCGCGGCAGACGCAGGACCTTCGGCAATATCGCCGGTCATGTCCGCGGCATGGAGAACGTCAATTCCCTGGCGCGGTGGACCAACGAACAGTTCGATGCCGCCATGAGCTGGAAGGACGTCGAGTGGATCGCGGGGGTCTGGGGCGGCAAGCTCATCCTGAAGGGAATCCTCGATGTCGAAGATGCGCGCATCGCGGCGAACACCGGCGCGGCGGCCTTGGTCGTATCCAATCACGGCGGACGCCAACTCGACGGCGCGATGTCCTCGATCGCGGCGCTGCCGGCCATCGCCGATGCGGTCGGATCATCGATGGAGATATTGTTTGACGGCGGCATCCGCTCGGGACAGGACATCATGCGCGCGGTTGCGCTCGGCGCGCGCGCCTGCCTCTGCGGCCGCGCCTACATCTATGGCCTCGGCGCCGGCGGAGAGCCCGGCGTCGCCCGCGCCATCGAAATCATGCGCAACGAACTCGCATTCAGCATGGCGCTGACCGGCGTGACGGATGTCGGCCGAATCGACCGCAGCGTCATTGCGGAAAAGTGAGGCAGGACATTGAACGAACATGAATCAATGAGAAGGAAGGAGCTCATGCAAACGAATCAAAATGAGAAGGAGGGAGTTCATGCATAAGCTTGTGCTGGCAGCAGCGACCATTCTGGCTGTGGCCGCGGGGGCCGCACCGAGCGCCCGCGCCGACATGGTCGGCGCCGCGGCGGGCGCGGGGACCGGCTTGCTCGTTGCCGGTCCTCCCGGAGCGGTCGTCGGCGGCGTGATCGGAGGCGTCTTCGGCCGGCCCTTCTGGGGACCGCCGATCGGCCGCGGCGCGTGCTGGATCGACAACAACTTCCGTCGCCACTGCCGGCGTCACGTCCGCCGGTGGTGAGCGTTGCGCCATTTTTCCTCCCCCGCTTCGCGGGGGAGGATTGAATCATGCTTCTCTGAAAGCGGGTACTCGATCGGCGCCTTTGACTTGATTGCTTCGCGGCGCTTGCCATCGGGCCGGCCACTTCGGGCCGGACCCGTTGGCTCGCAATGAAGAGACGGAAATCCGATCTCGCGACGCATCCGCGCCGAGCTATTGCCGACGAAGTGCAAAATCGTCGCCCCGAGCACGTTCGCGTCAACAATGTAGGCTGGGCAAAGGGTGAAGCGCCATGCCCACCAAACCCTCGGAACAATACTCGAAGGCACTTGCGACAGCTGGGCCGAGATCTCGCTGTACATGGTCGGCACAATCGATGAAGCGCGAGAGCAGGAAGCGCCCTCGAAGCGCAAAGCCGGGTCCGCATGAGACTTTTGATCACAACCCCGACGTCCGTGGTTATCGACGAGCGCGATGTCGCCGCAGTGCGCGCAGAGGATGACAGCGGCAGCTTCGGCGTTCTCGACGGCCACGCCGACTTCCTGACGGCCTTGACGGTGTCGGTCGTGAGCTGGCGCCGCGCCGACGGTCGGCAGCGGTTCTGCGCCGTGCGGCGCGGCGTCTTGTCGGTGACGAACGGAAACCAGGTTGCGGTCGCGACGCACGAAGCGATCGCCGGCGACGATCTCGCGCGGCTCGAGCACGTGGTGCTGGCGCAATTTCACGAAGCGCTCGAAGCCGAGCGGGCCGCGCGTACCGAGAGTTCGTCGGCCAGATCGGCATTCTTGGCTGGATCATCGTCGTACCGACCTTGATCGGTCTGTTCGTCGGACGCTGGCTCGATCATGCCCTGGGCGGCGGCATTTTTTGGAGCGCCGCATTGCTGGTTTTGGGCGTAACGGTCGGGTTCTGGTTGGCTTGGCGATGGATGCGCAAGCAATGACGAGTTTCCATCTCTCCGAGCATGCATTGTTCGCCGTGCGGGCCGGTGCATGGTTGGGCGGCGGCGCGCTGATCGGAGCATTCTATTTCCTGACGCTGCGATGGAACGTCAAGATGCTTGTCCTTGGCCGGGCGTGGCTCTTCGCGACGACGCTGCAACTCGGGCGATTCGCGCTGCTCGCCGGCATGCTGGCCGTTATCGCTAGCCGTTTCGGTGCCTTGCCGCTCGTTCTCGCTGCCGCCGGCATCCTGCGGCGCGAATGGCCGCCGTGCGATGGGGAGAGCAGACGTGATCGAGTTGCGCATTCCAGGGATGGTGATCAGTCGTTCCAGGCGATGGTGATCACGGATCACGATGGCCTGGTATCGGTGATCACGATC
>JAKAPE010000235.1 GCA_021811945.1 Pseudomonadota bacterium | reverse complement strand
GGCTGCCCCGCTTGTATACTTCCATGCAGCCGTTTTATACCGGAAACGCCGCGATCCCAGCCGCCTAAAGGCGTGGGGTTTCCTGATCCCCTATCGGGGACTCTAAATTTGCCAATTTCGTTGCAGTTTCAATCGATTGACAAATCCTGGCAAAAGCGGCTTCATCGGCCGACGCGTTGCGACGCAAAAACCAAGGCTTTCCGCCCCGCCTCATGCACCACGGCGATTGCACGGGAGGAGTAAAATGATCAGTTCTCCTGCCATACCCGGGTCTGCAGCGCACGACGTGAACTTTAAGTCGAGTTTCGAGAATCCTGTAATGGCGTCGCCGCACGATCGAAAACAAGGCGACCACGAGGAATGACATCAAAACTGGGAAGCCAAAGACCATGTGCGACTACTACTTTGAGGACCTGAACCCGGGAGACAAATTCACCTCGCCGAGCTTTACCTTGACGGCGCAGGATTTGATCGAATTCGCGCAAAAATACGATCCGCAGCCATTCCATTTGGACCGCGAAGCTGCGGAGGCCACCCATTTCGGTGCGCTGGTGGCGCCGGGATTTCAGACCGCCGCGCTCAGTTGGGCGCTTGCCATCAAGACCGGCGTATTCAGAAAATCCGCACTTGCCGGTCTCGGCGTTGAGGGGCTGAAGTGGCCGAAACCGGTGCGCGCCGGAGATACATTGACGTGTCGCTTCGAAGTATTGGAAACCCGCGTGTCGTCATCGAGGCCGGGCACGGGGGTCGCCGTATCGCGCTTTGATCTTGTCAACCAAAATGGCGATCTGGTGTTCACCATGCGCATGACGCAACTGCTCAGATGTCGAGAAGCGCCGGCTGTATCGCCGGGCCAGTTCGGCGCTCGATGAGACGGCAATGAACCGGACGCCTGCGCGTGAAACGCTTCTCATCCTGTTTCTGACCATGTTTCCGCAGGCGGCGGTGTCGATGCTGTGCATGGCGCCCCCGATCATGGCCAAATACATCAGCGCCAGCATCGGCCTGCCCGAGCAGGTGACCGGCGCCTATATCAGCGTGCTCTATGCGTTCGTGATGATCACAAGCACGGGCGCGTCGTATCTGATCTCCCGCATCGGACCGCTGCGAACGAGTTTCGGCTGTGTCGTGCTTGGCGGCGTGGCATTGCCCCTGTTTGCGACCGGAGATGCCAAAGCGGCGCTCGTCGCCACTATCCTTATCGGCTTGAGCTACGGTCCTCTAACCACCGTAGGCTCGCACATCATGGGGCATTATCGCGATTCGGTGACGCTTGCGCTTATCGTCTCGATACGCCAGACGAGCGTTCCCCTGGGCGGACTGTTGGCCGGGCTGGTCGTTCCTTCGTTGGTGCTCGGGCTTGGATGGAAGGCGGCCTGTGTGGCGCTCGGATTGACGACGGCGCTGCTGGGTCTGCTTGTCGGCGTCGCCATGCCGGCCATTCGAGACGAGACGGCGCCGCGCCATCATTCGGCGCGGGATAATCCCTTTGCCGCCATCCGCTTCATCTTGCAGCGCCGCAGGGTGCTGGGGCTCTCTATCATCTCCCTTGTGTTCGCCGGGATGCAGCTGATCCTGAGCTCGTTTCTCGTCATCTATCTCACCGAGGTCGCCAGGCTCAATCTCGTTACCGCCGGCGTGCTGCTGGGCGCGAGCCAGATCGCCGGAGTCGCAGGTCGTTTGGCCTGGGGCTTCGTTGCCGGTCGAATCATCGGTCCCCGGCTGGTATTGCTCGCGATCGGTGTACTGATCGCCGTTGCCAGTTCTCTGACCGGATGGTTTTCGCCGCGTTGGCCGATCCCCTTGATCGGCATCGTGGTCATCCTGTTCGGAGCCACCGCGAGCGGCTGGAACGGCGTGTTCCTGGCGGAGATCATCCGCGAGGCGGAGCCCGGCCAGGTTGCATCGGTGACCGGCGGCAGCCTCGTTTTCACCTATCTGGGCGTGGTCGCCGGGCCTCTGCTGTTCGCAGCATTGACGACTTGGATCGGCTATTCGAGCGCCTTTCTGGTCGTAGCAGTGATCGTAATTGCGACAACGGTGTTCAACTTAGGCGGCAACATAAATGTGCCCGGCCGGGCATTCGGCGGTGAGCGCAACTGATGCGAGGCCAGAATGGCTGGGGCGATTTCTGCGCGCGCGGCCGCTCTTGCCCTATCCCTTGAGGCGACTGCCTTGCATTTGGAATTGGCGCTCTAATTCCTTCACCTCGCGGCGCAGCACAGTCACAAGCTCTTGCCGACGCGCCGCCGTCATACGAGCGCTAATTGCCCCGATACTGATGGCCGCGATCGGTGATCCATGCGGGACAGTTATCGGCAACCCGATCGACATGGCGCCGGGAGTAACCTGACGATCGTTGAACATGTAGCCGAGTTCGCGCGCCCGTTTGATTATCGCGCGAACGTCCTGCACCTTCAAATCGACATAACGGGAAAGTTGTCTTGAGCTGGCTGCGAGAATTTTGTCGATCTCTTTGTCCGGCAGCGCCATGAGCAAAGCGCCGCCCCCCGCCCCTACGCCGAGCGGCCTGCGGTTTCCCACATCCACAGTCAAGGTCTTGATCGGGAAAGATCCTTCCTTACGGTCGAGACAGACCACATCGTTGCCGCTGCGCGCCGACAGAAAAACCGTGTCGCCCGTTCGTTCGGCGATACGCAGCATCGCCGGCTCACACAGCTGCCGCAAATCGAACTGCGGGACCGCGGCCAGCCCGAGTTCGAACACCAACTGTCCGAGGTGGTAGCGCCGGGTCGACGCTTGTTGATCGACCAAGCCTTCCTTCATCAGCCCTTTCAGCAGTCGGTGAACCGTTGGCCGCTCCAGACCTGTCTGCCGCGCCAGGTCGATCAAACGCGTGCCCTGGCTTCCCATCGAAGCAACCGTTCGCAGCAGCAGCGCCACGCGATGGACCGTTTGCGTTCCGTGATGGCTTCGCCTTTCCTCGCGGACCGATGGCATGCGTCCTCCGCCAGGTTAGTCCAGACTGTGGACTATAACCCTCGACATCGCCCTTATCCTTAATTTTTTTCGATGTATCCTGCGCGAGCCTCAAAGGTTGTTTCCGCTTGGTGGACCATTGTTGAATAGCGGACCGATTGCGGGGACTTGGACCGATACGGCGCCTCTTGACTTGCCGACCATAATGGCCACCAGGGTAGCGCCCGTCTACGAATGCCCGATCTTTGCATTATGCTGTGAGGCACATTTCACGGGAAAACGGGATTTATGCGGAACCGGCTGATCATACTCTATGCTGGGCTGATCACCGCCAACATCGCGGCCTGGGTTTGGGCGTTATTGGCTTTCCGCAGCTCTCCCGTTCTTCTGAGCACGGCCCTGTTGGCCTACACCCTGGGCCTGCGCCACGCTTTCGATGCCGACCATATCGCGGCCATCGACAACGCGCCCGCAAATTGATGCAAGAAAACAAGCGGCCACTGGCGGCGGGATTGTACTTCTCGCTTGGCCATTCGAGCGTGGTGATCGGCCTCTCGCTGGCGATTGCCCTGACCGCCGGAGGCCTGCAATCGGTGTTCGTTGACTTGAAGACGTTCGGCGGCGTCATCGGTACCAGCATTTGGCTTTCTTTGACTGATCGCCATTGCGGCCGCAAACATGCCCGCCCTCGCTCGCGTGTACAGGTCTTTGCGGCGGCTGAAACAGGGAGGTCATCCCGTCGGCGAAGCGACGAATCCGTTGATCACCGGATTGCTCGGACGGCTATTGCGCGGCCTGTTCCGCTTCATCCGATGCGGTTGGCAAATGTATCCAGTCGGCGTTCTGTTCGGTCTCGGCTTCGATACGGCAACGGAAGTGGGCCTTCTGGGTATCTCGGCAAGCGAGGCCTCGCACGGCCTGCCGATCATGTCGATCCTCATATTCCCGGCCCTGTTCACCGCCGGCATGTCGCTCGCGGATACCCTTGACAGTACTCTGATGATGGGTACCTACAGCTGGGCCTTGACCAACCCAGCCCGCAAGCTCCGCTACAATCTGACCGTCACCTCCCTGTCCGTGGTTATCGCCCTCTTCGTCGCCGGCGTCGAGTTGTTCGGACTGGTCGCCGACAAGCTCACACTTCGCGTGCCGTTAACCCATCTCGTGCATAGCATCGCGGATAATCTAGGTCTTTTCGGTGTCGTGACAGTTGTCATCTTCGCGGCAAGTTGGGCGACATCCGTGACGATCCATCGTGCTAGGAACGACAGTCAAGCCGAGATTGCCGGATGACGCGTTTGCACGGAACGGTGGGGGCCAAGTCGGCTGAGATGTTCGATCCGAGGCCGAAAGCGTGAGCGCTTTCCGATTTGAGCCGAGTTCGCTGCCCGCCGAGACTGCGACGCTCCGCCAGGAGATTCGCGCTTTCCTCGCCGAATTTTCAGCGGATTGGACCGCGTCGGCGCGCGCCCAGTCGTGGGACGGCTTCGATCCGCAGTTCAGTCGCCAAATGGGCGCCCGCGGTTGGATCGGCATGACCTGGCCGAAGCGCTACGGCGGCAGCGAGCGCAGCGCGCTGGAACGCTACGTGGTGCTGGAGGAGATGCTGTTTGCGGGCGCTCCGGTATCCTTCCACTGGATCGCCGACCGGCAAAGCGGCCCCTTGCTCCTGCGCTTTGGCAGCGAGCGGCAGCGTTGCGACATCTTGCCGCGAATCGCGCGCGGCGAGCTGTGCTTCTGCATCGGGTTGAGCGAGCCCGATGCCGGCTCCGACGTTGCCAATATCCGCACCCGCGCCCGCCAGGTAGACGGCGGCTGGCGCGTCACCGGCAGCAAGCTGTGGACCACCAATGCCCACCGCGCCCAATATATGATCGGCCTGTTCCGCACCGCCGGCGATCCGTCGGACCGCCATGCCGAACTGTCGCAATTTCTCGTCGACTTGTCGCGGCCCGGAATCACCGTGCGTCCGATCCGCGATCTTTCCGGCGGCGAGCACTTCAATGAAGTGGTGTTCGAGGATGCCTTGCTTCCCGCCGACGCGCTGATCGGCCGCGCTGGCGAGGGCTGGCAGCAGGCGATGGCCGAGCTTGCCTATGAGCGCAGTGGCCCGGAACGCTTCCTCAGCAGCATTCGCGCCTTGATCGAATTGATCCGCGTGCTTGGGCCCGAGGCTTCGGAGGAAGCGGCGGCGCTGATCGGCCGCTTGACCGCACAGTTGGTAACGCTACGCAATATGTCGATCTCGGTCGCCGGCATGCTCGAAGCCAAGCGCGATCCCGCCATCGAGGCGGCGGTGGTGAAGGACCTCGGCGGCAGCTTTGAACAGTCGTTGCCGGAAGTCATCCAGGCTTTCGCCGGGCTCGATCTCGATGCCGAGCGCGGCTCCGACCTGCAGCAGGTCATGGCGCATCTGACGCTGGTCGTGCCGTCGTTCTCATTGCGCGGCGGCACGCGCGAGATTCTGCGCGGCATCATCGCGCGGGGATTGGGGCTGCGATGAGCGAAACCGCAGCAATTCTTGCGCAGATGGTGGACCGATTGTTCACCGATCACGTCGACGCGGCACTGCTCGCGGCGGCCGCGCAGGGACGCTGGCCGAGCGAGCTGTGGCGGCTGGCGGAGGAGCAAGGCTTGACCACGGTGCTTGTCCCCGAGGCGCGCGGCGGCATGGGCGCGAGTTTTCACGAAGTCTGCGTGATCGCCAGCGTCTGCGGCCGCCACCGCGTGCCGGTGCCGCTGCCGGAGACGATGGCCGCGGGGTGGCTGCTCGCCGGTGCCGGGCTTGACGTGCCGGCCGGTCCGCTCAGCCTGGGTGGCGCCAATCGGGACGACGACCTACGGCTGCAGCGAGCCGGAACGCAATGGCGGCTGTCCGGCTCCGCCCACCGCGTGCCCTGGGGCCGCATGGCCGGCTCGCTCGTCCTTGCCGTCGAACAGGCGGACGCCTTGCTCATCGTACGCGCGCCGCGCGAGGGCTGCACCGTCGACCATGGCAGCAACGTCGCCGGCGAATGTCGCGACACGCTGCGCTTCACCGACCATCCGGTCGAGGTCGGACCCTGGCCGGCCGGTGCCGCCGGCAACCCGGTCATGATGATTGGCGCGCTGATGCGCAGCGGGCAGATGGCCGGGGCGCTGGCCGATATTCTCGAGCGCTCGGTAAGCTATGCCAATGATCGCAAGCAGTTCGGCCGCGCGATCGGTAAGCAGCAAGTCATCCAGCAATACCTCGCCGTGCTGGCGGCGGAAGCCGCCGCCGTCGACGTCGCCGCCGAGGCCGCCTTCATTGCCGCCGACGCCGGCAATGCGGAATTTCTCGTTGCCGCCGCGAAAACGCGGGCCGGCACGGCGGTCGCGCCGGCCGTCGGCATCGTACACCAGGTACACGGCGCCATCGGGTTCACATTGGAACATCCATTGCACTGGTCGACGCGACGGCTGATGTCGTGGCGCAGCGAATTTGGCAGCGATCGGCATTGGGCGGTGGTGCTCGGCCGCAGAATCCTCGACCTCGGCGCGGACGGTTTCTGGCCCTACCTCACTGCGGTCTAGCCCAGGGACAGATCGGCGATGGAGCGGTTTCTCGACTACGAGCAGGACGACGGCATTGCCCTCGTCACCATGAACAGACCGGCGGAGCGCAACGCGCTCACGCATTTCTCCCAGTTTCAGGAGTTCGTCGATCTCTGCGAGCGCTTGCGCGACGACCTCTCCGTGCGCGCACTCATTCTCACCGGCCGCGGCCCCGCCTTCTGTGCCGGCGGCAATATCAAGGACATGCAGGATCGCAGCGGCATATTTGCCGGATCTCCCGCTGAGCTGCGTGACAACTACCGCAAGGGCGTGCAGCGCGTTCCGCTCGCCCTCTATCACCTGGAAGTGCCCACGATCGCCGCCGTGAACGGGCCGGCCATCGGCGCCGGCTGCGATCTCGTCTGCATGTGCGACATTCGCATCGCTTCCGACCGGGCGACTTTCGCCGAATCGTTCGTCAAACTCGGTTTGATCCCCGGCGACGGCGACGCCTGGCTGTTGCAGCGGGCGGTGGGCCTGTCGAAGGCGTGCGAAATGAGTTTCACCGGCGACGCCATCGACGCCTGCGAGGCGCTGGCCTGTGGCCTGATCTGGCGCGTGGTCGCGGCCGATTCGCTGCTCGAGGAGGCCGCGCGCTGGCCGCGCGCATCGCCCGCAATCCATCCAATACATTGCGCATGAGCAAGCGCCTCATCCGCGAAGCTCAGCAAGCGCGGCTCGATACCGTCCTTGAACTGTCCGCTGCGCTACAATCATCCTAAATCCGTGAGTTGGATTGTTGGATATGCGTCGATTGCTGGCGCGCTCAACCATAGCTGGCAGCTCCGCTTGGCTGAAGCGGGCGCGGTGCGACGAGTTTTCGTCCGCGGAGATACTTGACCAG
>JAKAPE010000016.1 GCA_021811945.1 Pseudomonadota bacterium | reverse complement strand
ACGGTCTGCACCGGGTGCTTGCCCTCCGGATCGACCGCGATGGCCACGAGCCTTCCGCCGTCATAGCGGTGACGATTCCAGGAGCCGTGTTCGGCGACGATGATGCCGTCCTTGTAGTCGGCCGGGAATTGATTGCCGGTGTAGAATTTCATGCCAAGCGGCGCCACGTGCGGGCCGAGCTTGAACACCGGGGGCGTGAATTCCGAGCACCGGTGCCCCATGGCGAATTTCGGATCCAGAATGTCACCCTCGTGGCAATAAGGATAGCCGAAATCCATGCCGATGTGCGCGATGTGGTTGAGTTTGTCGCTCGGTATGTTCTCGCCGAGCCAATCGCGCGCGTTCTCCGTGAACCAATAGTCGCCGGTGCGCGGATCGATGTCGCCGCCGACGCTGTTGCGGATGCCGATCGCGACGATTTCCGCAGTACCGTCGGCCGGATTGATGTGCCTGACCTGCGCCGTCGAGGTCGGCGGCAGACACTCGTTACAGGGCGGTCCGAAGGCGACGTAAAGCCAGCCGTTCTTGTCAAAGGCCAAATATTTCCAGCCGTGCGGCACGTAGGGCGGCATGTCGTCGTAGACGACCGTCGGCTTGGGCATGTGGTCGAGGTTTTCCTCGGCGTTGTCATACTTGTAGATCTTGTTGATGTCGGCGACGTAGAGCGCGCCGTCGTGGAAAGCGATGCCGCTCGGCATCCGCAGTCCCTTGATGACGGTCTTGACCACTCTCTTTCCGCCCTCGTTGACGACGGCTTGCACGGTACCGTGGCCGAGGAACAACGAGCCGACGAACAGCGTACCCTTGTCGCCCCAGGCCATCTGCCGCGCGTCGGTCACCCCGCTTGCATAGAGCTCGATCTTGAAGCCGGGCGGCAGCTTGATGTCCTTGAGTTTCGCCTCGACCTGATCTTTGGTGAAGCCCGTCGGCGGCGGCATGGTCTTGAGATAGTTGGTGCCCTTGAGCTCCTGCGTCTCGTCGCCCATGAACCAGTCGCTGGGCGGATGCAGCCAGAAGTTCTTGTTGTTCGAATTGTAGTGAATGAGCTTGTCGGCGCTCGCCGCGCTAGTGAACAGCAAGCCCGCGACGGCAGCCGCCGCCGCCCCGGCGACGATCACCGCCGCGCCGGTCTTCAACTTGGCTGAAAGCTTCATGCTCCTTACTCCTCCCTTCGATCGTCTCGGTCGTGCGTGGCTGTTACGCTTGTGCGTCTGACCCGCCGGGCCGGCTCGATCCGCTCGCAACCGCCGTTATGTCCCGCCGGTCAGGCCGCCATCGTGCGGCTTGCCGGCATGGCCAAGCGGTCACATGTTCATGTCCCGGGACGAAAATTCCCGGACGTGCCTGGATCAGCCGAGGCCGGCCATTATGATCCTCCCTCTTTGCATCCCTTGCGGTCTTGATGCCGATCCGGGATATCGCGTCGGCCAGCGGCCCAGTGCATGGAACGTACGTCACTCGCGGGCGCTGTCAAGCTTGAACTGTGGGGCGACAGGATCGGCGTCAGATACCGAATGACGGTGACCGAGCCGCACTGCCCACCTTCAATGCAGGCGCTTTGCCGCCTCCTTGACCAGGCTCAGGTCGGAATAGGCCTTGACGTTGAAACTCGCCCTGGTGAAGCCGAGGTCGTGCGTCAGATCGACATTCCTCTGCAAAGCGTCGAGATTCGGCAGCAAATCTGGGTCGTGATAAACGTCCTGCTTGGTGAACATCCAGCTGAAGATTTGCGGCGGCCGCCTGGTCAGGCTACCGAAGATCTGCATCGCGGCGGCGTGATTCTTGGGGTCCAGATGCCAGTGCACGATGCGCAGCGTATCCTCGTAAAAATCCACCAAAGCGGCGCGGCTCTCATGGCCCCATGATTTGATAGCCGCGGTACCATGAGAAAAGATTCGTCGCAGAGGCATTTTGAAGGTCGGTGCCGACCAGCAAGTGATTGTGGTCGGGGAAGCGCCATTCCGCACTTGTTCATTTGCGCAGCGCCAGGGCAATTCCCCCGAGCGCACTGACGACAACGACGACGAGCGGCGGCGCGCGCCAGACGGTGAGGAGAACGAAGCCGACAAGCGCGACGCCGAAATCCCCTGGCGTCTTTACCGAACTCGTCCACACGGGATGGTAGAGCGCTGCGCCAAGCAGGCCCACGACGGCGGCATTGACGCCGCGCATGATCGCCTGGGCGTCGGCGCGCTTGCGAAAAGTGTCCCAGAACGGCAAGGCGCCGAGAAGAACGAGAATACCCGGCAGGAAGATGCCGAACAGCCCCAGCGCAGCCCCGGCAACGCCATGCGGAGATACTGAGACCGCGGCGCCGAGATAGGCGGCAAAAGTGAACAGCGGTCCCGGCACCGCCTGTGCGGCGCCGTAGCCGGCCAGAAATGCGTTGTCGCTGACCCAGCCCGTCGGTACGAACGCCTGGCGCAACAGCGGCAACACGACATGGCCGCCGCCGAACACCAACGCTCCCGAGCGGTAGAACGCGTCGAACAACGCGACCACCGGCGGCGAGAGCACAAAGGTCTGGAAAATCGGCAGGCCGACCAGCAAGATGACAAAGATCGTCAGCGCCATCAGTCCGGCGCGGCGCGAGACCGGGACCGCCATATGTCTCACGGCATTCGGCGCAGTGCCGCGGCAAAGCCACAAGCCGGCGAATCCGCCGAGCAGGATGGCGGCGATCTGCGCAAGGGACGAGGCGCTGAACAAAATGATCAGCGCGGCCACGAGGGCGATCGAGGCGCGCTGCCGGTCTGGACAGAGCGCGCGCGCCATGCCGAATACCGCCTGCGCGACAATGGCGACGGCGACGAGTTTCAAGCCATGGAGAAATCCTGCACCGAGCGGTCCACCGAGGGCGCCGGCGCCATAGGCGAAGACGACGAGCACAATCGCCGAAGGCAGGGTAAAACCGGTCCACGCCGCGAGCGCGCCACCAAAGCCCGCCCGCATCAGCCCGATCGAAAATCCGACCTGGCTCGAGGCCGGGCCGGGCAGAAACTGGCACAGCGCAACGAGATCGACAAACGCCTGCTCGTCGAGCCAGTGCCGGCGGACGACAAACTCCTCGCGAAAATAGCCGATGTGAGCGATCGGCCCGCCAAAGGAACTCACGCCGAGCCTGAGGAAGATCCGCAAAACTTCGAGTGGCGAACCCGGATGCCCACGGCCGTGCCTAAGCGCTGCTGTCGACTCGGACGCCGCCGTCGTAACTGCTGGGCGGTTCTCCACCTCGCCTTCACGCATAGTCGAACAGCGCCATGAACCCGAAGTCCATGTGCAGTTGCTGGTGGCAATGGAACAGCGTCAACCCCGGATCGTTCGCGATGAAGTCGAATTCGACTTCCTGGAAGCCGCCCATCATCACTACGTCTTTGATCACGCCCGCCGTCGGTTTGCCGCCGACGCGCACCACTTCGAAACTGTGACGGTGCAGGTGCAGCGGATGGATGTCGTCGCTGGCGTTACGGAATTTCAGTCGATAGCGCTTGCCCTGCTCGACCGTGTATTTCGGCGTCATCGTTTCCATGGAGAAGGCTTTGCCGTTGAGTGTCCAGCGGTTGAAGCCGTTGTCGGCGCCGTTCTGCTTGATGACGAGTATCTCGATCGTCTCGTCGGGGTGGGCCGGGGTCGTATCAGGCTTGCCGAACAGGGTGTAATCCCAGCGGCAGGGTTTGGGCTTCCTCCATCGTGGCTTGCCTCTCGCGCCGGCGTATTCGACGACGATGCCCATGCCATGAGCACGGTCGTTGTCGTCGAGATCGCCCATGATCCAGACGCCGGGGCGATTCATTTCCACGATCGCCGAGATGCGTTCGGCGGTACCGAGCCAAAGCACCGGCACCTCGGCTTGCGTCGGCACCGGGTTGCCGTCAAGCGACACGATTTTGAAAACATGGCCGGGCAAGGCCAGGCTGCGGACTTCGCCAGCGCTGGCATTGAGCACGTGGAACAGCACACGCTCGCGGCGCTTGACGCGGATGGGCTCGCCGTGGCCGAGCATCTTGCCGTTGATGCCGAAGAGTTCGTAGCCGACTTCATAGCCTTTCGGAGTCTTGAACTCGGCGTCGGACTTTTTTCCGATTTCCTGAAGTTCCTTAATCGGAGAGCCGGCGAGAAAGTCCATCGCCATGTCGCCGCCGCGGCTGAACGAGGGCAAGAACTCCTTGAGTACCAGAAACACCTCGCGGTCATAGGCGCCCGGATTTTCGACCGGCTCGATGTAGACTGGCCCAGCCTGGCCCGTATAGGTGCCGCGATTGAGATCGCCGCCGGCGAAGATGTGGGCGTGATAGAAGTGCAGACCCGCGGGCTTTGGGACGTAGGAAAAGTGCCGCATGCCGTGCGGTGGAATGAACGGCGTGCCCTCTTCCGAGGCGCCGTCGACGGCCGGCGGAATGAATTGTCCGTGCCAGTGCACCAGTTCGGGCGTATCGGTGCCGTTATGGACATCGACGGTCACCCGCTTGCCTTCGGTCAGGCGGATCAGCGGCCCGGGGAACTGGCCATTATAGAGCGTGGTCGAGACAATATGCTGCGGCGACATTTCGATCAGGCCGTTGGCGATGCGCAGTGTGTAATCGGCCTTCGTGGTCGGCGGATCGGCGGCGGCCTGCACGAGGTGCGGCGCCGCGCCGAGCAGGGGAAGCGCTGCGGCGCCTTTGAACAACGAGCGGCGATCGATGTTCATGAGTTTTCAACCTCCAGCGACCCTTCTGTTCCGTCCGGCAAGCACGGCGTGCAAACACCATACGCCACCGGCCTCGATCAGCAAGTGGAGCGCCCGGCCTGTGGAGCTTGTAGGCACGCGTTTTGGCGCTGTCCGCTAACGCAAGGGCTGTGCCGTCGCGCCGGCGCGGTGACGCCGCGAGCTTGGCGGATTCGGTCTCGCCAGGCCTCCTTGGCTGGTATGGCGCGCGACTTGGCCTGCTCGACATCGCCGCTTCGCGCGCGTCCCACTCCGGCCGCGCACGCCCTCCGCACTCCCTCCGCACGCCCCCCACTTCCATTGAGCGAAATGACGCTCTATTCTTTGGTTTGCAACCGAGCAGAGTCGATGACCGAACCGGATCGAGCGGCGGGTTTCGAAATCCTGAAGCGAGAGGATTTTTCCGACGTGGCCTATTCGCTGGTTGTCCACCATCCGCGGATGGCGAAAGCTGCGCGACCCGGCCAGTTCGTCATCGTCATGCTCCACGAGACCGGCGAGCGAATCCCACTGACGATTGCGGACTTCGACCGCCAAGCTGGCACGATCACTTTGGTCGTCCAGGCGGTCGGCAAGACCACGAAGGAGATGCAGCAGAGCTGCAAGGCGGGAAGTGTTCTTCATGCGCTGGTTGGTCCAATGGGCGTGCCGAGTTCGCTGACCGGCCGGCGCAAAGTGATCTGCGTCGGCGGCGGGCTCGGCGTCGCGCCGATTTTTCCCCAGGCGCGCGGCTTCAAGGAGAACGGCGCCTACGTGATCGGTGTCGTTGGATTCCGCACCAAGCAGCTTATCTTCTGGCAAGAGAAATTCGAAACTTGCTGCGACGAGTTGATTCTATGCACCGACGACGGTTCGGCAGGCATCAAGGGCTTCGTCAGCGACGGCATTAAGCTTGCCATCGCCCGACACCGCGACATCGACGAGGTCATCGCGATCGGCCCGCCGGTGATGATGCGGGCCTGCGCGGAGACGACGCGACCGCACGCGATCAAGACGATCGTGAGCCTTAATCCCATCATGGTAGACGGCACCGGCATGTGCGGCGGCTGTCGCGTCAAGGTCGGCGACACGGTCAAATTCGCCTGCGTCGACGGTCCAGATTTCGACGGTCACAAGGTCGATTTTCACGATTTGATAATGCGGCTGGGCCGTTACGCCGCGCAGGAGAAGACCGCCGCGCAACGGTGGTCTGAGAACTGCCGCATGAAAGATCAGATCGTCCCAGCGGTGCGAGCCTCGCCGTCACCGATTCCGACCACCTCGGATTTGACGCGTGAGCTGCTCGATCACCTTGATCCGTTCGAACAGGTGCTGGGCGGTTAGGCGCAGGACAATTTCATGGCGAAGAAGCGAACCATACGGTCAATCCCGCAGCAGCGCACTCCGGCGCGGGAGCAGGAGCCGGCGCAACGGGTGCAGAATTTTGCCGAAGTGAACTGCGGCTACACGTTGGAGCAGGCGCTCAACGAAGCCGAGCGTTGCCTGCTGTGTCCAGAGCCGGCCTGCGTCGCGGGTTGTCCGGTTAACATCGACATTCCCGGCTTCATTCGCGAAATCAGCGCGAAGAATTTCCGCGGCGCCTACGACATCATCGCCAAGAGCAACCTGTTGGCGGCCGTCTGCGGCCGTGTCTGCCCGCAGGAAAGCCAGTGCGAGCGCTTGTGCGTCGTCGCTGAGACGCTGCAACCAGTGGCGATCGGACGGCTCGAGCGCTGGACGGGCGACCGCGCTATCACCGAACATTGGACCAACGTACCTTACATTGAGCGAAACGGCTTCAGCGTCGGGATCGTGGGCTCCGGACCGGCCGGCATGGCGTGCGCGGCGGATATGGCCAAGGCCGGATGTGAGGTGGCGGTCTACGAGGCGTTCCACCAGCCAGGCGGCGTGCTGAGATACGGCATCCCCGATTTTCGCCTGCCCAATGACGTGATCGATGCTGAGATTGGCAACCTGCGCAAGCTGGGCGTCAGGTTCGAGTGCAACACCCTGGTGGGGCGCTTATTCACGATCGAGCAGATGATCGACGAACTCGGTCACGACGCGGTTTTCATTGGTACCGGAGCCGGCTATCCGTCAATGCTCGGCGTGCCCGGCGAGTCGCTCAACGGCGTGCTGTCCGCCAACGAGCTGTTGACGCGCTGCAACTTGATGCGGGCCAGAGATTTCCCGAATTACGACACGCCGATCCCGCTCGGCCGGCACGTGTGCGTGGTCGGCGCCGGCAACACCGCAATGGACGCCATGCGGGTGTGTCTGCGCCTCGGCGCGCAGAAAGTTTGCTGCGTCTACCGCCGTAGCGAAGCCGAATGCCCGGCGCGGGCCGAGGAGGTTCATCACGCCAAGGAGGAAGGCATCGAATTTCACTGGCTAACCAACCCGATTGAGATCCTTGGCGACGAGAACGGCAAGGTACGGGCGATGCGCTGCGTCCGCATGGAACTGGGTGAGCCCGACGAATCCGGCCGCCGCCGCCCTTTTCCGATCGCAGGCAGCGAGGTCGAGCTGCAGACGGAGCAGGTGGTGTTCGCGATCGGCACTAACGCCAACCCGATCATCGGCCAGACCTCGAAGCTGCGGCTCGACAAGCGCGGCTACATCGAGGTCGACGACAACCTCGCGACCTCGATGGCGGGTGTGTTCGCCGGCGGCGATATCGTCACCGGCGCGGCAACCGTAATCGAGGCGATGGGGGCGGGCCGCCGGGCCGCGCGCAGCATCAAACGATATCTGAGAATCCGTGATTTCGACGAGCCGAGAACCGAGGCGGGAAGCCTGTTCGGCATCGATCTGAATGAGCAAAATTTCGCGCGCATTCGTCTCGCCTAGCCGAATGATGTCGCAAGAGCTGGTCAGATGACGAATGCAACGACCCTGAAGCGGCCTCCGACAGCACCGCCAGCTCGGTCTGCCGCCACCGAGAACGCGGTCACGACTTTGAAGGAACACGTCGTCGAGATCGTCAGCGATTCCGGCGAGGGCGCGCAACGCTGTGGCCAGTCGTTCGGCGCGATCGCGGCGAAGATGGGCAACGGGGTCTGGACGGTGGAAATCATTCCGGCGGAAATTCGCCCGCCGGCACGCAGCGTGGCCGGGGCCAGCGGCAACCGCATTCGGCTGGGGGCGCGGCGCGTCAGCAACGGCGGCGACGAAGCGAACCTCGTGGTGGCGTTCAACGAGCAGGTGCTGCTCGGGCGGGTGCGGGCCGGCGAGCTGGAAGCCGACTGCATCATTCTGCTCGAAAGCATGTGGCGCGAGCATTCGAACGCGGAAATCGCAGCATCCTACATGCAGGCTTACGACGGGCTGGTCAAGGCGGGATACCGGGTCTACGAGATTCCGATGGAGCGTGAGTGCCTGAAGGTCGTCGCCGACACGCGGCGCGGCAAGAACATGTTCGCACTCGGGATGCTGTGCAATCTCTACAGCCTGGATCTGCAGTTGGCGCGCGAGCAGATCGCTCTCACCTTCGGCAAGAAGGACGCAAGCGTGGTCAGATCCAACATAATGCTGTTGGAAGCGGGCTACGATTGGGCCGCAGCAAACCTCGATTTCAGGTTCAAAATCCCGGCGGAGCAAGCCAAGGAGCCCCAGATTGTCGTGAATGGCAATATGGCGATGGCGCTCGGCATACTGGCCTCAGGCATGGAAGTTTGCGCCATGTATCCGATCACGCCGGCGACCTCGGCGTCGCATTACCTCAGCGAGGTGTTCGAGAAGGTCGGCGGCATCGTGCATCAAGCCGAGGACGAGATCGCCGCCTGCGCATTCGCGATTGGCGCCTCCTATGCTGGCAAGTGCGCGGTCACTATCACTTCCGGGCCGGGCTATTCGCTCAAGCAGGAGGCGATTGGCCTCGCGGTCATGGGCGAAATCCCGCTGGTCGTGGTCAACGTGCAGCGCGGCGGTCCGAGCACCGGCCTGCCGACCAAGGCCGAGCAGGGCGACCTGCTAACGGCAATTTTCGGCAGCCATGGCGATGCCCCGAAGGTCGTGCTGGCGCCGAGCACGATCGAAGATTGCTTCTACTCGATCATCACCGCCCGAAGGATCGCCGAGACTTTCAACATGGTGGTCGTCGTTCTCTCCGATGCCAATCTCGCCACGTCCCAGCAGCCGTTCCGGCGGCCGCAATTCAGCGACGCCTGGCTCGCGCCGCCGATCGACCAAAGCGCCGTCCCCGACGGATGGAAGCCGTACGATTGGCACGCCAACAGCGGGATTTTCCGCCGCTTCGTTCCCGGTCAGCCGGGCGGCATGCACACCCTCACCGGTTTGGCCCACGACGCATCGAGTCACGTTGCCTACGATCCGGAGATCAACCAGCACAGCATCCGATCCCGGAGTCTGAAATTGGCGGCGTTGCAGAAGACGCTGAAACCGCCGCCCGTGTTCGGCGCAGCGAGCGGCGACCTGCTGGTGATCGGCTGGGGCAGCACGAGGGGCGCGATCGAGGAAGCGGTGGCAAGCCTGCAGGCCGACGACCACAAAGTCTCCTCGCTGCACCTGACGTTGTTGCAACCGATGCCCGGCGGGATCAAGGAGATCCTGCGGGGGTTCAAGCAGTTCCTGGCCATAGAGGCGAACTGGTCCGACACGGTGCAGGAAAAACTCGTCGATGAGGCGAACCGACGCTACTCGGCTTTGGCGACGTTGCTGCGCTCTCGTTACCTCGTCGATATCGACTGCTGGAGCGAAGTCCGCGGACAACCGATCAAGCCCGGTACGATCCGCCGCGTCATCTTGGAAAAGCTGTGCCGGCATTGAGGGCGGAACATGGTGATTGCCACCACCGACTGTTTGCTGCGAATGTACGACGACCGCCACGAACTCGAGGATTATCAGGGCGGGGTGCCGCGCTGGTGCACCGGCTGCGGCGACAATGCGATCCTGGCGGCGGTGCAAAGGCTCTGCCGCGACGAGAATTTGCGGCCGGAAAAGACGGTGTTCGTTTCTGGAATCGGCTGCTCGAGCCGGTTTCCGCACTACATGCGCACGTACGGCTTTCACGGCATCCACGGACGGGCGCTGCCGGTAGCCGAAGGCATCAAGATGGCCCGACCGGACCTCAACGTGTTCGTCAACACTGGCGACGGCGATTGCTGTAGCATCGGAGCCGGGCATTGGATCCACGCGGTTCGCTACAACATGAATATGACGGTGATGCTGCATGACAATCAGATCTACGGCCTGACCAAGATGCAGGCCTCGCCGACGTCGCCGCGGGGGCTGAGAAGCAACACCACGCCGCACGGTGCGTACCTCGAGGCGCTGCAGCCGCTTACCGTCACGCTCGGCGTACAGAACGTCTCCTTCGTCGCCCAGGCGGTCGATTGGATCCCCGACGTGCTCTACGACATCCTGTCCGCCGCATTCCACCACAAGGGATTCTCGTTCGTGCGCATCATTCAGCGCTGCCCGGAGTGGCTGCCGACGATGTGGGAGCCCTGGCTGCACGATCCGGAGCGGGTCGTCCTGCTGAGCCATGAGCGTGGTCTGAAGATTGCGGCGGACATCGCCAAGATCTACCGAAATCGGCTGCAGCACGATCCCGTCAATCTCAACGGCGCCCGCGAGATCGCCTCAAGGCTCGATCCGATTCCGGTAGGAATACTGTATCGCAATCCGGACGTCCCATGTTACGAGGAGCTGCGCCATGCCGGACGGCTGCGCCCACCGCAGCTCATCAAGGCCGGTCTGGAGACGGAATTCGATAAGTTCACGATCTGGCCGGACGAGAAGCACAGCCGCGCCTCGCCGCGGACGACGCGGTCCGCGGACGACGGGCTACTGATTAGTTAGGCGAACCGGCATGCAGGCTCAGCAAGTTCATGTCGTTTTTCGCCTGACGGGAAAGGCTGCTGGCGTGCAGCCGCTCGACGGCGCGGGCCTGCGTCCCGCGCTGTTGGCAGGATACCGCGATCTCACGTCGCTGCGTTATGACTTTCCGCTGGTGCTGATGCAGGATGAGGAGGAGCCCGTCCAATCGCTTTCCGCTCTGTTCGACCGCGCGCTGCGGCTGACGGTCGGCAACGGGGAGTGGGGAAAATCGCACAAACACGCGCTGCGGCTCGAGCGGGAGATACGGACGCTCACGGCGAAGCATGGTGGCGGAAACCTGCTCGCGCTGTGGGATCAGGCCTGCGACCATCTCGGTGCCGAAAAAGACGAGCCGCTCCGTGAAAGCCTTGATCGGCTACGTACCGCGATCGCGACCGGTGCCGAGGTCGTCGACTGCGACGGCGCCATGCCGTTTCGTCTCTGCAAGTACATCTGGGAGTTGTCGGAGCGCAGGAAGGCGCACAGCTTCCGCGCTGAAATCGACAAACTGCTGATGCAGCTCTCCAACGTTCTGCAGGCCGAGTTGGCCAGATCGGAAGAAGGGCTCGGCCCCGCGCGGCTCGTGGCCTCGGTCGGCGACACCCAGCGCGGATTGTTCGATTTCACCGCCATGTCGCGCCTGCTCGGCGAGGCTCTTCCGACGCGCCAGATGCCGGAGGCTCGCCGCACGCGCATTCGTTCGCTGATTTCGGTGCTGCAGTCTCAACGGTTTTTCGAGTCCACAGGCCTGCGGCCCGTTGCGGGCGCCGAACCATACGGTTTCGTGTTCGAAACCTGCGCGGATGCCGTCCAAGCCTATCGGGAACGGCTGCCGAAACTGGTGGAGCTGGCCAAAGCGGTCGCTATCGCCAAGCTCGAGGTCGCAGGCGAATACGACGCCGCGAAGCACAACGGTCTGTTCGCGGAACTTAGCGCCGACAACTTCGATCCGGCGGAGTTAGCGGCCTTCCCCACTTATCTGGTTTGGATCCGCGCGGACCAGCGGCGAAACGACTTCGACGGCGTGGTGTCGGCACTGGCGGCGGGGCTGCCGGCTAAGGTCCTCGTCCAGACCGATGATTTGTTGGAACCGTCGCCGCTCGGTGGCGAGCCGCCGGGCTTGGGGTTGCAAAGCAAACAGCTCGTCGGCGCGGCCCTCGGGCTCGGGACGTTTTGTGTCCTGCAGGCGAGCGCGTCGCATTTGTTGCGATTTCGCAGGCAGATTCTCCGCGCGCTCGCCTCTCCAGGGCCAGCGCTGCTGAGCTTATTCTCGGGCGCGACCGGGAACGCGGTCGCGCCATACATCACCGCAGCGATGGCGATGGAGTGCCGTGCTTTTCCCGTTTTCACCTATGACCCTTCGGCCGGGCCGGATTGGGCTTCACGGTTCTCGCTTGAAGGCAATCCCCAGGCCGAGCTGGAATGGCCAGTGCATAGCCTCGAATACGAAGACGAGGCGCACCAGCGAATAAATGAAACGCTGGCTTTTACGTTTGCCGATTTTGCGGCTGCCGATCCGCGCTATGCCAAGCATTTCGCCAAGATTCCGCAATTGGATTGGGACGGGAGCATGGTGGCGGTTTCCGAGTTTGCCGTGGGGGCGGCCGACAGTGGATCAAAGGTTCCTTATCTGCTGATGGTCGACGACAGCAATGCGTTGCAGCGGACCATCGTCGATGACCGTGTGATCGGCGAAACGTGCCGCTGCGCCGCGATGTGGCGTAACCTTCAGGAGCTCGGCGGCATTCATAATTCCCATGCGGCGAGACTGCTCGCGCAAGAGCGGCAGAAATGGGCCGACCAAGCGGCCAGCGAGAGCACGAGCGAGGTCAGTGTGGCCGATGCAGCGGAGGCCGCGACGGCCGCGTTGCCGATCGCCGCCGAGGACGCCGAACGGCAGTCCGACGATCCCTGGATCGAGACGGCGCGTTGCACCACCTGCAACGAATGCATTCAGATCAATGACAAGATGTTTGGCTATAACGCCAATAAGCAGGCCTTGATCGTGTCTCCTGACGCCGGGACCTATCGGCAACTCGTGGAAGCAGCCGAGGGTTGTCAGGTCTCAATCATCCATCCGGGCAAGCCGCGCAATCCGGACGAGCCGGGGCTCGACGAACTTAGGGCACGCGCCGAGCCTTACCTGTAGGCATCGCGGTGTAGCGGCCATGAGCCAGAGGGCGCTCCTACCGGCGCTGACCCGTGCCAGGGACGCTCACATTCCGGTCGTGCTGATCAACACTCCCATTCCGCAGGAGAACCTGTTCACCGCGTTCGTCGGCGACAACAGCGAACTGAGAGGCGCGACCGCAGCCACGGTAATGGCCAATGCCCTCAAGAATCGGCTTCCGGCCAAGGTCGCCGTCATCGCCGGCGGCATGGATGAGGGGATCGCACCGGCCCGCATCGCCGGGTTCAAGAAGGAGATGGAAAAGCATCCTCGCATCTCCGTTGTCGCGGTCGAGGCGACCCATTGGGCGCCGCCCGAGGCGGAGCGTGACGCCGGCCAATTGCTCGCCCGCTTTCCCGGCCTCGATGGCATCTACGCTATGAACGATGCGCTCGCCAACGGCGACCCATTCGTCGACACCCTCGTTCAGCGGCAGATCACACCCGTCATCCCGCCCAAGGTCAATCGCGAGGTTCCCCGGCCATGCGATTTCGCGCTCTACTGCGAACGCAATCTCGTCGAGCGCTTCTTCAGTTTGCTCAGGCACTTCCGCGCTATTGCCACGCGCTACGACAAACTCGCCAGGAATTTCCTTGCCGGCATCCAGCTGGCAGCGGTTACAATACTCCTCGACTGAAGACAGGCCCTAGTGTTTCGGCGCCGCGGCGCCGCGCACTGCCGGCTGCGGGGCCGGCCCGCGCGGATCATTTCTGTTGGCCATGCACTTGGAAATGAATGTCCTGCGTGCTGCGCCATGAAGCTTCTCGTAGTCGGCGCCGAACTTGCAAGTCTCCATCTTCTGCTTTGCCGTCACCGCAAACGACGGCGCAGCCGGTAGCACGGAAAGCATGGTCAACACCGCGGCAGTAACCGCATAGCGAAACATGTGACATCCCCTCGATCCAATGCGGACTTATCTTAGCATTGATCCGCAGCGCGTGGGAAGTTCACGTCACGGCGTACCGGTGGTCCGCTCGCCTTTCCGCCGCTACGCCCCAACAGCGGCGTATTGAACGCGGTTGCCGGGAGGCGAACTCACCTCGGGCAGGGATAGAGCACCGCGCTGTAATTCTTATCGCGGTCCACGAACTGGATCGTCTTGTCCGAGCGCATCGTGAAGGTGACTTCGCCCGTAAGCGGCCCGCTGGCAAATCGGCACTCGACATGCGCATCGATGCTGTTGCCCTTGCGCTCGGTGTCGAGGAACGTGCATACGCCGACGTGAGAATCGATCTCGTGCGGCGAAATTTTCAACCGCACGTCGCGCGGATCGGTGCCGTCCCCTTTGCAGGGGACGTTCTGCGTATAGCTTCCCGTGAGTGGAAAGTCGTCCGCCGCGCGAGCTGCTGCCATTCCCGCGATCAGGGCAACAGCGACGAAACCGGTGACCGAATGGATGACCTTCACCACGAGCCCCCAGACTCGCTCCGCCGCTACCCCATCAGCAATCTAACCAAAATCGCACCGCGAGCCAACCGGGTCGAGCCGCACCCGCGCGATAATGTCGCTTTCCAACCTCCCACAATCGCCGGTCGCGCTATGCAGACCGCCCGTTTCGATGGCGAAACGCGGCGGCGCCCAAATGAAGCGCCGCCGTCTTGTGTGCACCGCCGCTCAGTGCGCGGTGAGGCCCGAGGAATCCTCCTCCACGACCGCTTCGGGCACGTCGACGGGCTTTGCGGTCGCTTCCTCCCACACGATCGGCTCCGGCTTGCGCACCAGCGCGCGGACGAGCACCTCGTCCATGCGGGTGACCGGGATGATATCGAGACCGCTCTTGATGCTGTCGTTGATTTCGACCAGATCCTTGGCGTTCTCTTCCGGGATGAGCACGGTCTTGATGCCGCCGCGCAGGGCGGCAAGCAGCTTCTCCTTGAGCCCGCCGATTGGCAGCACGCGGCCGCGCAAGGTAATCTCGCCGGTCATGGCCACGTCGCGATGCACCGGGATGCCGGTCATCACCGAAACGATCGCCGTAACCATGGCGACGCCGGCGGACGGGCCGTCCTTCGGCGTCGCGCCCTCGGGCACATGCACGTGGATGTCGCGCTTGTCGAACAAGGGCGGCTCGATGCCGAAGGCAACCGCGCGCATGCGGACATAGGACGCCGCCGCCGAGATCGATTCCTTCATCACGTCGCGCAGGTTGCCGGTGACGATCATCTTGCCCTTGCCCGGCATCATCGCCGCTTCGATGGTCAGCAGTTCTCCGCCGACATCGGTCCAGGCGAGGCCGGTGACCACGCCAACCTGGTCCACATCCTCGACTTCGCCGTAGCGGAACTTCGGCACACCGAGGTAATCGGCAAGAATTTCCTCGGTGACGCGTATCGATTCCGCCTTCTTGATCGTCAGCTCCTTCACAGCTTTGCGGATCAGGGTCGACAGCTCGCGTTCGAGATTGCGCACGCCGGCTTCACGCGTGTAGCGGCGAATGATGGTGACGAGCGCCGCGTCGTCGATCGACCACTCCTTCGGCTCGACGCCGTGTTTGACCGTTGCGTGCGGAATCAAGTGCTTGCGCGCGATCTCGATCTTCTCGTCCTCGGTATAGCCGGCGATGCGGATGATCTCCATGCGGTCCATCAAGGGCGGCGGGATGTTGAGCGTGTTCGCCGTGGTGATGAACATCACGCTGGAGAGATCGTAATCGACCTCGAGGTAGTGATCGTTGAAGGCGTGGTTCTGCTCGGGGTCGAGCACCTCGAGCAGCGCCGAGGACGGATCGCCGCGGAAATCGGCGCCCATCTTGTCGACCTCATCGAGCAGGAACAGCGGGTTCGACGTCTTCGCCTTGCGCATCGACTGGATGATCTTTCCAGGCATCGAGCCGATATAGGTCCGCCGATGGCCGCGAATTTCCGCCTCATCGCGCACGCCGCCGAGCGACACGCGCACGAACTCGCGTCCCGTCGCCCGCGCGATTGACTTGCCCAGAGAGGTCTTGCCGACACCGGGCGGGCCGACCAGGCACAGGATCGGCCCCGTCAGCTTGTTGGCGCGCTGCTGCACCGCCAGGTATTCGATGATGCGCTCCTTGACCTTCTCCAGGCCGTAGTGATCGGCTTCGAGAATTTGCTCCGCCAGGGCCAGATCCTTCTTGACCTTGGTTTTCTTGTTCCAGGGTATTGACAGCAACCAGTCCAGATAGTTGCGCACCACGGTCGCTTCCGCCGACATCGGCGACATCTGCCGCAGCTTTTTCAGCTCGTGCTGCGCCTTCTCGCGGGCCTCCTTCGACAGCTTGGTGTGCTTGATCTTCTCTTCGATCTCGGCGAGCTCGTCCTTGCCGTCCTCGTCGCCCAGCTCCTTCTGGATGGCCTTCATCTGCTCGTTGAGATAGTACTCGCGCTGCGTCTTCTCCATCTGCCGCTTGACGCGGGTGCGGATGCGCTTTTCGACCTGCAGCACCGAGATCTCGCTCTCCATCAGGCCGAGCACCTTTTCCAGCCGCACGGTGACGCTCGGCGTTTCCAGGATCATCTGTTTGTCGGGGATCTTTACCGCGAGGTGCGACACCACGGTGTCGGCAAGCTTGGCGTAATCCTCGATCTGCTGGACCACGCTGACTACCTCGGGCGACACTTTCTTGTTGAGCTTCACATAGCCTTCGAACTCGTTGACGACGGAGCGGGCCAGCGCTTCCGCTTCGACCTGATCGCCGGCGGAATCCACGACCGCCTCCGCGTCGGCCTCGTAATAGTCCTGGCGATCCGTATAGCGCTTCACCTGGGCGCGCGCCGCGCCCTCGACCAGCACCTTCACGGTGCCGTCCGGCAGCTTCAAGAGCTGCAGCACACTCGCCAGTGTGCCGACGCCGTAGATGGCCTCCGTCGCCGGGTCGTCGTCGGCAGCATTCTTCTGGGTGGCCAGCAGGATGAACGTGTCGGAGCGCATTACTTCTTCCAACGCCTTGATCGACTTCTCGCGCCCGACGAACAGGGGAACGATCATGTGCGGGAACACAACGATGTCCCGCAGGGGCAACACGGGATAGGCCCGGCTTTCGCCGGACAGGAGGGTCGGTCTTGGTTTGGTGGCGCTGGTCATGGCCCCAAATTCCTTTTTGTTGTCACCTCCGTCGCGACCCGCGGTTTGCGCCGCCACGACGGACTGCCGTTGCGCCGGGAGGGGTGCTGCGCGTTCGCTTCCGCTCAGGTCCGCGGGTTGAGGACGCGGACGAATCCCTACCGGAACAGTCTATGCGATATCTCGTACGCCATTGTGTTAACGCATTGGCTATAGGTGGCGTCGGCGCGCCAGCGTGTCAAGAAAGGCTCGATCTTGCGGGCAGACGGCGGCATCGCGCGCGGCGCGGCTACATGCCGCGCATCGAATCAGGCGCCGCACCCCGGCGTCAAATGCTCGCGGACGGGCTGCACGCACCCCTCAGGCGCTCGCGCCGCCGGCGTCGCCGGCGCGATCGCTACGGTCGGCATAGATGTACAGCGGCCTTGCGGCGCCTTCGACGACCTCGCGCGAGATCACGATTTCCTCGACGCCTTCGAGACTCGGCAGGTCGAACATGGTGTCGAGCAGGATGCTTTCCATGATCGAGCGCAAGCCCCGCGCGCCGGTCTTGCGGTCGATCGCCTTGCGCGCGATCGCGGCCAGTGCCTCCTCGGCAAGCGTCAAGTCTACCGTCTCCATCTCGAACATGCGTTGGTATTGCTTCACCAGCGCATTCTTGGGTTCGGTAAGGATGCGCTTGAGCTGGACCTCGTCGAGGTCTTCCAACGTCGCAACCACCGGCAGCCGGCCGACGAATTCGGGAATGAGGCCATACTTCAACAGATCCTCGGGTTCGACATCGCGGAAGATCTCGCCCTGCTTGCGGTCCTCGGGCGCCATGACCTTGGCGCCGAAACCGATCGAGGTCGAGCGTCCGCGCGCGGAAATGATCTTCTCCAGGCCGGCGAAGGCGCCGCCGCAGACGAACAGGATGTTGGTAGTGTCGACCTGCAAAAACTCCTGCTGCGGATGCTTGCGGCCGCCTTGCGGCGGTACGCTGGCGATCGTTCCCTCCATGATCTTGAGCAACGCCTGCTGCACACCCTCGCCCGACACGTCGCGGGTGATCGAGGGATTGTCGGATTTGCGCGAGATCTTGTCGATCTCGTCGATATAAACGATACCACGCTGCGCTCGCTCGACATTGTAGTCCGCCGACTGCAGCAGCTTGAGGATGATGTTCTCGACGTCCTCGCCGACGTAGCCGGCTTCCGTCAGCGTCGTCGCGTCGGCCATGGTGAAGGGCACGTCGAGGATGCGCGCGAGCGTCTGCGCCAGCAGCGTCTTGCCCGAGCCGGTCGGACCGATCAGCAGGATGTTCGACTTCGCGAGCTCAACGTCATTATGCTTGCTCTGATGATTGAGCCGCTTGTAGTGATTGTGAACGGCGACCGAGAGCACCTTCTTGGCATGGTCCTGGCCGATCACGTAGTCGTCCAGCACCTTGCGTATCTCTCGCGGCGTCGGAATGCCGTCGCGCGACTTCACCAGCGAGGATTTGTTTTCCTCGCGGATGATATCCATGCACAGCTCGACGCATTCGTCGCAGATGAACACGGTCGGACCGGCGATGAGCTTGCGGACCTCGTGCTGGCTCTTGCCGCAGAACGAGCAATAAAGCGTATTCTTTGAATCGCCGCCACCGACCTTGCTCATTCCCAGTCTCCGTCTTCACCGCAGAGTCTGCCGTGTGACCTGCACCAGCTTGTGACCTGCACCAGCTTACGCGTCGCCACGCTAAGAATTCGTAGCCCGTACGCGCGGCGTGCCACAGTGAGAGACCCGTGTCACCGCACAAGATTGCATGCTAGTAGCGTGCCAATCAAGAATCCATTAACGATAACCTCGGCTTGGACGGGGCGGCCTTGCCCCGACCAGGCCATGGGTTCGAGCCGGATTTGCCTCGAAACGGCCGCTTTCGCCGTCACCCCTGCCTCGTGGGCTCATACCTTGGCGAGAACCGGCTCGACTTTGAGCGACGGTTCCTCCGGCCGCTTCTCGATCACCTTGTCGATCAGGCCGAAATCCCTGGCCATCTCGGCGGTCAGGAACATGTCCCGCTCGAGCGCGTCCTCGATCTTCTTCAGCGGCTGGCCGGTATGGTGCACGTAGATCTCATTCAACCTCCGCTTGAGGTTAAGGATCTCCTGGGCATGCAGCATGATGTCGGTCGCCTGTCCTTGGAACCCGCCCGACGGCTGGTGCACCATGATTCGGGCGTTGGGCAGCGCAAAGCGCAAATCCTTGGCGCCGGCAGCGAGCAAGAGGGAGCCCATTGAGGCGGCCTGCCCGGTGCACAGCGTCGAGACCGGCGGGCGGATGAATTGCATGGTGTCGTAGATCGCCAGGCCCGCCGTCACGATGCCGCCCGGCGAATTGATGTACATCGACACTTCTTTTTTCGGGTTCTCCGCCTCGAGGAAGAGGAGTTGCGCCACCACCAGCGACGCCATGCCGTCCTCGATTGGGCCGGTGATGAAGATGATCCGCTCCTTGAGCAGCCGTGAGTAGATGTCGTAGGCACGTTCACCACGATTGGTCTGTTCCACCACCATGGGGACCAGGTAGTTCATGTGGGTGCCGATTGGGTCGCGCATGGGATCACCTGATGGGATCGCTTGACAGAGTCGCTTTAAGTCTTGCTCGCGCAATGTGGCTTTAAATCGGGTGGCCGCCGAAAGCGCGGTCGGGCTCCTTCTTCGCGAGCGGGTGGGGGCCTGCCGCTACCGCAGATATGTCTAAAAGTGTCGGCGACAAGACGCCAGAAGACATGCTGCGCCGCACGGATTATCTCACGCTTCGTTGTCCTTGAATAGCTCGTCCCGCAAAACCTGCTTTTCGGTGACTTCGGCAAGTTCGATAAGGAAATCCGCTACCTTGTCTTCGAACAGCGGGGCGCGCAAAGCGGCGAGCGCATCCGGGTTATGGTGATAATAGTCCCATACCTGCCGCTCTTGCCCGGGCAGCCGTCGTGCCTGTTCCATCACGGCGGCGCTCAGTTGTTCGTCGGTGACCTTGATATTGTTCTTCTCGCCGATTTCCGCAATGACGAGACCGAGACGCACGCGCCGCTCGGCGATGTCACGGTACTCGGCGCGCGCCTTTTCCTCGGTCGTGTCTTCGTCGGCGAAGGTGTGTCCGCGTGCTTTCAGTTCTTTCTCCACCGAGGCCCAGACGGAGGCGAACTCCTGCTCCACCAAGCTTGGCGGGGGGGCGAATTTGTGCAGTGTGTCGAGCTGGTCGAGGAGTGCGCGCTTGAGCTTTCCGCGGGAGGCCGCTGCGTGCTCGCGTTGGATGCGCTCGCGGACCGCCTCGCGCAGCTTGGTAAGCGACTCCAGGCCAAACGCCTTGGCGAGCTCATCGTCGATCATCACCGGACCCGGCGCCTCCACCGCCTTTGCGGTAACTGTGAACCTCGCCGGCTTGCCTGCCAGCGCTGCGGTGTAATCTTGGGGGAAGGTCACGTCGAACGTGCGGGTCTCCCCGGCCTTGATGCCGGAAAGCTGGTCCGCAAAACCCGGGATGAAGCCTTCCGATCCCAAGGTGATCGGAATGTCTTCGGCCTTGCCGCCGGCGAACGGCTTGCCGTCGACGGTCCCTTCATAGGAGATCGTCACCCGATCGCCTTTTTCCGCCCCCTCGCTTTTGGCTAGGAACGACCGGCTCTTCTCGGCAAGGCTCTGCAGCGCCTGCTCAATCCCCGCCTCGGTAACGTCGGAAACCAACCGGGTGAGCTTGATGGCCTTGAAATCGGCGAGTGTGATCGGCGGCACGATCTCGACTTCGACCGTATAGGCGAGGTCCGACTTCCCGGCAATGATGCCCTCGATCGCGGCCTTGTCCTCGGGAAGGACCACTTTGGGTGCGATGGCAAGGCGAAAACCGCGGTCGGTCACGATTTTGTCGTTGGCCTCGCGCACCGCCGCTTCGATCACCTCGGCCATGGCGGACTTGCCGTAGAGCCGCTTGAGATGGGCGATCGGCACCTTGCCGGGCCGAAAACCGCGCAATTGCACGCGGGACTTGAGCTCGTCGAGCCGCTCGTTGACCTTCGCCTCAAGATCGATGGCGGGAACTACGACCCGGAATTCGTGCTTGAGGCCCGCGGCGGCAGTTTCAGTTACTTCCATCGTATCGCCCGTAAGGTTTTGAGATCGCGCGCATCTTCTCCCTATTCTTCCCGGGTTCAGGACGCGAGAGGAAGACGAAATCCGCCCCGCTGGTGCGGGCGGAGGGGCTCGAACCCCCACGACTTTCGTCACGGGAACCTAAATCCCGCGCGTCTACCAATTCCGCCACGCCCGCAGGAGGAGGGCGGTCCGGCGGCGCCGTATATCATGCGGACAGCGCCGGTCAAAATGGGGCCGCTGCGCGCGCCGCAACGCGCAGGGAGCTCGGTCGGAGTGACCCCGATCTCGACAAGTTCCTCGGCGAGTATTTCTCCCGGATGAATGGCGGGTCTAGGCGTGATTTCCTCAATGGTAGTCGACGATTCCGACATTCGAAGGACCACGCGCGCCGCGCGGCGGCACGCGCGCTCGCGACAAGAGGCCAGCGTGGGATACATCTCGCTCAGGCAAAAAGCCTGCGATAGACGCTCGGCAAAGCTTCCGGCAAATCCTCGGCAATGAGGCCCGGCCCGAATGCAGCGGCGGCTTCGCCGTGCAGCCAGACGGCGGCGCAAGCCGCTTCGAACGCCGGCATACCTTGCGCCAAGAGGCCGGCCGTCAGTCCAGTGAGCACGTCGCCGGCGCCGGCCGTAGCAAGGAAAGAAGGCGCGTTGGCCGCGATCGCGGCACGGCGGTCCGGCGCCGCCACCACCGTGTCGGCGCCTTTGAGGAGTAAGGTCGCGCCGACGAGATGCGCCGCAAGGCGCGCCCTCTCGAGTTTCGATCCGACTTTCGTTCCCGCGTCCAATGCCCCGAAAAAACGGGAGAACTCTCCCTCGTGCGGGGTCAGGATCGTGGCCCACCGACGCCGCGCCGCCAGCGCCGCGGCAAGCCGTTGCGGTTCTGGTGCAAAGCTGGTCATGGCATCGGCGTCGAGCACCACGGCGCGGTCTCCCGACAACGCAGCGAGAACCCGTTCGCAGGTAGGCTCGCCAACGCCCATCCCTGGGCCCATCGCCAGCGCATTGAGCCGATGGTCGGCAAGGAATTTTGTTAGCTCGCCGGCACCGTCGACCGGCCGCACCATTACCGCAAGGTTGGTCGCCGCATTGACCGCCAGCGCCTCACGTGGGGTCGCTATCGTCACCAGTCCCGTCCCGGCGCGCAAGGCGCCGCGGGCGGCAAGCCGCGCGGCGCCAGTCGACCAAACCGGACCTGAAACCACCACGGCATGGCCGCGGTCATATTTGTGCCCTGCCGGGTGTGGCAGCGGAAAATTGCCGCGCCATAGCGCCGGAACATTTTCGAACGTCTTTGGGGCGACCCGCGCCAGCACCTCGGCAGGAATTCCGATGTCCGCGACCGAAGTCGAGCCGCAATGAAGGCGGCCGGGCAAAAGGAGATGCCCCGGTTTCTTGCGAAAGAAAGTCACCGTCTGCGCGGCCTTCACGGCGATCCCCATTACCGCGCCGGAGGTGCCGTTGATGCCGCTCGGCAGGTCCACGGCAATGATCGGCGCGGCTTGGGCGTTCATGCTCTCGATCACGGCCCGCGACAGCCCCTCGACCGGTCGGTCGAGCCCGGCGCCGAACAGCGCATCGATCACGACATCGATGGCGCCATCGGCGGTAATCGACCGAGCGTTGAGGCCATCCTCCGAGGCCATTAAGATCGGGCCGCCCCACCTTTTCGCCGCGAGCGCCGCATCGCCTTTGAGCCGGCCGGCTTCGCTGACCAGCAGGATCCGCACGTGATAGGCGTGCTCCGCAAGAATACACGCCGCCACGAACCCATCGCCGCCATTGTTGCCTGGCCCGGCAACGACCACGACCCGGCTGCCGGCGCGATGGCGCGCGAGCACAGCCGCGGCGACGGCTCTGCCGGCCGCTTCCATCAGTGCGATCCCGGCCGTCCCGCCCGCAATCGTCAGGCGATCGGCCGCGGCCATTTCCGCAGTGGTCAACAGCTCAATCATGCCGTCGTGGGTTATGCCGTTTTGGGCTGAGCCGATCGTGCCGACTTTCCTCATCGCATTTCTATATTGTCTTCTGCACATGCCTTTTGCAGCAGCGTCATTGACGAGATAATAGGCAATGTGCCTATTCTTGCCGCAGAGGCTGCGGCAAAAGATATCGTTTGAGCCCAATGGGTCGGACTGCCAGCATGCTGATTCGCCTTGCCTTTTTGTGGCCCGCCGGGTCTTGGCATGGGACCTGCTAATCCGGGCAGGGCTCCAATGGTCTGTCTGCCCATCCTGGAGGCCGGGAGAGGAGACGCGATGAAGAAGATCGAGGCGATCATCAAGCCGTTCAAGCTCGACGAGGTGAAGGAGGCGTTGCAAGAAATAGGTCTGCAAGGGATAACGGTCACCGAAGCCAAGGGGTTCGGACGCCAGAAGGGGCACACCGAACTCTATCGCGGCGCCGAGTATGTGGTTGATTTTCTTCCCAAGGTGAAGATTGAAATTGTGCTCGGCGACGACATGGTCGAAAAAGCCATCGAGGCCATCCGCCACGCCGCCCAAACCGGGCGGATCGGCGATGGAAAAATCTTCGTATCGAATATCGAGGAAGCGATCCGGATCAGGACGGGCGAGTCCGGACTAGACGCCATCTGAACCGTCGGTCTGCCTGCTGGCATATGCCTGACATAGCGGCAGCGGACCGTCGTCACCAATCATTCATCAGAGCCGTGAAAGGGTGCACATGCCATGACGACGCCGAAGGATGTTATGAAAATGATCAAGGATGACGACGTGAAATTCGTCGACTTCCGTTTCACCGATCCCCGCGGCAAGTGGCAGCACGTCACGACCGACATCACCACGATCGACGAAGATACTTTCGCCGAAGGAATTATGTTCGACGGTTCCTCGATAGCCGGCTGGAAGGCCATCCACGAATCGGACATGCAGCTCATGCCCGATCCGGAAAGCGCCTGCATCGACCCATTCTACGCCGAGACCACGCTGACGCTGATCTGCGACACGCTCGAGCCGCTGACCGGCGAGCCTTATAACCGCGATCCGCGCTCGATCGCCAAAAAGGCCGCCGGCCTCGTCAAATCGATGGGCATCGGCGACACCGTCTTCTTCGGGCCAGAGGCCGAGTTCTTCATCTTCGACGACGTGAGATACGCAACAACTCCGTACAATACCGGCTTCAGGCTCGACTCGGTGGAATTCCCGACCAATTCTGACACCGAATACGAAGGCGGCAATCTTGGTCACCACATCGGCTTCAAGAAGGGCTACTTCCCGGTCCCACCGCTGGATACAGCGCAGGACATGCGCTCGGAGATGCTCGCCGCCATGGCGAAAATGGGCGTCAAAGTGGAGAAGCATCACCACGAGGTCGGCTCGGCTCAGCACGAGCTCGGCGTGAAATTCGCCCCGATGGTGCGAATGGCCGATCAGATGCAGATTTACAAATATTGCGTCCAGCAGGTGGCGCAGGTCTACGGCAAGACCGCGACCTTCATGCCGAAGCCGATCTACGGCGACAACGGTTCGGGCATGCACTGCCACCAGTCCATTTGGAACGGTGACAAGCCGCTGTTCGCCGGCAACAAATACGCCGATCTCTCGGATTTGGCGCTGCAATACATCGCCGGCATTCTGAAACATGCCCGTACGATCAACGCCTTCACCAATCCAACAACGAACTCGTATAAGCGACTGGTCCCGGGCTTCGAGGCGCCGGTGCTGCTCGCCTATTCGGTTCGCAACCGTTCGGCGAGTTGCCGCATTCCGCTCGCCTCCTCGCCGAAGGGCAAGCGCGTCGAAGTGCGCTATCCCGACCCGCTCTGCAACCCCTATCTCGGTTTTGCCGCCATGCTGTTGGCCGGCCTCGACGGCATCAAGAACAAGCTCAATCCCGGCGCGCCGACCGACAAAGATCTCTACGATCTGCCGCCGGTCGAGCTTAGGAAGATTCCGACCGTGTGCGGCAGCCTGCGCGAGGCGCTGTCCTACCTCGACAAAGACCGCGAGTTCCTCAGGATGGGCGGCGTGTTCGACGACGATTTCATCGACGCTTATATCGAGCTGAAGATGAGCGAGATCATCCGCTTCGAGCACATGCCGCATCCGGTCGAATTCGAAATGTACTATTCGGCTTAAGCCGGCGCACCGAAAACATCGGACCTGAATTCACGCGGCCCTGTGAAGACACGAAGGAAAAGGCGATTCATCGGCCACGGGGCGATGAGTCGCCTTCAACCACGGCCGGCATAACGTCGTTCACCAAGAGCCATGCAATCTCCAGCATTCCCCCGTCGGTTGCGCGCAGTGTTGTGGCAACGAAACGCGGGTCGGTGCGGCGCAGCTTCGAAGGTTTGAATGGCATCCGGTCGCGCTCGCTTTCGGTCAGATGGCCCAGAGGGCACCAGCGGCCAGGCCGCCGATATAGGCCCAGCCCAAAGCCCGGCTGTGACCGAGAGCAGCGCGGTGATACCAGAGCGGCCAACCGACATATCCATCGGGCGGCGCTGGCGGACGCGGCCGGTTCGCAATCTTGATGGCCCGAGCCGCTCGCGGGATGGCGAGCACGATCGCCGATGCAAAGGGCGTCAACCGCCCGAAAAAGATCAGAGCGGCCACGATCAGGTAAATTGCGACGATCGCCGCGATCGCCAGCACGCGCGCAGCGTATTCGCCAATCAATACCGGCAGTGTGCGGATGCCTTTACTGGAATCGAACTCCATCTGATCGATGTGCTTGCCGATGAGGATGCTCATGACGCCGAGCCCATAGGGAAGCGAGGCGAGCACCGCATTGGTCGAGAGCTGCCCGGTAATCATGGCGTAGCCGCCGCCGATCATGAGCGGTCCCCACACCAAAAGCACAGCGAATTCACCAAGGCCGATGCTCTTCAACGGCGTTGGTGCGGCGTCGTACAACAGCAGAAGCGTTACGCCGGCTACTGCGAATGCTGCCGCCAGCCAGCCGTGTTCGAGAATGAAATAGCCAGTAATTGCGAGGCCGATGACGGCGAGAAGCGAAAGCCCCGTGACCAGCGTGCGGCTGTCAAGCGCCCCGCTCGCCAAGGGGTGAACGGTGTAACGCATCCGCGGCGAATCTGGCGTGTCGTGCCCGCGCGTATAGCCAAAATAATCGTTGCTCAGATTGCTGATCATGTGAGCATCGACAAATCCCACTAGCACGGCGATGAAATTTAGCCATTCGAAACGGCCGGCGCCGGCAGCCAAGAGGCCGGCGATGATCGCCGCCTGTGCGGAGACGACCAGGATGACGCTGCGCGCGGCAAAGAGAAACAGCGAAACGCGATCTAGCTTTGGAATTTTTTCAACGTCCGGGTTATGAAAACCGGTAACAGCTCCCCACCACAGTCTGGGCTTCCAGGCGGCCATGTTCGAATTTTCTCCGCGGTCGAGCATAGCCCGAAAACATCTCGGCGGACCACTCGCCGATGCGGAATGAGCGGGAGTTGCCGGTCTTGACCCAAGCCACCATCGAGCCTTGCCCGCCGGCAGGCGCTTGCGGGATGGATTAGAGCGTGATGACTTTCGGTCGATGCTCCAGCCGCTCGTCCCCGCTTACGGGGCACCCCATCGCGTTAGCGCGATGGGGTGCCCCGTATAAGCGGGGACCCAGAAAATCCGCCTGGGTTCCCGCTTTCGCGGGAATAAGCGGAAAATAAGCGGCCCGCCGACTCGACATCAACTATCGCGCTCTAGCGCTCTCGAAGAGCCCCAGGAGGGAACGTTCGGGGATCGTCATTGAAATCGGCGACGCTCAATCCGCGACGATAACGTCGCGGTCCGCCAGTTTCTTCAGCGAGCCGCAATTGCTGGCATATAGGCGGGCGAGCCTGCCGGTCTTGTCGATCAGCGATGCCGGCGACGGCCTCCTTGACCAATTCGACGCGGTTACGGCCATTGGCCTTCGCGCCATAAAGCGCGGCGTCGGCGCGCGCGATGAGCGCGTCGACCGCGGCCCATGGTGAGCCGCAGGCCACGCCGACGCTGACCGTCGCTGCAATCCGCAGCCCGTTGAACTCCGCACCGCCCTCGGCAAAGGCCGCGCGCACCCGCTCCGCCGCGACGGCGGCGTCATCGAGCGTGCTCGGCAGGAGGGCAACGAACTCCTCGCCGCCGAGGCGGCCGATGATGTCGTCGGTGCGGAGATTCGTGCGCACCATGGTGGCGAATCGCCGCAGGACGGCGTCACCACCGCCGTGCCCCAGCCTGTCGTTGATTGATTTGAAGTGATCGAGATCGAAGGCGAGCGCGCTAACCGGCGTCCCGCGGGCGCGGCTGCGTCCCATAACGATCTCGGCGGCCTCGAAAAAGCCGCGGCGGTTCAATGCGCCGGTCAACGGGTCGGTCGCCGCCGCCATTTTGTACAAGTGAACGGTGCGGTCCTTGGCGAGAATCAGCACAATGAAGGCGGCGCCGACGACATAGAGCACGATCTCGATCATGAACACCACAAGCCAGCCGCCGGCGAGATTGCGCCCGCCGCCAGAAAGCGTCGCCAGCGCAACTGGGAAAAGAAAGATGGCGCCGTGCAGCATCGGAACGAAAATCGCGGGCCAGCATCGGATGAGACTTTGGCGCCGCTCGCGGCCGAGCTCGGTTGCGATCAGGAAAGTATAGCCGGCAACGATGAACGAGCTGAGAACGACGTGGGCCGCGCCAGAGCGAGCGAAAGGCGCAAACATGAAGGCGAGCACCCAGACGGCGGCGCCGAAGCACATGGCGCCCCAGAGTACCGGCCGGCCGTGAAACAGCCGGGCCGCGCTCCAGATCATGCCGACGGCGATGAACAGCAGCACGTGGGCAACGCCGGACGGCAGGACGGGCGCCATGGTATCGCCGAACCGCCAGACGGCGCCCGAGAAGCCGCCCACCAGATAGGCCGCGCCCCACCACGCAAGCGCCGGGATACGTTCCTGAACCCACGCGAACAGCAGGAACAGGCCAAGCAGCAAGGTGACGACGACGGCGGCGACAAACAGCGTGCCGAAGTCGAGGGTGATCGACGCCGCGGCGTGATCCATCCACATGGAGTGGTGCTCCGATCGGTCTATGCGGATGAATACTTATCACCGATCCGCCGCGGCCGCTGAAGCTTCGCCGCTCAGGCTTTGCCGAACGTATGAGGATTGGCGCGACTTTTCCTGGAAATGAATTGTAAATTGATTTACCTCTTCCCGCGCGGGGCGCGCGGGAAGAGGCGGCTCACTTGCGTCAATGCCGCGTGGCAGCCCGCTCTTCTGCGATTCCCGTTATCAGGTCGCCGCGATCGTGCGACTTTGATGCGATGGGCGTGCCGTCGGCGGACGCGAAATGCGCGGCGAGCCGGGGCACGCCGCAGGCGCCGAATGCACCCTCACTTGCTGCCGGTTTGCTTCTTGGGCAATTTCGCGTGGTGGGCGACGTGGTGCTTGCGCATCTTGCTGCTCGTGTAGTGGTGCGTCTTGACGCGGTGCTTGTAGTAATGCCTCTTGACCGCGTGTGTCTTGCGCACGTGATGCGTGCGGCGATGCGTGCGCACGTGCTTCGTCGCGTTCGGCTTGGCTGTCGCATGTGTCTTGCTGCTCGTCGTCGCGGCGGGCGGTTGGCCATTGGTGCCGGACGGTTGGGCGGCGAGCGACGCTCCGGCGACCATCGAGGTCGCGAGCAGCGCCGCTGCCAAGGTCTTCAAGATCGTTGCCATTATTGTCTCCTCGCTGTTGGCAAGCCCTCCCGTCGCGTTTGCTCGCCACAACGGCGGGGCGCGACGGTGAGGAGCCGATCATCGGCAAGGAGCTTGCGCCGCGTGCACTGAACGCACCCTGAAGCACCGTCGCGGCTACGGTTCATGTAGATGAACCTTTCGTCATGCGGCGGGCTTAATAGACTGCGGGCGGCGATCCAAATAGGCGATCGCTCCGTATGAAGCGGACCGGCCTTCTGACGGCAGATGATCATGACGCACGATCTTGTCCGCAAGATTCGCGTTTGGGATGCCCCGACGCGACTGTTTCATTGGCTCACCGCTGCGCTTATCGTAGCGACCTACGTCACCTGGCGGGCGAACCTTATGTATTGGCACGGCCTCGCTGGCGAGGCTGTGCTCGCGCTGGTGGTTTTCCGGTTGTTATGGGGTTTTCTTGGCAGCGACACCGCGCGATTTTCCCGCTTTCTCGCCGCTCCGCACGAAGCGGTGCGCCACTTGGCCCGACTGCTGCGCCGCGAGTCCGACCGTCAAGCCGGACACAATCCCGCTGGCGGGTACATGGTGCTCATCCTCCTGGTGCTGCTTCTGGGCGAGACGCTGAGCGGACTCTACATCGCCAACGATGTAGCGGACGCCGGACCGCTCACGGTCCTGACTCCCGCGGCGGTCGCCAACGCGATCTCAGCGCTGCATTGGGTTTTCTGGGACGCACTTCTGGCGGCCGTGACGCTGCACGTGTTGGCCATCGCGGTCTACGCGGCGGCCAAGGGGCACAATCTGCTGGGGCCGATGATCACCGGATCGAAGCGACTGCCGGTGAGCACGCCGCAGCCGCAGATGGCTAGCGCGGTGCGCGCAGCCTTTCTCTTCGGCCTGAGCGCGCTTGCCGTCGCCCTTCTGGTCAATGTCGTGTAACGCGGTCAGCCTTTCGGCGGCACCACTTGGCCGCGGATCTCGCCTGCCGGATTCGCCTTGGTATGCACATTGATGTACCAGTCCCCGCCGGCAAATTGCTTCGCCTGCGCCGCGGTCAGCGTGGCGGCTCCCTTGATCGGGCTCTTGACCGGACTGCCTTTCTTGGTCAGCCAGATCTGCGCCGGGCCATTCTTGCCTGCTGCCGCCGGCCCGTGGAAGTGCGCCATGGTGACCGGGCCTGACAGCCCGTGATACGTGATGCTCCAGGTCACCCGCCGCGTCGCCGGATCGTAGGTGATGGCGGCCGTGCCGCTGCCGGCGGTGCGCACCGGCGGCACTTGCTGCGCGCCGTTGAGCGTGACTTTGAAGGACCTGGCCGCGGCCTGCGACGACGTTGCCGTGGCTCCGGCGTAAGCGGCGATGCCGGTGAGACATGCCGCCAGGATGACGGCGCGACGAGAGATCGAAATCTCCATTGTTCCACTCCTTGCGTTTGTGTTGCCGCAGAAACATGCGGCGCTCCCCCGCAGAATAACCATCGAGAACGTTCAATTTGAGGTCCTGCCGCCGTGCCGCTCGCGCGCTTTTGTCGGGCACAACGAGCGGTTGCGTCATATCTATCCTCGCTATGCAAATCTGTGATATCGGCCGGGTTCCGTCCCCAGCCGATATTTTTGACGAATTGTGCGCAACGCGACAAGAATGCCACACAGGACTTTGCGTGGCCGTTCGATCAAGCGAGAGGGGAGACCAGCATGACCAAGCTCATCCGCGGCGGTACCATCGTCAATCACGACCATTCGCGGCGCGCCGATGTGCTCGTTCGCGACGGCGTGGTCGCGGCAATCGGCGCCAATCTCGAAGCACCGGCCGGGTCGGAAACGATCGACTCCGGCGGTTGTTACGTCATGCCGGGCGGCATCGATCCGCACACCCACCTCGAACTCATGTTCATGGGCGCAGTAACCGCCGACGACTTCGAATGGGGCACCAAGGCGGCGCTCGCGGGCGGCACCACGATGATCGTCGACATGTGCATTCCAAGTCCCGGGCAGTCGCTGCTCGCCGGCTATCAGGACTGGCGCCGCAAGGCGGAGGGCGCGGCTTGCGATTACGGTTTCCACATGACGGTGAGCCGGTGGGACAAGCGGGTTTTCGACGAGATGGAGACCTGCGTCAAAACCTACGGCATCAACACCTTCAAGCATTTTATGGCCTACAAGGGCGCCTTGATGGTCAATGACGACGAGCTTTACAACTCGTTCCTGCGTTGCGCCGGCCTCGGCGCCATGCCGCTGGTGCACGCCGAAAACGGCGACCTCATCTGGCACCTGCAGCAGCATTACCTCGGCGCCGGGGTGACCGGTCCCGAAGGCCACGCCTATTCCCGACCGCCAGCGGTCGAAGGCGAAGCGGTCAACCGCGCCATTATGATCGCCGACATGGCCGGCTGTCCGCTCTATGTCGTCCATACCTCCTGCCGCGAGGCGCATGAGGCGATCGCGCGCGCGCGCGCCGCCGGCCAGCGGGTTTACGGCGAGCCGCTGGTGCAGTTCCTCGTCCTCGACGAGGACGAATATCGCAACGCCGACTGGGATTACGCGGCGCGGCGGGTGATGTCGCCGCCGTTCCGCTCGAAGGAGGACCGGGCGAGCCTGTGGGCCGGGCTGCAATCGGGCACACTGCAGGTCGTGGCGACCGACCATTGCGCCTTCACCACCGAGCAGAAACGGATGGGCCGCGGCGATTTCACCAAGATACCGAACGGCACCGGCGGGTTGGAGGACCGCATGCCGGTGCTATGGACCGCGGGCGTCAATACCGGCCGGATTACCAGGGAGGAATTTGTCGCCGCCACCTCGGCAAATTCGGCGCGCATTCTCAATATCTATCCCAAGAAGGGCGCGGTGGCTGTCGGCTCCGATGCCGACCTCGTCATTTGGGATCCGGCGGCGACCAAAACCATCTCGGCGAAGACGCAGGTGAGCCGCATCGACTACAACGTGTTCGAGGGTTTTCGCTGCACCGGCCTGCCGCGGGCGACGCTCGCACGCGGCGAGATCACTTGGCTCGATGGCGATTTGCGGGCGTCGGCCGGCGCCGGCAAATATGTCCCGCGCGATCCGTTCCCGGCCGTGCACGTCGCCAACGCCACCTGGCGCGAAACGAACGCGCCGCGCCAGGTCGAACGCGCAGAGGTCACACCGTAATTGAGAGGCCATGAAAGACGCCTCTCCCCGGCGGGGAGAGGTCGCTGAGCGATCGCAGATCGCGAAGCGGGTGAGGGGGTGGCAGCGTTTGGGTTTGCCCCCTCACCCGACTTTTTTCGCTTCGCTCGGAAGTCGAGCTCTCCCCGCTGGGGAAAGGTAAAAGAGGAACGTCGAGCCCGGCCCGTCAGGAGTTTGTCCGCATGCCACAAATTCAGAACCTGCAAATCAACGCCGAGCGTCTCTGGGACACGTTGATGGAGACGGCGCAGATCGGCGCGACGGCGAAGGGCGGCATCTGCCGGCTGACCCTGACCGATCTCGACCGCAAGGTGCGCGACTGGTTCAAGGCGCGCTGCGAGGCGCTCGGCTGTACGGTCTCGGTCGATGAGGTCGGCAACATGTTCGCGCACCGGCCGGGGAAGAACCAAGATCTCGCGCCGATTGCCATGGGCTCGCATCTCGACACGCAGCCGACCGGTGGCAAGTTCGACGGCGTGCTCGGTGTCCTCGGCGCGCTCGAAGCCCTGCGCACGCTCCACGATGCGGGCTATGAGACCAACGCAGCGATAGAGGTCGTCAACTGGACCAACGAGGAAGGCTCGCGCTTTGCTCCAGCCATGCTTGCCTCCGGCGTCTTCGCCGGCGTCTTCACGCCCGAGTTCGCCCATACGCGCCAGGACCGCGACGGCAAGGCGTTCGGCGAGGAATTGGCGCGCATCGGCTACAAAGGCGCGGAAAAAGCCGGCGCGCGAAAATTCTCCGCGATGTTCGAACTGCACATTGAACAGGGCCCGATCCTCGAGGACGAAGGCCGCATGATCGGCGTGGTCCAAGGCGTGCAGGGCATGCGCTGGTATGAGATCACGATCGCTGGGCAGGAGGCGCACACCGGCGCGACGCCCATGCGGCTGCGCAAGAACGCGCTCCTCGGCGCCGCGCGGATGATTGAGCGCATCGACGCCATCGCCTGGGAGCATGCGCCCGACGCCGTCGGCGCCGTCGGCTTGCTCGAGAACAAGCCGAACAGCCGCAACGTCGTCCCCGGCGAGGTGTTCTTCACCGTCGACTTCCGCCATCCGGAGGATAAGGTCCTCGACACCATGGAGGCGAAACTGCGCGCCTCGCTCGCCGAGATTCTTGCGCCGTTGAGACTCGCCTACAGCGAAACGCGCATCTGGAATTCGCCGCCGGTCAAATTCGCGCCGGAATTGATCGAATGCGTGCGCATCGGCGCGGAGAAGGCGGGCTTCAAGTGGCGCAAGATGATCTCCGGCGCCGGTCATGATGCCGCCTACGTCGCGCGCGTCGCGCCGACCACCATGATCTTCGTCCCCTGCGCTGGCGGCATCTCGCACAACGAGGCGGAATCGACGAGCTTCGACGAATGCACCGCCGGCGCGCAGGTTCTGGTGCAGCGAGGCTAGCTGCCATTCTAGCGGGTGAAAGTCCCGCCAACAGAGGAGTCCAGTCGCTGTTGTAGTCATACCCAGCAACGGGGAGGGCAACCGATCCGTTGGAAGCC
>JAKAPE010000234.1 GCA_021811945.1 Pseudomonadota bacterium | reverse complement strand
GAATAAGGGAAGCGTCAAAACACGACGTAAAACCGCAGGTTGGAGCCCGGAGTTCCTGCTACAAATCCTTCAGCTCAAAGAGCGTTAACCTGGATTCCGTGCCCTGGCCGCAAATACCCTCAGAGTAATGCCGAACGGTGCCTGCGCCCGCCGTTAACGCTGTGTTGGCCATCGGCCGGCTCCTGCTACCGCTCTCAACGCAATCTTGTGCCGCAGGCCTTACGTCATGATATCTTTGGATAAGCTGCGCCGGCGATTTTGCCGCGCAGCGGCGGGTGTCTACGCAGGTTTCGTTCATGGCGGGCGCGACGATCAATTTTCCGCGGATGCAGAACGAGACCCGCACGACGCCGCGCGACAGCAACCTGACGTTGCAATCTGCGGAAGGGATGCCAAAATCGCGCAGGCCGCAGTTGATGCGGCAATATGAGCTGATCGAACGGGTCAGACAGTACAACCCGGCGACCAACGAGGACCTGCTCAACCGCGCCTACGTCTACGCCATGCGGGCGCACGGCGAGCAGAAACGGGACTCGGGCGACCCTTATTTTTCCCACCCGCTGCAGGTCGCCGCGATCCTCACCGATCTCAAGCTCGACGACGCCACCATCGCTGCGGCGCTCCTCCACGACACGATCGAGGACACCGACGCCACCCGCGCCGAAATCGACCGCCTGTTTGGCCACGACATCGGCGTCCTGGTCGAGGGATTGACCAAGCTGAAAAAGCTCGATCTCGTCTCCAAGGAGGCGAAGCAGGCGGAAAACCTGCGCAAGCTCCTGCTCGCGATCGCCGCGGACGTGCGCGTGCTGCTGATCAAGCTTGCCGACCGGCTGCACAATATGCGGACGCTTTCTCATCGACCGCCGGACGCGCGGCGGCAGACGGCAGCGGAAACACTCGACATCTATGCCCCGCTCGCGGGGCGCATGGGTATGCAGGAGATGCGCGAGGAGTTGGAGGATTTGTCGTTCCGCGAGCTCAATCCCGAAGCCTATAGGGTGGTCACCGAGCGGCTCGAGGCGCTGGCCGTGCGATCGAGCGGCTCGATCACCGAGATCGAGCGGCAGCTCACCAAGAAGCTTGCCGACAGCGGTATCGTCGCGGAGGTGTCCGGCCGGCGCAAGCGCGCCTATTCGATCTGGCGGAAGATGGAACGGAAGGAGGTCGGTTTCGAGCAACTCTCGGATATCTTCGGCTTCCGCGTCGTGGTCGGCAGCGTTAGCGAGTGCTACCGGGCCCTCGGCATTGCGCACACCACTTGGCCGGTCGTCCCCGGCCGGTTCAAGGACTACATCTCGACCCCCAAGCAGAACGATTACCGCTCGCTCCATTCGACCGTAATCGGGCCCGGCAAGCAGCGCGTTGAATTGCAGATCCGCACGCACGGCATGCACCAGATCGCCGAACACGGAATCGCTGCGCACGCGCTTTACAAGGACGGCCACGGCTCGCCGACGGAGATGCTTTCGCGCGAGTCCAACGCCTATGCTTGGCTGCGGCGCACCATCGAACTTCTGGCTGAAGGCTCCAACCCAGAAGAGTTTTTGGAGCACACCAAGCTCGAGCTGTTCCATGACCAGGTATTCTGCTTCACGCCCAAGGGCAAGCTGATCGCGCTGCCGCGCGGCGCCACGCCGATTGATTTCGCCTATGCGGTGCACACCGACGTCGGCAACATGGCGATAGGCGCGAAAGTCAACGGCAAGATCGCCCCGCTTATTTCGACGTTGCAGAACGGCGATGAAGTACAGGTCCTGAGCTCGAAGGCGCAGACCGCTCCGCCGGCTGCGTGGGAGTCGATCGTGGTGACCGGCAAGGCGCGTGCGGCGATCCGGCGCGCCACTCGCGCCGCCGTGCGCACCCAGTATTCCGGCCTCGGCCGCCGCATCGTCGAACGGCTGTGCCAGCGCGCCAAGATCGCTTATTCGGACGAGCAGTTGCAAGGCGCCTTGCCGCGGCTGGCGCGCGCCTCAATCGAGGACGTGATGGCCGCCGTCGGTCGCGGCGAGATGAAGGCGGCCGATGTCGCGCGCGCGATGTACCCCGATTATAAGGACGAGCGCGTCACGGCGGCGCCGCCAAAGGCGGAAAGCGGTTGGTTCGGATTCAAACGAACCAAGGCCGTGAAGTTCAGACTTCCGGAGGCTGCCGGAAACGGCGCCGCCATCCCAATTCGCGGCATCAATACCGACCTGCCGGTGCGCTTCTCGCCCAACGGCGGCGCGGTTCCAGGCGACCGCATCGTCGGCATCATGACCCCGGGCGAGGGCATCACCATCTACCCGATCCACTCGCCCGAGCTGCAGCAGTTTGAGGACGAGCCGGAGCGCTGGCTCGATTTACGGTGGGACGTCGATGAAAAGACGCCGCAGCGCTTCCCGGCGCGACTGACGGTGCAATCGGTCAACGAGCCTGGCTCGCTCGCCCAGATCGCCCAGGTGATCGCCGAGCACGACGGCAATATCGATAACATCCGCATGGCGCGGCAGGCGCCTGATTTCACCGAAATCACCATTGATCTCGAAGTCTACAATCTGAAGCACCTGACATCGATCATCTCGCAATTGCGTGCGAAGAAGGTGGTTGCCAACGCCGGGCGGGTGAGCGGGTGAGCGGCACCGTCCATGCGCGACCAATACGCCGGAGATATCACGGATTTTTTGAAGTTCGCTCTCGTTCGTATGGTGGTGCCGCCTCGTTCCAGCCTGGGCGTCGCATGGTACTGCATCCCTGAACATGATGGCCGACGAGATGACCGTCACATCGAGTGCAGGCAAGAGGCAACGTGGCGGGATCGCCGCGAATTCGGTGGTTCACCTTGCTGAATCCGTCACGGGACATGTGTGAAGCTGTTTACAGCTTTGCCTGCCGGCTGCGATCGGTAGAAGGTGCGAGCGCGGAAGTCTCAGGGGGATTATGATGAACGGAACGCATCTCCGCCTCGGCGTCAACATCGATCACGTCGCCACCGTGCGCAATGCCCGCGGCGGGCGGCACCCCGATCCGGTAAGGGCGGCTGCGGTCGCCATTGCGGCCGGTGCCGACGGCATCACCGCGCACCTGCGCGAGGATCGCCGCCACATCGTCGACGACGACATTGTGCGGCTCAAGGCGGAGATCGCAAAGCCGCTCAATCTAGAAATGGCAGCAACGCGCGAGATGGTGGCGATCGCCCGCAAGGTGCGCCCGCACGCGGCCTGTCTCGTCCCCGAGCGACGCGCCGAACGCACGACCGAAGGCGGGCTTGACGCGGCCGGCCAGCGCGAGAGCTTGCGGGTGGCGGTTTCCGAGCTCGGCGCAGCGGGCATTCGCGTTGCCTTGTTCATTGCCGCCGAGCCGGCTCAGATCGAAGCCGCCGCCGCTATCGGTTCGCCGGTCATCGAGATCCACACCGGGGCCTGGTGCGAAGCTCTGGTCGCAGGCGATCGACGCACTGCCGGGGACGAATTTGCCCGTATCGCCCGCGGTGCCGCCTCGGCGACGGCTGCGGGCCTCGAAGTCCACGCCGGCCACGGGCTCGACTTTGCCTCTGCGGAAGAGATCGCGAGGCTTGCCGAGATCGTCGAACTCAACATCGGACATTTTCTCATCGGCGAGGCGATCTTCGACGGCCTCGCCGGCGCCGTCGGCCGGATGCGTACGGCAATGGATCGGGGCAGGGCGACGATCGAGCGAGTGGCGCCAAGGAATTTGCCAAGGAACTCGCCAGGGATCGTGCCATGATCCTCGGCATCGGTTCCGACATTACCGATGTGCGCCGCATCGCCAAAGTGATCGAACGTCATGGCGATCGTTTTCTCGACCGCGTCTTCACGCTGCACGAACGCGCCCGCGCCGAGAAGCGGCGAAACCGCATCGAGACCTATGCCAAACGCTTCGCCGCCAAAGAGGCGTGCGCCAAGGCGCTGGGCACGGGCTTGCGCGCCGGCGTCTGGTGGCGCGACATGGGCGTGGTCAACGAGCCATCGGGGCGGCCGGGCATGGAACTCACGGGCGGCGCCAAGCGCCGCTTGCAGGCGATCACCCCTGCCGGCTACGAGGTTCGCATCGACCTTACGATTACTGACGAAGGATCTACGGCCCACGCCTTTGTCATCATCTCGGCGATCGCTGTCGCCGGACGCTGAGGCGGGCGGCGCTGTCCGCCGCGAACGGAGCCATATGCGGGATGACAATTTTTTCACGAACGTCGTCGAGCGCGCCCTGCGCCCTGGCCGTAAGATCATGGCATTCATAAGTAAATTGCCAGGGTAACACCGCGGCGAAAACCGGCGTGCAATTGCATGCCCTTCCCTCAGCGGCTACAAGGTCGCGGGGCACAACCATAGCAGTGGGACGATAATCGATGAGCGTGCAGAGCGGTGCCAAGCGCAAGGAGGGCGGATTCGCTGAGACCGTTCGTGTGGTAATCCAGGCCCTCATCATTGCCCTCGTCATCCGCACCTTCCTGTTTCAGCCTTTCAATATTCCTTCGGGATCGATGATCCCGACGCTGCGCGTGGGCGACTATCTGTTCGTTTCTAAATTCACCTACGGCTACACCCATTACTCCTTCCCGTTCTCGCCGCCGCTGTTCTCCGGCCGCATCTTCGCCCAGCGGGTCCATCGTGGCGACGTGGTCGTGTTCCGCCTGCCGAAAGATCCTTCGATCGATTACATCAAGCGCGTCGTTGGGTTGCCGGGCGATCGTATCCAGATGATCGATGGCGTCCTCAACATAAACGGCGTGCCTGTCAAACGCCAACGCATCGCGGATTTTCTCACCAACGACGACGGCATCACCGAGCGGGTCAAGCGCTATCGCGAGACGCTGCCGAACGGCGTGAGCTATACGACGCTCGATCTCACCGACAACGGCTTCTACGACAACACGCCGGTCTATACGGTGCCGCCGGGCCACTATTTCATGATGGGCGACAACCGCGACAATTCGACCGACAGCCGGGTGCTCAGCGCGGTCGGTTATGTACCTTATGAGAACCTCATTGGCAGAGCGCAAATCATCTTCTTCTCGGTCGGGGATGGGGCGCACGCCTGGGAAATCTGGCGTTGGCCTTGGACGGTGCGTTGGGGCCGCCTGTTCACCCTGGTAAGATGAGCCGCCAGCGAAAATCTAAACCTGTCACAGAGCCGGTCGCGGCACCGTCGGAGTTGTCTGCCGACGAAACGGTCGTACCGCCGGCATCGGCGGCCGCGATCGTACTGGCCGACGGCGCAAAGGACGGCCGCCGTCGCCGCGGCGACGGTTCGCTCGAGGAGCGCATCGGCTACCGTTTCAACGATGTGGGGCTGCTCGATTGTGCGCTCACGCACATTTCTGCTCTCAAAGGATCGCGCAACCGCGCCGGCTCGTATCAGCGCATGGAGTTTCTCGGCGATCACGTCCTCGGGCTGGTGATTTCCGACATGCTCTACCGCGCCTTCCCCAAGGCCGACGAGGGCGAGCTGTCGCGCCGGCTTGCCGATCTGGTCCGCAAGGAGACCTGCGCCGAGGTCGCGCGCGCCGTCAATCTCGGCGCCGCCGTCCGTCTCGGCTCCTCGGAAGCCAATGCCGGCGGCCGCACGCGGCCGGCCATTCTCGCCGACGTCTCGGAGGCGCTGATCGGCGCGGTCTATCTCGACGGCGGCTATGCCGCCGCGGCCGCTCTCGTCGAACGGTTGTGGCAGACACGCCTTAAGACCAAGGCGCAGCCGCTGCGCGACGCCAAGACCATGCTGCAAGAGTGGGCGCAGGCGCGCGGCCTGCCGACACCCAATTACCGCGAAATCGCCCGCTCGGGTCCCGACCACGATCCGGAATTTCGTGTCGCCGTGCAGCTCCCGCGCCTTGCTCCGGCGGAAGGTTCGGGGCGCTCCAAACGTGCCGCGGAGCAGGCCGCGGCAGCGGCCATGATGGCGCGTGAGGGTGTCAAGCCCGAACGACCCAATGGCTGAGCAGAACGCGCACCGCTGCGGCTTGGTGGCGCTGATCGGGGCGCCGAATGTGGGCAAATCGACGCTTGTCAATGCACTCGTCGGCACGAAAGTGTCGATCGTCACGCCCAAGGTGCAGACCACGCGCGCACTCCTGCGCGGCATCGCCATCGAAGGCGCGGCGCAGCTCATCTTTGTGGATACGCCCGGCGTCTTCGCACCGCGCCGCCGGCTCGACCGCGCCATGGTGAGCACCGCCTGGGGCAGCGCGCAGGACGCCGATATCGTTATTTTGCTCATCGAGGCGCGCAAGGGCCTGGGCGGTGACGACGAGGCGGTGCTGCGCGGCTTGAGCGATGTCAGCGCCAAAAAGGCGCTGGTGCTCAATAAGATCGATCTCGTCGCCAAGCCGACGCTGCTCGCCTTGACGCAAGCGCTCAACGCGCGCGAAAAATTCGCCGCGACTTTCATGATCTCGGCGCTTTCCGGCGACGGCGTTCCCGACCTCAAAAGCTGGCTCGCGGCCGAGGTGCCGGCGGGGCCGTGGCTCTACCCTGCGGACCAGGTCTCGGACGCCCCGTTGCGCCAATTCGCCGCCGAAATCACCCGCGAAAAGCTTTATCTGCGGCTGCATCAGGAATTGCCCTACCAGTCGACGGTCGAGACCGAGGTTTGGAAGGAGCTGAAAGACGGCGCCGTGCGCATCGAGCAGACGATCTACGTGGAGCGGGAAAGCCAGCGCAAAATCGTGCTCGGCAAAGGCGGCCAAACCATCAAGGCGATCGGCGCCGCCGCGCGCGCCGATATCGCCGCGGCAATCGCGCACCCCGTACACCTTTTCCTGTTCGTCAAGGTGCGGGAGGGCTGGAGTGACGATCCGGAGCGCTATCGCGAGATGGGCTTGGAGTTTCCGCGGGAGCGATAGCATCGGGCAACCGATGATTCCCCTTCGTCACCCTGAGAGGATGTGAAGGATTCCGCTTTGCGTGAAGCGTTCGCGGTCATGACAAATGCGGCCACATGCAAGCGCTGCTTGCGGCGGCCATTTATCGACCCGTCTGAGTGGCGCTGCCACCGAGCTGGGGAGATCAGCCTGACGGCCGGGCGGAGTCGTCCTCTACGCCGCGGCGGCCAGACGGTGCGTCTGCAGGATGTTGTTGCCGAGCGCGTACCACAGCATCACCGCTCGTACCTTCTTGAGCCCGCGCACGGACAGCCGGATCAGGTTCCAGTTGCGCCAGCGCGCATGGATGCATTCGCAGATTCCGCGCACACGGTATTGCGCGCGCTTGCTCACGCGCCATTCGTTTCCGCCACGCCGCCACGCCGCTACGCCGCCACGCCGGGACCATCGTCGCGGCGGGCAGCAAAAGGATCAGAGCCGTGCTTGGAGACGGTCGGTGGACAATATACCGTGACCCCTTTGGCATGGGCCCACTCGATGGCATTCGCGCTCGCGAAACCGCCATCGGCAAGATGCGTCTCGGGCAGCCGGCCGGTGATTGCCTCTACCCTCTCCAGCATCGGCCGCATCAAGC
>JAKAPE010000233.1 GCA_021811945.1 Pseudomonadota bacterium | reverse complement strand
GCCCGGATCCTGATGGCTTCCAAGGTCTTGTGATCCAGCTTGCGCGCATCTTGCTTCGGCATGTCTTCAGCATACGCCCAATAACGTCGGATGTGAAGATATTTATAAACTGATTAGTAAGTCAAGGCCGGCCCGCAGGGACGCCGCGAAGCGGCTTGGCCTTGACTTGATTGAGCACGCCATCAGGCTTTTGTGGTCGGGCATCACTGGGGGCTGGATGGCTTCGTCGTATTCTTCGAGAGTGGCCTTATCGTGGGAAAGGCTCGTACAATTCCCGGCTGCTCGTCGAATGCCCGCATCAAATGCGGCTGGACGAGAGGGGCCAATGCTGACAGCAAGGCGCGGTCGTTCGAGTCGAGCGGATAGAACTGCGCGCGGTTCCGGATTTCTGCGCGAAACGTGATGTGCGCGGGCACGCTCAAATGCTTGTCCGCCTTCAACTGTGGGTTGGCAGCGGACCAATTTATCGGTTGTCCGTTAACGGAGCGCTTGCTGCAGATAATCCGTTACTCGGGGCGCAGCGTCTTCACTGCAAAAAGTCATTAGAACCCCGATGAACAGGTTCCCATCGACCTGACTTGCCTGCGCAGGGCAACGTTCTCTAACCACGCATTAATCCAGAGCATTAATCCAATTAATCCAAACAGTCGTATGCTCATTGAATTCTCGCTTTGGCGATCCGAGGCGGGCGAACCCCGCCGCGGTTTGCAACGGTGCGGCTACCCCATCTGCACTTGCCGATTCGCTCGCACCGGCGGGCGCGTCATCGCGGGCAAACCCGCGGCCAGTCAAAGCGGCTATATGCGATATTGTCCAACGCTCGCTCGACTATCTCGAGAATTACCGCTGTGGGATGCAGGCGAACGATCTGCTTCGGATCGGCGTCGCCGAACGAGGCCTTAAGTTTGACTACATCGGCAAAGTGCGGCGCAAAATAAGGGGTCAGCAAGGTGGAAAAAGAATCGCTCACCATTACCAAGCGGCCGGTCGCTGTGTGGATCCGGGCACTCTTGCGCGTCAGGACGGTCTGGATATCGGGAAACAACCCCGGCGCCAGCAGCATGCTGCTGGCGAGGTCGCCCCCGTGGAACGGACGGATTTTCACAGTGAAGTCATCGAGCGAAGCCAGAGAAAGATTTGCGATCGGCATCACCTTGGCCAACGCGGTGATGATCGCCTGGTAGCCATAAAATGCACCGAGCTCATTCCAATGGGTATCTGTTTTGAAGTAAAGCGGCATTTCGGAGTTTGCGGCCTTGGCCGCACGCAACGGGCGGCGCAGATCGAGCATCATCGCGCGCGCTTGCGGATCGAGACGCTGCAGCAGATCGTCGAGGCGAGTCTTCGGTCGCACGGGCGCGTCGTCGAGATATTCGCCGTAAATGCTCTGCTTGTCCGGTGCCACGACAACGATGCCGTGGGCGCCGCAAGCCGCTAATCCGTCACGGATGTCGATCAGCCGCCGCTCGGCGGTTGCGACCTCGTCCGCGGAGAAGCGGAGACGGCCGCGAAAATCGGCCATCGAGACCGTGCTGAGGCTGTCCCCGGTCCAGAACAGCCAGCGGTCGCGACCGATCCGCACTCGGCGGTCGGTCGACCTTTGCAACAGCCCGACATTGAGGTGCGCTCCGATCCACATCAGCGGCAGCCGGAGCCCGATTCGATCGGCGAACCAGTGGTCGACGTTCCGGAATACGTTCGGCGTAAACCGGTCCGGAAACGGCGACAGGCGCTGCAGCCGGATCTCGTTACGGCCGAGCCAAGGTCCCTTTGCCGTGAATAGGACGAGGGGCAGTACGGCCAGGACAAAGAAGGTGACGCATGCCAATGGCCGAGTGAAAGTGCGCATATCGGCGCGCTCAGAACTGGAAATAGATGAACGGATTGTATTGTTCGACCGCCATCGTCGAAAGCGACAGGAACATGATGCCGGCGACCAAGGCCGCGCGCGCGAGATCGACAACGATAGCCCCCGAATTGGAGACGCTGAGCCGCCCGCCCGCCGCGCGCACCTGGGGCCACACCGGCAACGACAGCAGCGCAGCCAACACGATCAGAAACGCCATCGGCGTGGAGACGATCACGGTCATCGGCAGGCCCTCGCGCCATCCGCCAAACCCGAACACCCGCGTCAGGTACCCGATCGCCGAGCTCAAGTCCGGTGACCGGAAGAACACCCAACCGATGAAGACGACGAACAACGTGTAGAGGTGCCTGAGCACTTGCGGCGACCGTGCCAGCGCCGCCGCGACCGGCCTGAGCCGCTCGATGAACAGAAACAACCCATGCCACATGCCCCAGACCACGAAGTTCCAGCTGGCACCGTGCCAGGTCCCGGTCAGCAGAAACACTATCCACAGGTTGCGTGCGGTCATCCACGCGCCGCGGCGATTGCCTCCTAGCGGGATATAGACATAATCGCGAAACCAGAACGACAGCGTCATATGCCAACGCCGCCAGAAATCCTGAATAGACTGCGCAGCGTAGGGATAGTTGAAGTTCTCCGGGAAATGGAACCCGAAGACGCGGGCAATGCCGATCGCCATGTCGGTGTAACCTGAAAAATCGAAATAGATCTGAAGCCCGTAGCAGATCATTCCGAGCCATGCGGTCGCCGATGACAGGTTGTTGGGCGTGACCGAAAATATCTGATCGGCGATTGCCCCGATCGGGTTGGCAATCAAGAGCTTCTTGGCCAGGCCGATGGCGAACCGCCCGATGCCGGCGTCGACGTCGTCAAATTTGACAATGCGCTTTTCCAGCTGATCTTCGATCAGGTGATAGCGGATAATCGGTCCGGCGATGAGCTGGGGGAAGTTGATGATATAGAGCGTGAACGCGCTCGGCGAGCGCTGCGCCGAGACGGTGCCGCGATAGACGTCGACTAGATAGGAAATGATGTGAAACGTAAAAAAGGAAATTCCGAGCGGAAGCGCGATGTGCAGTAACGGCGCACGCCGCGTCGTTACCGGGCTGAGAAGGACGTTGACGTTCTGCAGGATAAAATCGGAATATTTGAAAAAAATCAGCACGCCGAGATTCAAGGCGACCGCCGCGGCGACCAACTGCTTGCGCCGGCGGCCGGCGTGGTCGTCGATGAGTTGACCGAGCCTGAAATTGATGGCGATCAGCGACACTACGAGGACGACGGCGAGCGGAACGCCCCAGGCGTAATAGATCAAGCTCGCGACAACGAGCACGCGATTGCGCAGGCGCGCTGGCACGATGAAATAAGCCGCAATCGCCGCCGGCAAAAACAAGCAGACAAAGATCAGGCTGCTGAAGACCAAGCCGCTCCCCTCTGCGCATGCTCAGGATGGCGGCGAACCGAGGCCGTGCCGCGCCAGCACCTTGCGCACGGCCTCGACCAGCCGGTCCTCCGGAACGGCAAACTGCGCCTCGGCCTGCTTTTGCAGGTGTGCCTCGCGGCCCTTCTCCAGCTTGGCGAGTTCGGCGCCGAGGATCAAATCCTTGACCGTGACTTCGCCCCTGGCCTTCTCGTCGCCGCCCTGGATGACGACGCAGGGGCTGCGGCGCTTGTCGGCATATTTGAGCTGCGCGGCAAATCTGCCGGCGCCGAGATAAAGCTCGGCGCGGATTCTTGCCGCGCGCAGCTTTGCCACCATGTTCTGATAGTCGGCGAGGCGGTCCTGGTCGAACACGGTGACGACCACCGGGCCGGGCTCGGGCTTGGTGTCGATCTTGCCGAGATGGGCGAGCGCGGCGGCAAGCCGGGAGACGCCGATGGAGAATCCCGTCGCCGGCACCGCCTCGCCGCGAAAGCGCGACACCAGCCCGTCGTAGCGCCCGCCGGCGGCGACCGAGCCGAAGCGCACGGGCTTTCCATCATCGCCAGCAATAGGAAATGTCAGGTCAACTTCGAACACGGGGCCGGTGTAATATTCGAGGCCCCTGACGATTGAGGGGTCTATGCGAATGCGATCGGTTTCATAGCTACTAGCGCGAACAAGTGCGTGGATGCCTTCCAGCTCGTCCAAGCCTTCCAGTGCAAATTGTGATTCAGAGAATGACGATCGTAGTTCGTCAATTAGATAATAATCCTGATCCGCTGCCGCGTTAAAACCTTTGGCGAGATATGTACCGCTTTGCATTCTATGGGAAGTTTCAACAGCGGCACGAGCATACGACATGATTCGGTCGGTTTGAAAATCCGTTAGCTCAGCGCCACGAGTGAAATCGCCACTTTCGTCGTGTCGCCCCTTGCCAAGAAGAGCCTCCGTCCCCTGAACACCGAAGCGATCTAACTTATCGATTGCGCGAAGTACTGTCAGGCGTTTGCTCTCAGAAATGCCGGCGGAATCCATCACTCCATCGAGCACCTTCCGACTGTTCACCTTGACCACATAACTTCCGCGCGGAATTCCCAGCGCTTCCATCGTGTCGGCCGCCATCATGCACATCTCGGCGTCGGCGGCCGGCGAGGACGAACCGACGGTGTCTGCGTCGAACTGCATGAATGCCCGAAAGCGTCCCGGTCCCGGCTTCTCGTTCCTGAAAACCCAGCCGAAGCGGTAGCTGCGATAGGGTTTCGGCAGCGTTTCGAAATGTTCCGCCACGTAGCGCGCGAGCGGCGCCGTCAAATCGTAGCGCAGCGACAGCCATTGCGCGTCGTCGTCCTGGAACGAGAACACGCCTTCGTTGGGCCGGTCCTGGTCGGGCAGGAATTTACCGAGCGCGTCGGTGTGTTCGATGGCCGGCGTCTCCACCGCCTCGAAACCGTAGCGTTCGTAGACTTCCCGGATCGTCTCCAGCATCCGCCGCGTCGCCGCGATCTCCGCCGGGCCGCGGTCGGCGAGGCCACGCGGCCGGCGCGCCTTGAGCTTGCTGATTTCCTTGTTGGGTTCCTTGGGTCTCTCGGCCATCCGCCGTCCTCGGCGCCTCGGGTTGGGAGGACGGCGCGGTTGGTAGCAGCGGCTCTTCGGGGCGGCAAGCGAGGCCGGAATCGAAAGCTAGCTGCAGCAGAGTGAAAGAGCTTTGCAGAGCCCGCCGGACGCTCATGATTTCGGCTTTGACCGCGGCCATGCGCAAGCGGTGGATCTCCAGGAGCTTCTCGACCTCGACCAGCGAATGGCGCAGGTCTCGGCTGTAACCGGCGATGTCCGCCAGCCGGTCCGATTGCGCGGCCAGTCCTGCGTCGCAGGCAATGGCGGCTGCCGGCACGCAGTCGGCGGCGGGTCGGCGCTGGAAAGTCGGGACATAGGTGCCGCGCGGCAGAACGATCCAAAGCGCATCGTCGCGGCCGGGGCCTGCATAATAACGCGCCAGGGCAGCGCGCAGCCGGCCGGCTTCCACCCGCACGATCGCATCGCTCTGCGGGTCGAAGTCGCCGCCGCGGCCGAGCGCGGTGACGGCGACCGTGTACGCCTTGATGCGGTCGCTGTGGCCCGCAAGCTTCGCTTCGACCACAAAGCTGAGAAACCGCGTCAGCCGCACCGAGGCGCGAAAGCTGGCGCTGGCGACGATGCGGTCGAGCTGCCGGCGCACTTCATCGGCCTGCCAGCCTTCAGCCGCGCTTTCGCCCGCATCTATGCCGTCGTCGCATGCCCGTAGATTTTCGCGCATCTTGAGACACTTGTCCGGCGCGGCTTCGCCGATTCCGATCCCAGGCACATGATCGATCGGCGGGCTTGTTTTACTTTATACACTTATAAGGCGCAGATATGAAAGTAATATACTTTTGATATGCTAACGCCCTTTTGTGAAGAAGTCTGTGGAAATTCTGTGGATAAGACAACCTCTGACAACCTCGCGGATAGCTTGACAACGCGTGCCTGTTACCGGTTTCTCGGAGATCCACTAGTGCGGTGGATTTGACGCTCCGATCATCATTGCGGCAGCTCGTCATCGGAGCGTCAAATCCAAAACCACACTAGATTCATAAAGTTGCTAGTGTCCCTTTGCTTCCGACGTTCGTAATAGGGCATGCGGCAAAGTGATACGAACGTCGGAAGCGGGACACTAGGGGGAGCTCAGGAACCGGGTCCGCCATGGCACAGATCAGCAGGAGCGCAGCGGCGCGACAAACCAACGATCTCGATGCGTTCTGGCTGCCATTTACACCCAACCGCGCCTTCAAGCGCGCGCCGCGGCTGCTCGCGCGCGCCAAGGGCATGCACTATTTCACCGCCGACGGCCGCGCGGTCCTCGACGGCCTCGCCGGACTGTGGTGCAGCAATGCCGGCCATAACCGCGATCCGATCGCGGCCGCGATCGCGCGCCAGGCCGCCGAGCTTGATTATTCCGCGGCCTTCCACTTCGCCCATCCCAAATCCTTCGAGCTGGCAAGCCGCGTGGCCGCGCTGGCGCCGGGCGACCTCTACCGCGTTTTCTTCTGCAACTCCGGCTCGGAGGCGGTCGATACCGCCCTCAAGATCGCGCTCGCCTACCACAATGTGCGCGGCGAGGGGGCGCGCACGCGCCTGATCGGCCGCGAGCGCGGCTATCACGGCGTCGGTTTCGGCGGCATTTCGGTCGGCGGCATCGTCAGCAACCGCAAGTTCTTCGGCACGCTCCTCACCGGCGTCGACCATCTGCCGGCGACCTACGACCGCGAGCAGCAGGCATTCACAAAGGGCGAGCCGGAATGGGGCGCGCACCTTGCCGACGAACTCGATCGCATCGTCGCATTGCACGGCCCATCCACCGTCGCAGCCGTTATTATCGAACCGATGGCGGGCTCGACCGGCGTGCTGCCGGCGCCCAAGGGTTATCTCGATCGCCTGCGCACGATCTGCGACCGCCACGGCATTCTGCTCATCTTCGACGAGGTGATTACCGGTTTTGGCCGTCTCGGCCACGCCTTCGCCGCCGAGCGCTACGGCGTCACCCCCGACCTTCTTTGCTTCGCCAAGGGCATCACGTCGGGCGCGGTGCCCATGGGCGGCGTGATCGCGCGGGAAGGGATTTACGACGCCTTCATGCGCGGACCTGAGCATGCGATCGAGCTGTTCCACGGCTATACCTATTCGGCGCACCCGCTCGCCTGCGCTGCCGGTCTTGCCGCGCTCGACCTCTATCGCGACGAGAATCTATTCGAACGGGCGAAAAAGCTGGAGCCCGTATTCGCCGACGCGGCGATGGCGCTGAAGGGTCTGCCGGGCGTGCTCGATATCCGCACCGTCGGCCTCGCCGCCGGCATCGACCTTGCGCCGCGCCCGGATGCTCCCGGCGAGCGCGGCTACGCCGCCATGGACCACGCCTTCCAGGACGAAGACCTCGTCATCCGCATCACGGGCGATACGCTGGCCGTCGCCCCTCCGCTGATCGTCAGCGAGGCGCAAATCGGAGAGATTTTCGACAAGGTCGCCCGGGCGATTCGGGCTGTTGCGTAGACTCTTGGGGATCAATCACTTTTTCGCTGGTATACCCTGTTCACGTCATGACCCGAAAATTTTCGGGTGAGATGACGCGGAAGTTGTCGGTGACGGAATCGCAAAAGTCCGTCCAGTTCCTGGGGACGTTTTCGCGCAGGAAACCG
>JAKAPE010000232.1 GCA_021811945.1 Pseudomonadota bacterium | reverse complement strand
AACAGTTCTGCGCTACACTGTGTCAGCATCGGGGTGCTCTCCGAATCCCTCGAAAGTAGTTGTCGCAAAACAACTTTCGCTGATTCGGCGCCCCGATGCGCCAATTATGTGTGAGATATCCGGGCTAATTGTCTGGCCGGCTCTATCGCAGCCGAACCGTTCTGGCGTCGTTGTCGATGACAAGCCAGTCGCCTCTGATGAGAGGCACCTCGACATAGGGGCGGTCGCCGTCAAGCCGCTGAACCGGCACCCCTTTGACGGCTGGATGCCGCTTGATAATGGAATGCCAAAGGGTCGGAAAGTCGGCGCCGCGCCGCATCGCCTCCCTGCATTCCCTCACCAGGTCCGTGGGCGTCATTGCTTAGAGCTACAACCGTCTTGGCCGCCCGGCAAGAGATCTTGATCGAGAACCAAACAAATAATGAACGTAATCCTTTCACCGAAATAAGTTCATCAGTGGATTCCAAAGCGGCGGAAGATCAGCACTTTCAACTGATCGAGGAAAAACAGATACACTGCAACCGTCGCCAGCAGCGCGGGGATCAAAAGCGGGTTCACCGGCGCCATCAGCAAGCCCCCGGTCGCCATCAGCGCCACGACCGCCAGATCGGCGATCGAGCTGACGACAAGCCAAACGCCTGGCCGCGATTTCCAGAAGTGCCTGCGCTCGCGCACGAGATAGACATTGCCCTGGCCGGTCGCGACCAGCATGACGAAGACCAGCGTTTGCAGCTGCGGCAATGGCAGGCCAAGCACGTCGCGCCCGACGAAGAAGACGGCGAAGGAGAGCAGCAGCACCAGCGCCGCCAGCGCCGCGCCGGACAGCATGAGAGTTCGGATATTCCAGCGATCGGGCTTGGTCGAGTAGGACACCCGATCAGTGGTGATCGACATGGTGACGAAATCGTTGGTGAAGAGCAGGAGGACGATCAGCTTCGGCGTGATGACAAAAGTGTTGGTGAGCATGACGCCAAGGCTCAGGAATACGGCGATCTCCAGCGTCTTCATGATTTTATTGACGGTATAGGTGAGCATGCGCTGATAGATGCGGCGGCTGATCTTGACCGCCGAGAGGGCGTCGATGAGACCGGGAGCCGTGAGCACCACGCCGGCGGCGGCGCGCGCCACGTCGGTGGCGCTGGCGACGGCGACGCCGACGTCGGCCTGCTTGAGCGCGGGCGCATCGTTGACGCCGTCGCCAGTCATGCCGACGACATGAGCGGCGGCCTGCAGCAGCCGCACGAGCTTGATCTTGTGCTCGGGGAAAACGCGCGCGTAGACGTCATGGTCAAGCGCCTGATTGCCGTCGAGATGGTCGAGCGCTTCGGCGGCCGCGGCGCGGGCGCCGATGCCGACTCGCTGCGCGATCGCGCAGCCCGTCGCCAAGTTGTCGCCGGTGACCATTATGACGCGCACGCCGAGATCCTGGAGACCCTTGACCAGCGATCCGGAATCAGCGCGCGGCGGGTCTTCCAGAGCGAGTAGTCCTGCGAGCCGCAACGTGCCTTCGTCGCCGCCGGAGGCGACGGCGAGCACGCGATCGCCGCCGGCGGCCAGCCGCTCGCTTGCCGCGGCAATGTCGGGGGCGTCGGGAACGAGCGCGGCCACCGCCCTCGGCGCGCCCTTGACGACGCATAGCTTTCCCGCTCGATCCTGGTAACGCCCGAGTGAATAGCGTCGCGCAGGATCGAAAGGCACGAACTCCAGCCGCGGCGGTAGATCGGCGAGAAGGCCACGCGCCTGCGCCGCGGCGAGAATGGCGAGATCGATCGGGTCTTGCGTTGCCGGATCGCAGGCGAGCGCCGCCTGGCGCAGGAGGTCGCTTTCGGCAACGGGGGCTAAAGGGGCGGTCGCGGCGAGCGCCAGACGGTTCTCGGTTATGGTGCCGGTTTTGTCGGTGCACAGCACGTCCATGCCTGCCGCTTCTTCGATCGCCGACAACCTCGTGACCAGCACGCCGCTGCGCGCCAGTTCGGTGGAACCGAGCGCGGTAGCGAGGGTGAAAGTCGCCGGCAGCGCGACGGGAACCGACGCGACGAGGAGGATCAACGCGAACGGGATGACCTCGGCGAACGGCAGGCTCGCCCAAGCTGCATAAGCGAGCAGCGCGCAAACCAGCACGGCATCGATGACGATAAGCGTTTTGACGATGGCAAAGATGGTCGTCTGTAGGTGGCTCGCCGCCTGCGCGGTTCGCACCAGTTCCGCGGTCTTGCCGAAATAGGTCCGCAGCCCGGTCGCCACCACTTCGCCGCTGGCTTCGCCGCGTTTGACCACCGCGGCGGCATAGGCGAGCTTTCCGGCTCCGGCCTCGACGGCAACGGATTCGCCGGTCAGTGCCGACTGGTCGAGAAGGATGCTGCCGTCGGCGATGCGGATGTCGGCGGGCGAGAGGTCGCCCATGCGCAGATGGACGCGATCGCCGGGAACGAGGTCTGCCGCGGGCACCGACTGCCACCGGCCGTCGCGGAACACGCGGGCTCGCGTCGTCAGCCGGCTGCGCAGCAGCGCCAACGCCTTGCTGGCCCGGCCCTCTTCGATGAAGCTGATGGCGGCGTTGAAAACCAGGAGTGCACCGACGATGGCCGCTTCGTCACCCTCGCCCAGCAGGATTTGGATAAGAATGGTGACTTCGAGCATCCACGGAACCGGGCTCCAGAATTTCTTCAGCAACGCCAGGAGCGGATGCGGACGCCGCTCGGGAATGGCGTTCGGGCCAAATCGTGCGAGGCGGTTTTGCGCCTCGGCGCTCGTCAATCCGGTGGCCGCCTCGGGAGGTTTTGGTGCTGGCTCCATGGACAGAACCATGTCGTTACCGCTGAATTCCTATAGCCCGCAACATGACGAGTGTCTCGATCGGCACGCCACAGAGTCAACGGCTAGAAAGCGGCCATTGAACGCTGCGGGCCCGATCGAATAGAACATGGCTCCGCAATAATGGTGATCCATCGAGCGTAAGTTCTATACTATATATGACAATAAAGCGCCGCGGCGCCGTGCTCAAGCGGCCGAAGATGGAGGAGGTTCACCATGCAGAAGCTCGCCGTTCGTCCAGCTCCCTCCGAGCCTAACCTCGCATCGTCGCTTGCGCGCGACGCGGAGGCGGCGAGCAACTACGCCGCCGAGATCGAGGCGCTGCTTGATGCCCGGAGGCCGCACGGCGCGCGCGCCGGTGAACAGCGCGCCGAAGCGGCGACGCTTCGGGCACGCGCACGCGCCGTCAAGGAGCGATTCTTCCGTCGTCACGCCGCCGCGATCTACGACGAGCTGACCGGCCACTGCACCCGCACTCTGCGCGTTGCCGAACTGCTCGCGGCGGCATCTCACCGCTATCCTGCGCTGCTGCCGACCCCGGAGAGGATCGCGGCGGAGCGGGCGCTGATGCGGCAGAGCGCCAAAGAAGGCCATGAGCTCGATCAGGGCCTGTTCGTGGGCCAAATTCTCGCCGATGAGCGCACCGGCATGCATCTCATCCACGCGATGCTCAAGCCGAAGCGCGACGCGCTGGAGCGACTACCCGAGTTCCAGCGCGGCGGATCGCTCGACCTTGGCGCGGCCAAGGTCGAACGCAAGGGCAGAGCCGGTCACGTCATCTTGAGCAATCCCAAATTCCTCAACGCCGAGGACGACCGCGCCACCGCGGCGCTGGAAACCGCGGTCGATCTCGTGCTACTCGACGAGACAATCGATGTCGGCGTGCTGCGCGGCGGCAGCGTTCCGCATCCGAAATATGCCGGCCGCCGCGTCTTCAACGCCGGCGTCAATCTCACCCATCTCTATTACGGCCAGATCTCGCTGGCCGAGTTCTTCATCGAGCGCGAGCTGGGGCTGCTGCACAAAATCTATCGCGGCCATTTCCGCGGCGAATCCTACGACGAGCAGTTCGAGGACTACGTCGAGAAGCCCTGGATCGCCGCGGTCGAGGCCTTCGCCATCGGCGGCGGCTGTCAGCTCCTCTGCGTCACCGACCGCGTGATCGCCGAGCCCGACTCCTACTTCAACCTCCCGGCCAGCAAGGAGGGCTTCATTCCCGGCGCCGCCAATCTGCGGCTGCCGCGGCTCGTCGGCATCAAACTCGCGCGCGAAGGCATCTTCTTTGAGCGCGTCTTCCGCGCCGACACGCCAGAAGGGCGGATGATCTGCGACGAGGTCGTACCTGCCGCGGAGATGGACGCGGCGATCGAGAGGAATGCGCTGGAACTCGTGCGCTCCGGGCTGACGAGCGCGGTCGCCAATCGCAAGGCGCTGCGCGTCGCCGACGAGCCGCTCGAGGTGTTTCGCCGCTACATGGCGACCTATGCGCGCCAGCAGAGCCTGTGCCTTTACGACCCGAAGCTCATCGACAATCTCGATCGCAACTGGAACCCTGGCCGGCGGCAAATGTGATGCGCTTTTCCGGCCGACGAGTTCGACGTTGACAGGAGAATTCCTTTCGGAAAAGCGGTGGCTGTTGCGGTCGACAGCCCTTTTCGATCGGCAATGAGCGTGCCGAGGCAATTGTCCGGAAAGGTTTTGTGTTATATTACTTGCGGCTATTCCGCAGCACCACGCAGGCGCTGCCGGCGGCGATGAGCTTGGCGCACAGTCGGTTGAGCGCGCTACGTCATTGCCAGCGACAATCGAGGGCGCGCAAAATCTGCGCTAGACCATGGTGCTGTAGCGTACCTCATTGAGACGGCGCGCCCGGTCGAGATAATCCTGTGCCGCTTCGGTACGAAACATCTCACGGGAGGTTTCTTCTTCGGAAATTGGCGTCATTGCGAGGTCGGTATATTCGAATCGCCGAGGATCATGCTTGATACGCAGATAAATCCTGCGTAGACGCAAATACAGTGCGGCCCAACGCACAAGTTTGATCACGACCTCGGAATAATATCTCGGATAAAATTTCCACATCGGCTCGAGTGGTTGCCCTGGCCGCCGGTCGCGACGGAACTTCCGCCTTAGCAACCCGCCTTCAAGCGGATGAACCCCCTCCAGATCGTTGCTCCCCTTGAACCACGTCATCAGGAAAAGCGCGTTGCTCGCATTCGCGCCGACTGAGGCCACGCGGCGCAGCACAGTCTCCATGTGGTCGATAGTGTAGTAACGCTGCCACGCAAGCTTGTAGGCACGCTCCCATTCCTGTCGCGACATGCGCGGGTGCGTCGTACAGACGTGAATTGCATCGTACCTGTTCATGTCGTTATCGAGCGGCGCGCCGGTGCGAAAGAGCTTGAGGTGGTCCTCCGATCCCGGCAGCGGCGTCAGACAAAAGAACTCCAGCAGGTCCACCGGCAACTCGCGCTTGATGATGTCTATGTCCCTCAGAATGGATTCAACCGTATCGTTTGGAAAGCCAAGGATATAGCCCGCGTAGGTGATAATACGCACGGACTTCCAGGCCAGCAACATCTTCCGGTATTCAGTGATCTTGTTCTGGCGTTTCTTGGCACCCGCCAAATTGTCGGGATTGATGTTCTCAAGCCCGATAAAAACGCGCCGTACGCCGGCTTTGGCGCATTTCTCCACGAAGTTCGGCAGCTTATGACAGAGCGTGTCGACCTGAATAATGAAGCCGATGTTGAGTTTCTCCACCTGCCGCAAGTGAATGAGGCGATCGAGGATCGGCTCCCAATCCTTATTGCGGGCGAAATTGTCATCGGTGATGAAGAAGCTATGCAGACCCTGCGCATAATTGATACGCACGATCTTCTCGATATCGGCCGGAGAGCGGCGGCGCGATATTCGGCCCTGCACATTGATGATTGTGCAGAACGAGCACTGGTAGGGGCAGCCCCGGCCGGCGTCGAAACTGGTCACTCCACCCGCCGTCCGCTGCGCGCGCTCTGCCGTAATCAGCGGGATTGGCGTGCCTTCGAGGTTGGGGAGGTCGTCCATATAGTTGTAAAGCGGTTTGAGCGTACCGGCTGCCGCATCCCGCAGCACCTCCTCAAGCCGGCCCTCGGCTTCGCCGGCGAATAGAGAGATACCCATACCCTTGGCGCGATCGAGATCGCGATCGACACCATTGAGCATGCTGGTCGTACCGGAGACGTGGAAGCCGCCGATGCAGACCCTGATGCCCCGCTCGCGAAGCGGCAAGGCAATATCAAGTGCACGCGGGAACTGATTCGACTGCACTCCGACCAGCATAACCATGCCGTCGCCTGCCCGCTTGATCATGCGCGCGATCCGATGAGGACGGATGCGAGTATTAGTTTCGTCGAAAGCCTGAATATCGAAGGCGACGTCCCTGCCCAGTACGGCGCGCTCGGCGCAATCCTTTGCCAGACCGTAGAGCGAAGCCAGCGAGTTCGACGGGATCGGGGAGCGCAGCCATTGCAAGACGTATCCATCGTCGTCGTAGTGCGAGGGCTTCACCAGCACGAGACAGAAGCGCCGCTGCCGCGATCCACTTGAGGTTGAATACAGTTTCATTCATTGTCCCGGTAGCCATTAGACGTTGCATGCGCCCCTGAGGTCCACTGCGCACTGCAAATCCATCTATGACGTGGTCATAAGCTCAATAACCCGCGCGGAGCGTATCGCTTCCTGGTTCCCCTCGCCAGCCGAAATTCTCGGAAGCGCTGCGCTGGCGCCACGCGTCGGGCATCCCTGGGCATCCCTGGGCATCTCTTGCGGCCCGTCTCAAAAGAGGGCTAAACAGGTTTGCCGGCTAGGTGCCGCAGTTGGCGCAGCGAATCCCCACCTAGAAAATCCGGGCAATGGCCAAGAAGCCGATGAAATAAGGGTTTTGCGGGCGTAGTTCAGTGGTAGAACGACAGCTTCCCAAGCTGTATGTCGAGGGTTCGATTCCCTTCGCCCGCTCCATTAATCTCTTTGGCCGATATCCATCAATAGCTTACTGAAACCATTGGCATTTTCCAAAGCCGATGACTACAAATCACGTTACAAGACCGTTTTGCAGCGCGCCCAAAATTGCCCCGACCTGCGACCAAGCTAGCCCCCAACCAATAAGGGCGGTTTCATCGCCCGCAAGTGATCCCATTCGATGTGCGCCATGCGTACGCTGAGTACGCCAAGCTCTACGGCCAGCATACCGAGGAGCGCTTGAACATTAGCCCTCTGCCTGTCTCCCCAGAAACTTCCATGCGGCTCATGCGGCAGCAGCGCTGATTTCAACATGATGGCCGAGGTTGCGGATTCGGTCGGCAAGCCCGGCTGCGATCTTGGCCGGGTTGCGGCGCGTGAAGTATTCGGGACCGAGATCCTGATAGCAGGTGCCGTCGCATAGGATGTGATAGACGATCGTCAAGATCGAGGCGCAGGCAGCAACGGCGACGACTGCTTTCTTGTGGCCGCGGCGGGCTTTGAGGCGCAGGAATTGCGCCTGTAAGTAACTGTTCTTTTTGCGCGCTGCCGCCCAGGCGGCTTGCACGAGCACGGGCTTGAGCCAAGGAGCGCCGTTCTTGATGCGGGTCGAGCGGTGCTTGCCGGCGCTTTCGTCCAGGCGCGGAACCAACCCCGCCCGGGAGACAAGATGGCCGGCGGTCGGAAAGGGC
>JAKAPE010000231.1 GCA_021811945.1 Pseudomonadota bacterium | reverse complement strand
CTCTGTGCCTGATGTAATCATCCGTGCCGCCGGCGGCAGATGCGGTTTTCGCACGCTGGGCAGTCGCCAGGCGGCGGTCGGCTGGACCTGTGCCGGCGCAAATGCTACGCGGCGCGCCGCGATGAGCGACATTGCGTTAACGATTCTACCGGAGACGGGGGCTGACGCGGCGGCGATCGAACGGCTACACGAGCGCACCTTCGGTCCCGGCCGCTACGCCAAGACCGCTTACCGCCTGCGCGAGCGCGTGGCGCACCGCCTCGATGTGTCGTTCACCGCGCGCATCGGCACGCTGCTCGTCGGCTCGGTGCGGCTGTCGCCGGTGCGCATCGGCGAGACCAAGGCGTTGTTTCTCGGTCCGCTCACGGTCGAACCGCCGTTCCGCGAGCGCGGCATCGGCCAGGCCTTGATCGCGCGCGCGCTCGATGCGGCGCGGGCAAAGGGCGAACGTCTGGTGATTCTGGTCGGCGACGAGCCCTATTACGGCAAAAACGGCTTCAATCGTATCCCGGCCGGCCGCGTGGAAATGCCCGGCCCGGTCGATCCGGCGCGTCTTCTCGTCGCCGAATTGGCCGCGGGCGCTTTCGACGGCGTGTCCGGTCCGATCCGGCCGGAGTGGGAAGAGGCGTCGTCATAGCCTGACCGCCCGGTCGCGCCGACGGTGACGACACGTGAGGATATTTGCTATAGGAGAATTCATGACCCGACGACCCACCGATGCGCGTACCGCTGCCGAGAAGGCGTTCAAGGCCATCACCGCCAAGCCGGCGGAATTGCCGCCGAGGCAACCTACGCTGCCGGGGGGCAGGGAAACCGTCACGCTGCGCATCGACCGCGACGTGCTCGACTTCTTTCAAGAGGGCGGCCCGGGCTGGCAGGAGCGCATCAACGCGGCGCTACGCAAGGCGGCGGGGAAGTAAGGCGCAGGCAGGGCTGAGCGCAGCGGAAGCCCACGCGGATCGTGCTGTGGCGAACGTCACGCGTGGGCACGGCGCTTGACTTCTTTGCACACCCTGCACGGCCGCTTGTCTCACCTTCCCTCGCGCGCCCAGGTGGCGGCGAGACTGCCGAACAACAGCACCAGGCCCAAGAAACCGGCGAAGACGGGCAGCACACCGATACCATGCACGACGCTCGCGTCGCGCATTTTCAGGCCGATCCAGCCGTCGCCCGCGAGGGTATCGCCGGAGCGCACGGGGAGAATGCGCGGCACATGAAATCCGTGGCCGTCGTCGAGCCGGCGCGAGGAGCCGCCGGTCGCCGCCGCGATTGGCGCCAAAACCTTGGTTGTCGACGTTACCTCGGCGAACTCGCGCGGATTGGCTGGGCCGATATTGACGAGCGCATTGAGCTTGCCGTCGGTCGCCCGCCAAAGGCCCAATTCGTTGACGGCAACGCTTGCTTCCCATACGCCCGGCTCCTTGGACGCGAGCGTTAGCGTGCGCTTTTGTCCCGAGGGCGCGCTCAGCGTCACCGGGGCGACGCTGTCGCCCATGGTCTGCCGCCGCACCAGGAGGTTATGCCCGCGCGCGATGAGCCGCAGCGCTTCCTCTTCGAGTTCGGGCTCCTTCATCAGCCAATGCGAGAGGCGGCGCAACAGGTCGAGGTGTGGGCCGCCGCCTTCGAAGCCGCGCGCCCACAGCCAGATGTTGTCGGAAAGAAGCAGCGCGATGCGTCCCTCGCCCTGGCGCGAAAGCACGAGCAGCGGACTATTGCCCGGCCCCGCCATCACCGTAATGCCGGCGGTGTTGCGGGTATCGATCAGGCGAAACCAGCGGCTCCAATGCGGCGGGTCGCTCCGGGAGCCTGCGAGGTCGCGCGTCACCGGATCGCGCTTGCCAAGCTCGGTGAGGCGGGCGTGATATCCGCGCTCGGTGATCTCGCCGCTCGGCTCGGCGGGCAGGATGGCGTTGAGCGGCGTATACCAGATGCTGTCCGGGCCCGCATAATCGGGACCGGCATCGACCAGCACCGCGCCGCCGTCGCGCACGTACTGCACAATGTTCTCAAAGTACGGCATGGGCAGCACGCCTTGGCGTGCATAGCGATCGAAGATGATCAGATCAAAAAAGGCCTTGTTCTGGGGTGGCCTCTTGATGATCTTGTTGACAAACAGCTCGCGCGTTGGAAACGCGATTAGCGACAGCTCGTTGATCGGCGTGCCGTCCTGCTTGTTCGGCGGGCGGAGAATGGTGAAATGAATAAGATCGACGGACGGGTCAGACTTGAGCAGGTTGCGCCAGGTCCGCTCGCCGGGATTGGGCTCGCCGGAGACCAGCAAAACGCGCAGCTTTTCGCGCACGCCGTCGATCGATACGACGACGCGATTGTTAACGGTCGTGAGTTCGTGATCGAGCGGGGCCGCTTCGATTTCGACGATATTCTGGCCGCCGTGCGGGATCTGGACGTCGACGCTCTGCGTTGTGCCGACGGGTACGGCGCGGGTCTCTATGAGATCGCCGTCGCGTCGCACCGTTACCTGTGCGGTGGTCTCGCTGGCGCCCTGATCTTCTACGCGGAAGGCGATGGCCTCGGATTGACCGACAATGCCGAAGCGCGGCGCGGCGATGAGCGCCACGCGACGGTCGCGCTCGTTCTTGCTGCCGGTAATGAGGGCGTGAACGGGCGCGGCGAAGCCGAGCGCGGAAGCATCCGCGGGCACGTCGTGGACGCGGCCGTCGGTGATCATGATGACGCCGGCGACACGATCCGGCGGCACATCGGCCAGGGTCGAGCCCAGTGCGCCGAACAATCGCGTGCCGTCGGTCTCCCCATTTGCCTGCCCTGCCTCGACGACGCGCACGCCAAGTTCATGAATATGGCGCAGCCGGGCGACGACGGCAGCACGCGCCTTCTCGGTCTGTCGTGCGCGGCCGCCAAAGGTCTGGCTCGGGCTCTTGTCGACCACGACGACGGCAATGGAATTGAGTGGATCGCGATGCTCGCGCGTTAGCGAAGGGTTCGCCAGCGCCAATACGATGAGCGCAAGCGCCGACGTGCGCACGGTGGCGCCGCGGCTGCGCGCCACGAAGAGCAAGAGCGACAGGATCAACGCCGCGCCGACCACAGCCCAGAGAACCTGAGCGCCGACGAGCGGGGCGAATGCAACACCAAGGTTCATGTTCAACACATCAAAGCTCGCACGTAGCCCGCATGTGAGTAAGCCAGAATGGTCTTGTCACGCGTCATTAACACCATGCCGGCTTCGCGCGCGGTCGCGATGATGATTCGATCGGCCGGATCGTTCGGCGGCGAACCCGGCAATTCACAGGAACCAGCAAGAATATCGATGGTCAGTTCCGGCATCGCTGCTTCCATTGCAGCCATCGCCTGCCGAAACCACTTGACAGTCGGCATTGCGAGGACAACGCGCTTCTTGCGCACAAGATTGGCAATCTCCCAGGCGGTGATCGGCGACACATTGAGGTTGCTGGCGGCGACCGCCTTGCGCGCATCGGCAGCCAACTCAATGCCCTGCGCCAACCACAACATGGCGCAGGTATCGAGCAGAAGATCACTCATTCAGGAGTCGACCTTCTTCGGCATTCCACTTGTCGTCTTGCGGCGCCGTCAGGTCAGTCCCTGGCATGATCGTGACCGTGCCGGCCATGCAGCCAAAAGGATCGCGTTGGTGCGGCACCGCAGAGGCCGGCTTGGGCGAACGCCGAAAAGTGACTCTGCGTGCAGCCAAATCCACTGCTTCGGTACGCCAGCCGAATTTTAGCCAAGCGCGGGCATGGGAATGCCCGGTGGCGTTGTTGCTCCACCAGGCTTCGTGCTCGTAGGCACTCTTGGGCAGCTTAAAGCCTAAAACGCGTTCAATTTCGCTAAAACTCATCCGATAGTCCTCGTGATCGACCCGCGCAAGAAACTGCGGGAGCGCCTCGTATTTGCTCATGGCATATATCCTACCTTACACATAGTACATGTCATATGATTTACTATTTTAGATTGTCAAGGCCCATGTGTGTTACTGCCCCAGCCGTTCGAGCAGCGCTGGGACGTGCACCTGATCAGCCTTGTAGTTGCCGGTGAGCGTGTACATGACGATGTTGACGCCGGCGCGGAAAGCCATCTCGCGCTGGCGCGGTTCGTCGCCGACCATCGGCAGCATCGGCTGGCCATCGGGCAGCGTCGCCCAAGCGCCCGCAAGGTCGTTGGAGGTGATGAGGATCGGGGAGACGCCGTCGCCACCGCGCGCCGGCCGTCGTGCCGCCTCTTCGCTGTTTGCGGGCGGCAGCGCTTCGACCCAAAGCTGGCCGCTGTCGAAACGGCCAGGGAAGTCGCGCAGCAAATAGAACGTCTTGGTCAGCACGTGATCGCGCGGCACTGGTTCGAGTTCCGGGATGTCGAGCGAAGAAAGGATATTGCGCAGTGCGAGCATGCCGAGGCTGCGCGTTTCGCCGGCGTGTCCCGGCGGCGCCATGACGGCATCGCGCGTATCGAACAAAATGGTTCCGCCGTCTTTCATATAGGTGTCGATGCGCTTGAGCGTCGCTTCGGAAGGGTGGGGCAAACCCGGTACAATCGGCCAGTAGATCAGCGGGTAGAAAGCCAGCTCGTCGCGGGCGATGTCGAGCCCGACTGACTCTCCTCCCTCAAGCGCCGTGCGTTGGGCGAGGAAGAGCGTGAGGGCGTCAAGCCCGGCCTTGCTGATCTTGTCGACCTCGCTGTCGCCGGTGACAACATAGGCGAGCGTGGTTTCAAGCACCGCTTGCGGCACATTTCCGCCCTTTATGTCCTGGGCGCACGCGTGGCCGCCGGCAAATGCCGCGGCGGCAATGACGAATGCTGTTGCTGCCGCAGCGCGCGAGGTACGCGACAGAAGCCGGAAGATTCCGCCGCCGAGGTAGAGCACGATCAATGTATCGATGGCGAAAAGAGCAAGTGCGGCGAGAAGGATCGGGCCGCGCAAATCCTGCGGTTCGCTGCGGCGGTAGACCTCGCGGCTGGCATTGGCAAAGGGCGTGAAATCGAGCGGCCGCAAGCGTTCAGCCGGACGAAGCGTGTTCACGGCGAACAGATCCTCCGGCGGACCATAGAACCCGGGCGGATAGTCGGCGCTGGCGCCGCCGGCAAAGTCCACGGGAACCGGTCTCGCCGTCGGCGGCGGATCCACGAAGCTGCCGAAGCCGTCAAGCATGCGGCTCGGCGGCAGCGCCTCACGCTCGGACTTGATCTTGGCACTGCGGGCGGGAGCGACACCGGTCGTTGCGGGGAGGCGGACCATGCGCCTGAGCATTTCGACAAAGGCACCGGAGAGCGGCAAATTCGACCAGCGTGGATCTCCGGTAACGTGGAAGAGCACGATGAGACCTTTGCCGCGCCGCGCTGCCGTGACCAGCGGCGTGCCGTCGGCGAGCGTCGCCCAGGTGCTCTCGCTCAGCGCCGAACCGGGCTCCGCCAACACCTGCCGCCTTACCGTCACATCTTTGGGCACTTTCATGCCGCTGAACGGGCTGTCGCGGGAAAACGCGGCAAGCGGCTGCGGCTTGTCCCAGCTCAAGCTGCCGCCGAGGATACGGCCGCCGCGCCGCAGCTTCACCGGGACGAGGTCATCCTCGGGCGCGGCGGCAAGCCGCGGGCCGGCAAAACGTACCAGCACGCCTCCGTTCTCGACCCAGCGAGCGAGGCGCTCGTGCGCGCCGCCGGCGATCGTGCCGACGTCGGCAAGGATCAGTATCGGCAGTTTCTGATCGAGGAAATGTTCCGCTGCTTCCGCCGGCGACTCGCCTTGGAGAAGCCGCACGTCGGCGAACGGATTGAGCGCCCGCTTGATATAGTAGCTCGACGACAGCAGCGGTTCGGAATTGTCGGCCGTGGCGCCGGAGATGATGCCGACGATGCGGCGGCTCCAGCGCTTGTCGAGAAGCTGAACGGCGCCGGCGGAACGTTCGCCGACAATCTCGATGCGCGCGATCCCGTTGCGGATTTCGACCGGCAGATTGAACCTGGCGCTGGTCTCTCGCGCCCCCGACCGGAAGGCGAAGGCGGCTTCGCCGAGCGGCAGGCCTTTGAGGTCGAGCGCGCGCACGGTTCCTCGCGCCGCCCGACCGGAAGTGGCGCGCAACACTTTCACGGTAAGCGCGCCCGCGGCGTTGTCGGCGGCGGTCAGCGCGCGCGGAAAGGCAATGCCGCCGGTGACGATTGTGATCGGGCGCCGGCCAAGCATCTGTGCGAGGCCTTTGATAAACTCGGCGCCCCGGCCGAGATCGGTGCCGTCGGAGAGCCACACCAGCTCGACATCGCGCGCGGCAGCGAGGAACCGCCTGATCGCGGGCAACGCGTCGGTGCGCTCGACGGTATACGGCACCGGCTTAAGCTGGTGTAGCCGCACCCGCGCCGCGCGCGCGGTGGCAAACGAAATGTCGCGGGCGCCTTCGGAAAGCGGAATCAGTGCGACGGCGCGGCGATCGGCGTCCGCCCGCGTTATGATGGTGTCGGCGGTGCGCAAACGTGCATCCCATGTAGCGGCGGCGGGCCAGCCGTCGTCGATCATGATCGCCACCGGCGCACGCGTCGTGGTCGTCGCGAGCGGCGGATTCCATGACGGTCCGGCCGCCGCGACGATGACCAGCGCCGCAAGCGCAAGCCGCATCAGCGTCAGCCACCATGGGGTGCGCGCCGGGGTCTGCTCGCGCGGAGCAATTTCAAGCAAGAGTCGCGTCGGCGGAAAATCGATGCGCCGCGGGCGCGGCGGCACCAAGCGAAGCAGCCACCACAGCACGGGTAGGGAGAGGAGTGTGGCGAGCACCAGCGGTTCGGCAAAGCCGAACGACAATTCGCCGATCATGCCGGCGCTCCCGGCGCAGCCGTTGTGCGCGCGCGCATCGGCGGATCCGCCGCGGCGGTGCCGATACGGGCATGGAGAGCGATAAGAAGCTCGCTCGGCGGTCGATCGGTGCGATGGACGCCAAAGCTCCAGCCCAGCCTGTCCGTTTCTCTGCGGATTTCGGCGCGGTGGCGTTTTATGCGCGCCGCATATTCCGTCCGCCAGGTCTCGGCGCGGCCAGCGGTGATGCGGCTGCCGCCCTCCGGTTCCACGAACTCAATGCGACCCCAATAGGGGAACGTTTCTTCCGCGGGATCGACGATCTGCACCACGTGGCCGCGCGCGCCGCTGCCGGCAAACTGCCTGATCATGCGTCTGACTTCGCCGATCTCACTCCACAGGTCGGACAAGAGCACGATCTCGGCGAGCGGGGAGGGCGAAAAACTGGGCGGCAGGCTTAATCGCTCGCTGCGATCATGCACGACCGACTGCGCGATCCGCTCGATGACATCACGGCTACCGGTCGGGCGCATGAGGCCGGGAACGCCGATGCGCTCGCCGCCCTCGACAAGAACTTCGGCAAGGGCGAGCGCCACTACCAGTGTCCGGTAGAGTTTGCTTTCGCGCGAGTGCGCGGAGGCGAAGGCCATCGATGGCGAGCGATCGGGCCAGATCCACACCGTGTGCGCCGCCTCCCACTCCTGCTCGCGCACATAAAGGTGGTCGTCACGTGCCGACCGGCGCCAATCGACCCGCGCCGCCGGCTCGCCGGAGATGAAGCGG